>JBBSLF010000033.1:0-15530 GCA_038255505.1 Candidatus Limnocylindria bacterium
GCGCGCGCTCCAGTCATTGAGGATCAGGTAGCCACCGATCGCCTCTTCACCGCGCGCGGCGTCAAGGTCACGCACAGGCGTGTCGATGAGCGCGGCCACCTCGAGCTCATAGTCCAGCTCCTCCGAACCGCGCGGCGCATGCACCGGGGCGCCAGGCCCGCGGATTTCGGAAACGTTGCTGAAGTAGAAGATCGGCATGCGGTACCAGGCCTCGGGGATCTCCATGTCGCGGCGCTTCCACATCGTGCCGACGTGCTGCTCGAAGGCGTAAAAGTCGCGCAGGCTCGGCGGTGCCAGGATCGGCGGGCCGAACTCCAGGGCCGATGCGTCCATCGGCTCATCAGGTTGCGTCGCGAGCAGGTCGTCCAGCGCGTCCACGCGGAGCCCGTTGGCGAAGTGCGCGTCCAGGGTGGTGATCGGCTGGCGATAGAGGCTGTTGTTGTGCGCACGACCGGGCTGGGCGGCGACGAGCGCGCGGCGTGCTTCCTCGAGGTCCTGCCAGCGAGTGCCGTCGACATCCAACGCGGCGGCGAGGCGCCACGGCGTTCCGGCGGGAGCGTGCCGTTCCCGAACATGGGCGATCTTCATCGTGGTCCAGTTTAGCGGGGCTGCTGGGGGTCTCGTGGGGTGGAGATCAGAACGACGGCCGTGTCGTATCGTTCCCAGCTACATGCCGCCCTTGCCTTCCACGCCGCTCATCGCTTCGGACGATCACCTCGCCCACGACGGCCTCATTGAGCTGGTCGGCGGGAAGCCGGTCCCGTGCTTCGAGTCGCCCGAACGCGCGGCCGTCATCCGCCGTGCGCTGCTGGCCACCGGCGACCATGCGCTCGAAGCGCCCGAGGATCACGGACCCGACCCGATCAGCGCGGTACATGAGCTCGAGCTGATCGACCTGGTCGAGCATGTCTGGACCGATGCATTGGCCGCCGGCCACGATCCCGCACAGCCATTGATTCCGGACACGTTTCTCGTGCGCGCATACGCGGCCGGCATGCTCCTGGAGCGGCTGCCGGTCGGGCGCCACGACCGCTTGGGCGCCTACTGCTTCGATACCGCCACGCCGATCGTGGCCGGGACTGCGCAGGCCGCCCGCGCCGCAGTCAACATCGGTCTCACCGCGCTCGATCGAGTGCTTGCGGGAGCGCCGCTGGCCTACGGCCTGTGCCGTCCGCCGGGGCACCACGCCGGCCGCAACCTCATCGGCGGCTACTGCTTCTTCAACAATGCCGCGATTGTCGCGCAATCGCTGATCGCCCGCGGCGCCGAGCGCGTGGCGATGCTGGACGTGGACTTCCATCACGGTAACGGCACGCAGCAGATCTTCTGGGAGCGCGGCGACGTGCTCTACGTCAGCTTGCACGGTGACCCGCGCGCCATCTACCCGTACTACTCCGGCTACGCGACCGAGCGCGGTGCCGGCGACGGCGAAGGCATGACGCTCAATCTGCCGCTTGCGCCAGGGACCGATGGCGACGCCTATCTCGGCGTGCTGTCCGAGGCGCTCGGGGCCATTGCCACGTTTGACGCCGATGCCCCGCTTGTCGTGTCGCTCGGCTTCGACACCTACCATGCCGATCCGATCTCCAACCTGGCACTGGAGACCCATGACTACACCCGCATCGGCCGGGCTATTGCGAGCCTGGGGATGTCGGTCGTCGCGCTCCAGGAGGGCGGCTACGCCGTCGACGCGTTGGGTGCCAACGCCGTGGCCTTCCTTGGCGGCATGCGTGAGGGCATGAGCGGCCGATGAGCGCTGGCCGCGCGCCGTTGTGGCCGGCCTACGTTGCCACCTACACCTTCATGCTGGGGCAATGGGCCGCCGGGTTGGCAGTGCCGCTGAATGTCGGCCTGCTGGGCGGGACCCTGGCCGATGTCGGCCTCCTCGGATCCGTCCGGTTCGGGCTCCAGGCCTTCCTTCAGCTCCCGTTCGGCGCCGTGGCCGATGCGTGGGGCACGCGGCGCGTGCTGTTGCTTGCCATCGTCGGAAACGGGCTGGTCAATCTCATTCCGTTGGCCGCAGTCGCGCTCGACAGCATCATCCCGTTGTACCTGTGGGCGATTCTGTCGGGCGTCACCGCTTCGCTGTTCCTGCCTGCCATCGGCGCCTACGTGGCGCTCAGCGCACCGGACGAATCCCGCGGCAGCGCCTTCGGCTGGCTGACCCTCTTCACCCATACCGGCGTGGCATCCGGCCCTGCGGTCGGCGGCCTGATCTGGGACCTCGGTGGACCGGTGCCGACGTACCTCGCGGCCGCGGCCATGGGCATGACGGCGGTGATCGGGGCCTTGTTCGTGGCCCCGTCGATGCGGTCGCGCGTGCGCCTCGCGCGCCTTCCCGGCATGGTGGCCGAGGTTGCCCGCCAGCGGGCGATCCTGGGCGTCTGGCTGGCGGCCCTGGCGATCGGGCTGCCATGGGGCGCCGTGGCCGGCCTCTTCCCGCTGTTCGGGACGGGCCTGGGGTTGGCCGCCGGCACCGTTGGTCTGCTGCTTGCCGTCCAGTCGCTGGCCAACGGCGCGTCGCGGGTGCCGCTCGGCCGCCTCATCGACCGTCATCCGATCCCGCCGGTGACGGCCGCCATCGGCGCGGGTCTGTATGGCGTGATCATCAGCTTCCTCGGGTTCCAGGGCGCCGTGCCCGGGGTCATCCTCGTCCTCGTGACGAGCATCGTCGCGCTGGCCTTCACGCTGATGAGGGTGCAGGTCACGATCAGCGAGGTCGCGCGGCCGGAGCTGCGCGCCACCGGCCTGGGCGGCTATGGAACGACGCTCTCGGCCGGGCTCGGGATCGGTCCGTTCATCGCGGGAGGCGTGTCGGAGGTCGGAGGCTTCGGATGGGGCTTCGGGATCGTGGGCGTCATCGGCCTGGTCATTGCAGTCGTGGCGGCCGTGGTCCTTGCCGGGACTCGCCGTCGCCCAACCGTGGTTGGCACCAATTGACGCACCAACGCGTCTGGGTGCCATGAGACTTGCCGCCGCCGTTGTCCTGGGCCTCTCCTTGTCCGCGTGTGCCGCCGTGCGACAGGGCAATCCGAGCGTCGATCCCACCCAATCCCCGGACCCCGAGCCGGTAACGAGCTTCGGACCGGACCTTGGGCTGGCGTCCTTCCGGGTGGCCCCGGATGTTGCATTGACCGCCGACATGACGGAGATCGAGGTGCTGGTGACCGAGCGGGCGTGCAACAGCGGCGAGGACGCGAGCGGTCGCATCGAGAAGCCAGTCGTCACCGTCGGGGCCGAGAGCGTGACCGTGGTCTTCTCCGTCCGGCCCCGGGGTGGGTTGCAGGAGTGTCCCTCGAACCCGGAGACGCCGTACGTGCTGGTGCTTGACGAGCCGCTCGGCGACCGCGTGCTCCTGGACGGGTCCGATGTGGCGCCGCGCGACGCCACCGAGTGTGCCGACATCGCGGTCTGCTCCCCCTGAGCCCACGCTTTGAAGCGGTGACGTTGCCGAAGGTCATAGGCGGGCATCAACCGGGAGAAGTGCTCATGGAACGACAACTTCTGCGCCAGGCGGCGCTTTCTCCGGCAAATTGTCCTCAGCAGAGGTCACGTCAGGGGTTCAAGCCCTGATGCGTCCGCCCAGACGGACCTCGGCGGCCATACTTCTGAGCATGCGGCGACAACGAGGCAGTGGCGCACCGAACGAGACGAGCTGGGAACGCGTGGCGACCTGGTACGACGGCTGGGTCGGCGACCGAGGCTCGACGTACCATCGCGAGCTGGCCATTCCGGCCGCCCTGGACCTGCTTCGTCCGCAGCTCGGCGAGCGGATCCTGGACATCGGCGGCGGGCAGGGAGTGCTCGCGCCCTACCTGACCGATGCTGGCGCGCACGTCACCGTCACCGATGCATCCGCCAAGCTGATCGCCGCCGCGAAACGTCGCCACGGGCGGCTGAAGGGAGCGCGCTTCCTGGTGGCCGATGCACGACGGTTGCCGGCGGCGGCGGACCTGGAGCCAGCGGCGCATGACGCGGCCGTGCTCCTTCTCAGCATCCAGGACATGGACCCGCTCGACGACGTGGTGCGCGGCATTGACTGGGTACTGAAGCCGGCCGCTCGCGTGGTACTGCTCATGACCCATCCGGCCTTTCGCCAGCCTCGACACTCGGGCTGGGGCTTCGACGAGGGACGGAAACTGACGTATCGGCGCATTGATGGCTACCTGACCGAGCTTGCGGTGCCGATGAAATCGCTGGGTGGCGGATTACCGACGCGGAGCTTCCATCGGCCGATCAGTGCCTACATCAACGCATTCGCCGATGCCGGCTTCGGCACCGATGCCATGCTCGAGATCCCCGACCTGCCGCCGGATCGACGGCCCGGCAAGGTCGCACGTGGCGATGCCCGCGCCAATGCCGAGATCCCGATCTTTCTGGGCATGCGCGCCATCCGTCATTGAGGCGCCGAGGTCCGAGCGACGTACTGCAGTCAGACAACCACTGACGTGCACTGAGCACCTTCGCTCGTTTCGCGGGAGAATGCGCGTCCGCGCCCACGCATAGGACGGATCTCATGACCATGATCACTTCCCGCCGCTCACCCGCCGCCGCCGCGGTGCTCATCGCCGTGCTGCTCCTGTTCGGGGCGGCCACCTTCGTCGCCGGCCTCGCCGTCGGCAACGGGGAAGTGGCGAGCGCCGACTCCTCCGCCACGCCGGCGCCATCGGTCACTGTGCCGTCGGAAGCCGCAACGCCGCAACCGACTCCGGGGCCGACACCGATTCTCGAGACGATCACCTGCGCCGAGGCATCTGAAGCCTTCGCCGTCCTGTGCGAGACGTACGCACAGATCAAAGGCGACTACGTCGATGAAGTTTCCGACGAGGAGCTCGTCGACGGCGCCGTCCGCGGCATGATCGAATACGGGCTCGAGGACCCATATTCCGGGTACTCGCCGCCGAGCCAGTACGGAGCGGCGCAAGATAGCCTCTCCGGCGAGTTCAGCGGCATCGGTGCCGAGGTCGGGATGGAAAACCTCGCCGATCCGGACGATCTCGCCGCCTGCACGGTGGTCACCACGACGTGCGCCATGGTCATTGTCGCGCCGCTCGACGGGTCGCCAGCCGAGGCGGCCGGCCTGCGTCCGGGCGACCAGGTGCTCGAGATCGACGGCACGTCGACCATCGGGGGCTCATTGAGCACCCTCGTGTTTGATGTTCGCGGCGAGTCCGGCACCGATGTGACGCTCACCGTCCAGCGCGACGACGAGGAGCTCGACATCACCATCACGCGCGCGGTGATCGATCTCCAGGAGGTGAACGCCGAGATGCTCGAGGATGGCATCGGCTACATCGCCCTCACCTCATTCACCGATCGCGCCAGCGGGCTGTTCCGCGACGCGCTCCAGTCGCTGCTCGACCAGGGCGCGACCGGCATCGTGTTCGATCTGCGCTCGAATCCGGGCGGCTATATCGTTGCGGCGCAGGGGATCGCCAGCCAGTTCGTCAACAGCGGTGAGCTGCTGTTCACGGTTGAGTCCGGTGAGGACGTGCAGGAATGGCGCGCCGAGTCCGGCATCGCACAGAGCGATGCGATCGAGGTGATCGTGCTGGTTGACGGCGGGTCCGCATCGGCCTCGGAGATCGTGGCCGCCGCGCTCCAGGAGACCGGACGTGCCACCATCCTGGGCGAGCCGACCTTCGGCAAGAATACGGTCCAGATCTGGCGCGACCTGCCCAATGGTGGCGGCCTGCGTCTCACCACTGACCGATGGTTCACCCCGGAGCACAACTCCGCGGCACCCGATGGCATCCTTCCCGATGTGACCGTGGCGGCGCCTGAGGATCCGCTCTCGGAGGCCGATCCGCAGCTCGATCGCGCCGTCGAGACCCTCCGCGGCGGGTGACCACCACAACGCTTCGAGGTGAGCATCGTTCGAGTCAGGCGGTCTTGAAGCCACCCAGGATGCGCAGGTAGAGGTCCGGGTCGACGTTGCCGCCGGACAGGATGACGACCCGGGCGTTGTCGCCGTCGGCGCGTGGCACGGAGCCGGCGAGATGGGCACCCATGGCGGCCGCGCCGGAGGGTTCGATCACCAGGCGCGCCCGGGTCGCGAGCTGGCGCATGGCATCGGCCATATCATCTTCGGAGACGGTGACGATCTCGTCCATGAAGCGCCGCAGGTGCTCGAACGGGAGCGGACCGAGCGAGTTCGTGCGCAGTCCGTCGGCCATGGTGCGACCGGTCTGTACTGCGGTCCAGTGCACCAGCTCGCCGCGCTCGAGCGACTCCTTGGCGTCGGCGGCAAGCTCCGGCTCCACGCCGATCACGCGCGCGGAACGCGTCAGCGCCTTGACCGCGGTCGCAACACCCGCACTCAACCCACCGCCGGAGACGGGAACCAGAACACTCGTCACGCCAGGCAGATCCTCAACGATCTCGAGGCCGCATGTCCCCTGGCCGGCAATGATGGCCGGGTCGTCATATGGCTCGACCATGACCAAGCCGCGCTCCTCGACCAGCGACAGCGCGCGCTGATGGCGCTCCTCGGAGTCCGATCCGGTGAACACGATCTCGGCGCCATCACGCTCGACGCCGTCGATCTTCACGCGCGGCGCATCGGACGGCATGCAGATGACGGCTTTCGCACCCAGCAGCCGTGCGGCACGCGCGACCGCCTGCGCGTGGTTGCCGGACGAGTAGGTGACGACGCCGCGGGCGCGCTCGGCATCGGTCAGTGAAGCGACCTTGTTGTACGCACCGCGCATCTTGAATGCGCCG
Organism: Candidatus Limnocylindria bacterium; assembly: GCA_038255505.1. Classification (GTDB taxonomy): domain Bacteria; phylum Chloroflexota; class Limnocylindria; order QHBO01; family QHBO01; genus JACDBZ01. Next base: position 6,724 of record JBBSLF010000033.1, read on the forward strand.
ACCGGCTGAAGCGACTCGGGCTTGAGCCAGGTGGTGTCGTCCCACTGCAGGAGCGGAGTCCGCGTGGCCACGCCGCGGATGCGCTCGGCAGCTTCGCGAATCTCCTCGATGCTGACGATGTGCGGCTCATCCATCAGTAGGCGCGGGCCCAGGTCGCGACGTCGACGCCGGGCTTGCCGCAATGCACGCAGGCAGCACCGGGATCCTCTGGCTCGAGTGGCAGGAAGCGAATCGTCGCCTTCGTCTTGGTGCTGACCTCCGCTTCGCATGCAGCGTCGCCGCACCAGGCCCCGATCCAGAAGCCGCCCTGCTCCGCGACGCCCGTGGCGAATGCGTCAAACGAGTTGATCTCGTGGGTGTTCGTCTCGCGGTACGCGAGCGCATCGGCATAGAGCGCCTTCTGGACCGATGCGAGCCGCGCCGCCATCCCACCGGCCACGTCAGCCAGGGCGACCTCCTCCTTGTCGCCGCCCAGGCGACTGGCGAGAACCACGCGGTCCGCAGCGACGTCCCGTGGACCCAGCTCGATCCGGATAGGCACCCCCTTGAGCTCCCATTCGGCGAACTTGTACCCCGGGCGATGCTGATCGCGGTCGTCCAGACGCACCCGGACTCCCGTTGATGCAAGGTCGGTGCGGAGCTTCTCCGCCACGCCAAGGACGGCGGCGCGCTCGTCATCGGTCCGGAAGATTGGGACGATGGCGACCTGGATGGGGGCGACCGCGGGCGGCAGACGCAGGCCGGCGTCGTCGCCGTGGGCCATGATCGTGCCGCCGATCATGCGGGTCGAGAAACCCCATGACGTGCCCCAGGCGTGCTCCGTCGCGCCATCCGCGTTCAGGAAGGTGACGTCGTACGCCTTGCCGAAATTCTGGCCGAGGAAGTGGCTGGTCCCGCACTGGAGGGCACGCGCGTCGCGCATCAGGCCCTCGATGCAGTACGTCTCGACCGCGCCGGGGAATCGCTCGCCGGGTGACTTGCGCCCCTTGATGACCGGAATGCCCAGGACGTCTTCAGCCACCTCGCGATACACCTCGAGCATGCGGAGCGTCTCGGCCTGCGCGTCCTCGGCCGTGGCGTGGGCGGTGTGTCCCTCCTGCCAGAGGAACTCGCTGGTCCGCAGGAACAGTCGCGTCCGCATCTCCCAGCGCACGACGTTGCCCCACTGGTTGTACAGCAGCGGCAGGTCACGGTAGCTCTGGATCCAGCGCTTGTAGGTGCTCCAGATGATCGCCTCGGAGGTGGGCCGGATGGCGAGCGGCTCCTCGAGCTCCTGGCCGCCGCCACGCGTGACGACGGCGACCTGGGGGGCGAATCCCTCGACGTGATCGGCCTCCTGCTGCAGCAGGCTCATGGGAATGAGGAGCGGGAAGTACACGTTCTCGTGTCCGGTCGCCTTGAACCGATCATCAAGCGCGCGCTGCGTCAGCTCCCACATGGCATAGCCATGGGGCTTGATGATCATCGAGCCCTTGGCCGGACCGTGCTCGGCCAGCTCAGCCCGCTTCACGACCTCGACGTACCAGGCGGGAAAGTCATCTGCCTGTGTCGGCAGCTTGTTCGTGCTCATGTGAGACCGATGCTACCCGATGCGCTCGCCTGCGCTCGCCTGCGCTCCACTTGTCGGGGCCGATACATCGGCGATCTGTGACATCGCTTGCTGGCTGCGCGGCGCATCGTCGATACATCGGCGGCGCGCATGCTCGAGGCGCGCCCAGCCCTGACCGTCGTGTCACTGCCGAACCGATACATCGGTGAAGCGTGTCGCGATGGAGGACCGATGTCGCAGATCACCGCCACATCGGTTGCCAGGTGACAATGACTCACGACTGGCGCGCCCCTCCAGCACGGTACCGGCCGCTACATCGGCGAACAGTGACACGGCAGCCGACCCATGTCGCAATCTGGCGATCTATCGGCGCGTGAGCGTCACCCGCCGCCTACAGGTTGCCGCGTCGCTCCTGCTCGATCTCGATGGCCTCGAACAGCGCCTTGAAGTTGCCGACACCGAATCCGCGTGACCCGTGGCGCTCGATGATCTCGAAGAAGAAGGTCGGCCGGTCCTGTACCGGGCGGGTGAAGATCTGGAGCAGATAGCCCTCCTCGTCGCGATCGGCCTCGATGCCGAGCTCCTCGAGGACGTCCATCGGTACTCCGACATCGCCGACGCGGTCGGGGAGCGACTCGTAGTAGGCGTGCGGCATGCCCAGGAACTCGACGCCGCGCTCGCGCAGGACGCGGACCGTGCCGACGATGTCCTCCGTGCGCAGGGCGATGTGCTGCGTCCCGGCCGTGCCGTAGTAGTCGAGGAACTCCTGGATCTGACTCTTCTTCTTCCCGGCCGCGGGCTCGTTGATCGGGAACTTGATCCGGCCGTTGCCGTTCGTCATGACCTTGCTCATGAGCGCCGAGTAGTCGGTGTGGATCACCTTGTCGTCGTAGTGGATGAGCTGCGCGAAACCGAGGACATCCTTGTAGAAATCAACGAACCGATTCATGTCGCCGAGGGCCACGTTGCCGACGCAGTGGTCAACCTCGAGCAGGACCTGGCCGGTCGCCGCCGGCGGGGGGCTCTTGATGCGGTGGTAGCCGGGAGCGAAGGCCCCGTGGTAGTCGGACCGATCCACGAAGGAGTGGACCACGTCGCCGTAGGTGCGAATGGAACTTCGGCGCAGCGTGCCCTTCGTCCCCTCCGATTCCGTCGGCTCCAGCGCCGAGGTGGCGCCGCGTGATGTCGTCTCGCGCCAAGCGCTCTCCACATCATCGACGGCAAACGCGATGTCTTTCACCCCGTCTCCGTGCTCGGCCACGTGCTCGGCGATCTCGCCGCTGTTGTTCAGCGGCGCGGTGAACACGAAGCGGATGTCGTTCTGAACCATCACGAAGCTGGACCGATCCCGCACGCCGGTCTCGAGCCCCGCATAGGCGACAGGGGTGAAGCCCCACAACGTGCGGTAGTAGTGCGCCGCCTGCTTGGCGTTACCGACCCAGAACTCGACGTGGTCGATGCCGTTGAGCGGCAGGAAATCCTGCGCCTCGGCGGCGGCGTTGGGGTTGATGACGGCACCCGCCTGGTTCGCGGCGCCGCGCGCGAGCGTATCGGTCATGAAACGAGTCTACCGCAGGAGCGATACGGCTTCACCCGGCGGTGCCGGCCTCGAGCGCGACCTCGATCATGCGGTCGATGGCTCGGTCCAGCTCTTCGAGCGGCAGGTAGCTCTCTTCGGTGGAAACCTCTTCGGAGAGGACATCGCTGACGGTGAGGGCACACGCCGCCTGCGCCCCGGCACGGGCCGCCAGGAAGAACAGGGCGGATGCCTCCATCTCGAAAGCGAGAACGCCGCGCTCGCGCCAGCGTTTGGCGTAGTCGTCATCGGTGTTGTAGAAGACGTCGACCGATGCGACCAACCCGGTCTGCGCCTCCACGCCGGCTGCCGCGGCGGCGTCGACCAACGCGCGCGTGAGATGGAAGTCGGCGGCGGGCGCATACGCCTCGCCGTGAAGGTACGTCGTCGTGGCACCGTCGACGGGGCAGGCCGCGGTGGCGATGACGAGGTCGCCAGTCTGGAGCCCGTCCGCGATCGCCCCGCACGTCCCGACCCGGATGAGCCGCCGCGCACCCAGGCGCAGAAGCTCCTCGACCACGATGCTCAGGCTGGGCGTGCCCATCCCGCTGGTCTGGACGCTGACCGGGACGCCGTTGTACGTGCCGGTGAAGCCGAAGAGACCGCGGTGGTCGTTGACCTGGCGGGCGGAGCCATCGTCGAAGCGTTCCGAGATGCGGCGCGCACGGTTCGGGTCGCCGGGAAGGAGGACGAGTGGCGCGTAGTCGCCCTCCTCAGCACGAAGGTGAATCTGTGGCATGCGCCTAGCGTACAGAATGGCGCGGCATGTGCATCGGTGAACCGCGGTGAACAAGTCAGAGCCAGTCAAGCCCGTGCGGGAGACCGTCCGCGACCTGATCCGCGCGGCCGGTGGCGGATTGCTCGTTGGACTTCCCCTCCTCTACACCATCGAGATGTGGGACCACTCGTTCCTCCTGCCGTCCTGGAAGATTGTGCTGCTGCTGGGCGTGGCATTCGTCGTGGTTGTCGGATTCAACGCGGTGAGCGGCTTTCGACGCGAAAGGTCGTGGGCCGAGCTGCTCATCGACTCCGTCGAGACGATGGGGATCGCCGCGGTGGTCGCAACCGTGGCGTTGCTGCTGCTCGGGCGGATCGGTCTCGAGACCAGCCTGCGCGACGCGGTCGGAAAGATCGCGCTCGAGATGATCCCGGTCGCGTTCGGGGTGTCGCTGGCCGGCGGGCAGCTCGCCTCGCCCGATGACGACCCTGAGGACGCGGCGGCTCAAGGCAGCTCGGTCGGTGACGGCGCCGGGGTGGGCGCCTTCGGACGCCTCTTCATCGCGGGCGGTGGTGCGCTGCTCTTCGCGCTCAACATCGCGCCGACAGAGGAGCCGCTGCTGCTCGGCGTCGGGGCCGAGTGGTGGCTCCTGCTGCTCGTCATTCCCGCCACGCTGGCCATGACGTTCGCAATCGTGTTCTACGCCGACTTCCGTGGTGGCCGGTCGCTGGATGCCGGCGACAGCCCCCTCGATCATCCGCTCACCGAGACCCTGGCGGCGTATGCCGTGAGCCTGCTCGTCAGCCTCCTACTCCTGTGGGCATTCGGCCGGACAGATGGCGTCGGGCTACGGGCGATCATCGGACAGGTGATCATGCTCGCGGCGGTGGCATCATTCGGCGCCGCTGCCGGTCGGTTGCTCGTTGGTGGGAGTCAGCAGCAGCAGGAGGCAACCTGACCGTGCGTCAGAACTGGGCGGAATGGGCGACGCTGGCCGTGAGTGTCGTGGCGGTGGTCGGCGTCATCGGTGCGCTGACCCTCGACGGCATCTTCACGGACGCCGGACCTCCCAAGCCCGTGGTTGAACTCCAGGTTGATGCTGCCTACCAGACCGAGACCGGTTGGATCGTGCCAGGTACCGTCGCAAATGATGGGGGTGAAGCGGCCGAGGCGATTGTTCTGCGGGCAACGGCGAGTGTCGCGGGCAGCGAGGAAGAGAACGAAATCACCCTCGACTACCTGCCCGCGGGGACGCGCGTCGAGGTCTCGTTCGGCTTCAGCGCGGAGCCCGATGGTGAGGTCACCATCCAGACCATCGGCTTCCGGCTACCCTGAGGTCCCATGAGCGACCGCTGGGCCGATGAGCTCGCCTTCACCGTTGACCTTGCTCGCCGCGCGGGCGTGGTGCTGACCGAGAGCTATGAGCGCCTGGAGCACATCGACTACAAGAGCAAGCGCGATGTTGTCACCAACGCCGATTATGCGTCGGAGCGCCTGGTCATCGACGCCATCCAGGCGCGTTATCCCGGCGATGCCATCCTGGCCGAGGAGTCCGGCGAGCATGCCGGAGTCCTGCGCGACGACGGATCGAACAATGGCCGCACCTGGGTCATCGACCCGCTCGATGGCACGGTGAATTATGCCAACGGGATCCCGTATTACTGCGTCAGCATCGGTCTGGTCGTGGACGGCCGGCCGGCGGTCGGGGTTGTCCTGGACCCGGCGCGTGACGACCTGTACTCCGCCACGGCTGATGGACCGGCCTGCCTGGACGGTGAGCCGATCGTGGCATCCACCAAGGAGACATTGAGCGACTACGTGGTCAGCCTGGCGGTGATCGGGTCCGGCGGCCTGGCGCGGGAGCGAAAGATCGCGCCGAGCATCAGGATCCATCGGCGCATGGGCAGTGCTGCGTTGGCCCTGGTGTACGTCGCGAATGGCCGCTTCGATGCCTTCGTCCAGAACGGCGGTCTTTCACCCTGGGACGTGGCCGCGGCCGGGCTGATTGCGGGGCGATCGGGCGCGGTTGTCACCGATCTCACCGGTAATACGTGGTGGGACCCGGAGCGCTCGGGACCAACCATCAGCATCGTCGCCGCGCCGATGGCACAACATGGCGCTCTGCTTGAGATGCTGACGGGGCTGAAGACGAGGGTTCGCACCCGACGCTGAGGCACGCTGCGGCTTCGGCTGCACCCGGTGCGACCAATGTCGAAGGAACGGCAGCTCCACCGTCGCCTGTGTCATCCGGTGCTACCCAGGACGTGTGAGCCCGGTTTCGTTCGACGTTGGTGTTGTCCGGTGCAACAACTGCACGTCAGCGCGGGTCTGCGTCGAGGACGTGGGCGAGCATGCCAAGGGTCATGGCCGTGGCTCCCCAGACGCGTACGCCACCGTACCGATAGGCACCTGCCCGGATGCGCAGGTCGAGCACCGCGAACTCCTCGACGCCAATGACCGATTCGTCAAAGAGCGCCGCGAGCGGCAGTTCGACGATGGAGGCTACCTCCGCGTCCTGCGCGACGAGCGCCGGCCGGGACGCAACCGTGCCGACGAACGGTCGCACTTCGAAGTTGCTGCCCGGAATCCACACGTCCTCGAGTACCCCGGCGACTCGGACCATGTCCGGCTCCAGGCCGATTTCCTCCCACGCCTCTCGTAGCGCGGCCGCCTCGCGCGAGGCATCGGATGGGTCGACCGAGCCGCCCGGCAGTGACACCTCTCCACCGTGGGCGCGCATCTCGACTCGACGAACCGTGAGCGGAATGACGAGCTGTCCGGCCGCGTCCGGGTAGATCGCGAGGAGCGTTGACGCGTAACGCGGCGCGCTTCGGGCCGTTCGATCGAATCGGCGCCGGGTGACCTCGCCTTCGGCCGTCCTCGGCATCAGGCGCTCGTCGAGCGGGATCGGTCGGGATGCGCGCGATAGGGCGTCGGCCACGGCCTCCTGCCATCCGCCCTCAGCGCGTAGTATTCGCTCCATGACCCAGGGCCACCTCAATCGCGACAGTCGCGTCCGTGACGCGCTCTACCGCACGCGCGTGCTCGTCAACCGTACCCCGCATTTGAGTACCCCGACCCGCCGTGAGGCGAATCGGGCCCTCGACATCTTCGACAACCAGCTCGGACTCAACCAGGTGAATGCGGCTGACGCGGCACGCGGGTTGGAGCTGCTCAACCGAGCGCATCCGTCTCTCACGTTTGGCCTGCTGCGCAACACCGACTTCGCGGACCGATTCGCCCCGGCCCTGCGCCGGCTCGGCCTGCGCGGGATCAGCGATCGGCTGGATGAGGTTCCGGCCTCGGTCATGGCATTGCCGATCAAGGGCCCCCAGGGCGACCGTGAGCACCGCGATGATCTTCCGCTCGAAGTGCGCCTCGACGCGCAGGGCAAACCGCTGCCGCCTCCTCCCGGGTACTACTAGGCACCGCCTTCAGGTGGCTCCGCCAGCCCGCAGCGCCTCGATCAGGCTCGCGTCAGTGGGTGTTGAGCCGAGCCCCAACCGATCACCCATTTCCGCCGCAAGCGTTGGCTCAAGGTGTGTCGAGCGCAGCGTCTCCCACGAGCTGGCGGCGAATGTCTCGACGGGAGAGCCGTCCAGGATGATGCGTCCCGCCCGCATGACGATGACGCGCTCGAAGGTCTCGGCCACGAAACGCATGTCATGGCTGATGGCGATCACCGTTCGGCCCTCGCCGGCCGCGGCCTCGATCACGCCCTGCACGCGCTCGATGCCGCCCGCGTCCTGTCCCGTGGTCGGCTCATCCAGCACCAGCACCGGCGTGCGCATGGCCAGGACCGATGCGAGCGCGAGCAACTTCCGACGCGACTGACCCAGGTCATACGGGTTCGTCGCATCCTCTCCCGCCAGGCCGGTGGCGGTGAGCGCATCGGCGACCGCGCTGCGCAGTGCATTGCCGGAACGTCCAAGGTTGCGTGGCCCGAACTCCACTTCGGCGCGCACCGATCCCGCGAAGATCTGGCGGTCCGGATCTTGGAAGACCAATCCAACGCGGGACGCGAGCTGGGCGACGGTGTGACGCTTCGCATCCGTCCCGTCGAGCAGGACCCGGCCTTCGGTCGGTCGCAGCAGGCCGTTGAGGTGTCGCACCAATGTTGTTTTGCCGCTGCCGTTCTGACCGACGAGCGCCACTCGCTCGCCGGCCCCGATGACGAGATCGACGCCATCCAGCGCGCGGACGGCACCGGTCCGGTAGACGTGCACCAGGCCTTCCACACGCAGCTCAACCACGGAGTCGCTCCGGGTCGATCCCGGCCTCGGTGACGGCGCGTCGCAGGCGAACCGCAGACGGCGCCGAGACACCGAGCTCGATGAGTCGCGCATCGTCGAGGACGTCGGCAGCCGGTCCCTGAAGCACGACTCTTCCTTCGGCGAGCACCACCACGCGGGTGGCGACCTCGGCCAGCAGATCTGTCTTCTGCTCGGCCACGAGGATGCTGGCGCCATTCGCAGCAAGGGCGGCGATGGCGTCGGCGACGAGCCGTGTTCCGGCCGGATCGAGCTGGGCGGTCGGCTCATCCAATACCAGGTGTGACGGCCGAAGTGCAAGCAGGCCGGCCATCGCCACGAGCTGCTGTTGGCCTCCCGACAGGTGTTGAGGATCACGTTCCGCAAGGTCGTCAATGCGCAGCGCATGAAGAGCGTGCCAGGTGCGCGCCACGACGTCGTCGTGCGGGAGCGCGAAGTTCATCGGTCCAAATGCGACCTCCTCGAACACAGTGCCGGCCACCTGCGACAGCTGGGTCGACGGATTCTGGAAGCCCATGCCGATGCGACCACTGAGCCGATGCATGGGCCAGGCGTCGACGTTCTCGCCGTCGAGCAGGATGGTGCCGCGGATCCGACCACCCACGGTGCGCGGCGCGAGGCCGCTTGCAACCAGGCACAGCGTCGTTTTGCCGGATTCGGACGCGCCAGCCACGCCGACCACTTCGCCATCAC
>JBBSLF010000034.1:0-15278 GCA_038255505.1 Candidatus Limnocylindria bacterium
CGCCTGCCCACCATCGGCGAGGCCATTCACGAGCTCAAGCACGCCGGACTGCGGCTGGTGGCCGCGGACCAGGACGCCGGGGCATCGGCCTGGAAAAGCGACCTTGGCGGTCCGTTGGCGATCGTGGTCGGGAGCGAAGGGAGCGGCCTGTCGGGCGCCACCCGGCGTCGCTGCGATCTGCTCGTCAGCTTCCCGATGGCCGGGCGCGTGGCGAGCCTCAATGCCGCCACTGCCGGCGCGCTGCTCGTGTTCGAGGTCGTCCGCCAGCGTCAGAGCCTGCCGCCGCGCTAGACTGAGCGGCCGATGCCGAGGTAGCTCAATGGCAGAGCAACTGTTTTGTAAACAGTAGGTTGTGGGTTCGACTCCCTCCCTCGGCTCCATTCATAGGAGCTCAAATCTCCTGATTCCCACATCCCGACATCATGTAGGCGACCGGGCCGAGAATCAGGAGCAGTTAGGGTGCCATGGGCTGATCGTCGGCTCGCAGCCTCCGGGCGGCCATAGGTCAATCGTCTTGGTCGGCGGCAGACCTGGATCGAGTTCTGCGGATGACCTTGCGACTTATCGCATCGCGCCTGTCTTCCATGGCAGACTGCAACACGAAAGCCGGCTGGGACTCCGATCCCCCTCGGATGTGTCAGCCGGCTTTGCTGCTCGGAATATCCAGCCTGGCCACCCTGTTCTCCCGCAGAGCGACTCGGACGAGTTGTAAGGCGAATCCTAGGACCGCGATCTTTGTAAGGCCCTTACAGCTGCTCGGCGTCAGGCGCTGCGGCTGCGAGCGTGGGTCGCATACGACGCCCATCAGGCGCCAATCCGACGGCTTGGCGATCCCGGCGCCGAAACCCGGGAACAGGAGCGAGGCTAGGAACGGCAGGGGCCGTCCATTTTGACGCGCTGACGCGCGAATCGCCAAGCCATTGGAATCCTCAGTGTCTGCAATAATGTAGGAGTGCGGCAGCTCGCCTGATCACGCGAGGACAGATGATGGCACTCCGAATCATTGGCAGACTCGCAGCGGTCATGGCGCTGGGAGTTCTTACGCTGGGCACCCCGTTAGCCGCCGCAGCTGCCGAGGTGGGAGTTGCGACCGAACACGGGGCGGCTTCGACCGACGGTGCAGGTCAGCCTACGTGCCCTTGCGAAACCGAAGTGCCGGCGGTGGACGATGTCACCGCGCTGCCAGACGCCGAAGCCGCGACCCCCGCCCCATCCGCACCGGGTGAAGTGCCGGCGGTGGACGATGTCACCGCGCTGCCAGACGCCGAAGCCGCGACCCCCGCCCCATCCGCACCGGGTGAAGTGCCGGCGGTGGACGATGTCACCGCGTCGCCGGCGCCAGACGCCATTCCTCCCCAGGAGCCGATCTCCGAACCCGCGGTAGGCGAAACCGGCACACTCGCCGACGAACCGCTCGCGACGCCGGCTCCGGAGGATCTGTCGACAACCGCTCCGGCCGTGGAGACGACACTGGAGCCGGTTCTCGGCCCACCGGTTGAGGCGATACCGGTACTGACGACTTCGCCCGAGGTGACACCCGCTCCACCGGCGCCGGCGGCGACCATTTCTGAGGTTTCGGCTTCTGCAGCCCGATTCTTAGCGCCGCAATCGGAAGCCACAGCGCCACAGGCAGCGCTCGTTCTGCTCGATGCGCCGGCGAACTCCTCGCCACCACCTTATTCGTTGCATGGAGCCCCGGGAGGCGCCGATGCCAATTCGGCCGTGGTAGAAGTGCCCGCGCGTCAGGCAGAGACGACGGGCCAGCGGCCTTCGGCTGGGAGCCCCGCGGTGGCAACCCAGCAGGCGATGCCTCCGCCGGTCCGCGATCAGATTGCCGAATCACCTCCACTGCGTCCGCGGCACGGCATCGCTGGCCTCAGCGAATCCGAGATTGCCTCCGGTGTCGAACAGACGGTCAGCGCCAGCATCGCGATCATGGCTCCTCGCGCCCTTACGACTACGGTCTCGGTGGCCGTCGAATTCGGACGTGCTGGCAACGGGTGGGCCGGCGCCATCGTCTTCAACGTGTGGCTTCGACGACAGATGCGAGAACGGCGCATGAGCCAGAGACAGCTGGCCGTTCTGTCTGGGGTAAATCATTCGACAATCTCACGGCTCATCAACGGGGAGCGGGTCCCGTCGCTGGCCACCGCCACCCGGCTGGCAAGCGCACTGGGCCATGTTCGCGGGCAGGATGATGGGTTTGCGTTCGTCACGCGCCTGCCGGAGGAGACGATCGTTCCCACCACCCGCGTCGAGAGGGCGCTGCGCGCAGACGATAAAATTAACGACGACGACGTGCGCAGTCTGATGGCTGCCTATCTCGGGGCGCGGGCACGTGGCCGCCTGGCGCGACTGCCGTCGCCGAGCGAGAACGATGCGTCGGTGCTGAGGTCAGCCGGCGCCGACGGTGGATACGAAGCCCCCGATGTCGGTCGCTCGGCGCGCCGTGGGCGCAAAGACCCGAGCACATAGCTCGAGTGGGAAGATAAGGATGCGACTCGCTATCGCCGCTTGACCACATTGCCATCGGACGCGGCGACGGGGCCTGCGTTGATATGGGCGCCAGCGAGGCCCTTCGTATTGCGGCGTCAGCCATCGGGAAGCGGTCGAGGCAATGCCAGGCTCGCGTGGACGTAGTGTCCGGTGACCTCGTCGGACGCAAGGATGACCAATCCGCTTTCCGCGGTCAGATTCTGCTTGGTGGACGTGGGGAGGGTGATGCCTCGATCCCGCGTTGCGAGAAACGGAGTGCCACGACCTGCCGAAAGGTCGATCGCGTCGGCGGACGTGGTCTTGTAGTAGACGGAGCCCCGTCCGAATGGCGCCACTGCGAACAGGTGCAGTTGGCGCCGCTCCTCGTCGATGAGGAGCAGTGGCTTGGTGAGGCGGTCGCGGACGCGGCCGTAGACATGGCCAACCCATTCTCCACCCGGCTGCAATTCGAGCAACAGCATCTGGGGGTCATCGGGGACGTCCGCAAGCAGGTCGCGCGAGGTCTTGATCATGACATAGATCGCCGCGCCATTGGGACCCTCGAGGCTGCGTGCGCTGATGTGGTCGTCGGTCAGGAAGGCGTCTTGAACAACCGCGACAGAATCGGTCCAGACGTCCGCTGCGTCGGCGGAGTTGTGGCTCGTGAAATAGACCGCCCCGGCCATCTCATCGTTCCAGAGGATGGCCGTGCTCGAGCCATACGCAAGGATCGTGTGGATCACCGCGCCTGCATCGACGCCCTCGAGCTGCATTGGTTCTGCCCATGTCGTCCCCTGGTCGTCGGAGTGGCGGACCCAGATCTCTCCGCCAAGGATGTAACTGACCCACAGCCGCGAGGCGCTGTCATAGGCGATGCTCAAGCTGCGCACGCCCGTCTCGGTCAAGGCGAGCGGAAAGCCGCCGTCGAGGCCGTATGTCTGCGAGTCGGCGTCGTAGGAATAGCGCATCAGCCGTACATGCTCTGCCGCCGTGCTTGTCCGGCCGCCGCTGACCGCATACAGGTGCGTGCCGCTCCACAGCACATCGGCTCGTGCCTCCGGGCGATCGTCGACGAGCACCCCCGTCGCCATCCATTCGAGCGTGGCTTGCTCCAGGCGGTAGATCCCAAACGAGGCGGCCGGTGCCTCATTGAGGACACCCCACCAAGACCGATCGTGGAACCAGAGCTTGCTCTGAGACCGATCGGCAGTGGGCGCCCGCGATAGGCGCGGCGAATACGCGAAGCCGACGCTGGCGGTCAAGGACGCGGCCTCGGGCGAGGCCCGTGCACTACGCGCCGGCGACCTCGCCTCCAGTCGAGGATCCGATGGCGTAGTCATGAGCATGACGGTCATCACCGCCAATGCGATCAGCACTAACGCAGGGAGGACTCTCTTGGCCGTGCTCATGTTTGCCATTGTGCATCAGGATCACTCGTTCTTCGGCAGGCAGTGCTGGGGCCACTCAGCGGCCAGGTGGACGAGTTCTCTCCCTCCGGTTCGCTCCGTCGGATTGCGGGATCGCGACGGTGCAGCGAGACCACCGCGTGCTTTCCTGTGCGACCTATGGGATCGGCGGCTCGGGGACCGTATCGCCGGCCTCCCGATTCCACTGTGCGCCCGATCTACGCATCGGCCGAGTCGGCGAAGCGACCGGCGCCAGATGTGCTGGACTTCGGCCGCTATGCCGGATGGTCGCTCGGTGACCTTGCCCGCCATGATCCGAACTACCTGCGCTGGCTGAGCCGCCATTCGTCCGGCATCCGGTACCGACGGCGCATCGATCAGCTGTTTGCCGTCCCGCGGTCGAAGCCGGCGTCCGAGCGCATTCGCGGTCGATGACGCAGATCGGAGTGGCGGAGCGCGCCACTCGGCCGGTAGGATCGCACAATCCGAACCCTTTCGATAATCGCCCATGCGCTTCCTACGCCGCCGCGAACCTGACCGTGATGCCGGGCCGGAGGACCTGAGAGAGCCTCAACTCGACGCGGTCGCCATCTTCCGAGCCGATGGCGTGGTGGAGGGCTCCATCCAGCGCGGCGAATCCCGGCTCAGTGACGACCTCAACGCAGGGGTAGCGCTGCAGGTGTGGCTGGTCGGAGCGGACGGCAATCGGGAATGGCAATTTTTGCTAGCCGACGACGCCATTGCCGTCGCCGTGCCGCCACATCCGGATCCGTCGCCTAAGCGCATGGCGCGACGCCGTCATGTTCTGGAGCTCAAGGCGCCGCCATATCTCATCTCGGGGACGGTTCACATGCCACCCGGTGCGGACCCCGCGCGCTACGCGCGCTCGACACCGCACCGCTGGCTGGCCGTTACGAATGCCGCCATCGGCTTCGCCGACGACACGTTCGAGGTCGACGTCCTCCTCCTCAATCTCGACCATGTCGTGCGCTCATAGGTAAGCCTGCTCGAGCCCCTTATGCTTACCATGGCGATGTGCAAGCTGCTAGCGCTCAGAATCGGCGCGCCGCCCGCCCATTGGGTCATATGCCGTGGTGGCGGGCATTAGCCGCGAAAGCGCGCCGTGAGTGGCCGGTTCTGAGCGTGACCGAGCGTGATCTGGCCTCCATTCACCGGCTATTGCCCGCCGGCGCGGCGTCTGACCCAACGCGGGTCGCGGTGTGAGCATGTGCCGTCCACACGGGAAATAGGCACAACCAGGTTGGGGGTGACCGCGTGGTGATCGGCGGGCTTCAGCCGGACACACTCGACCCATCGCCACCTCTTGCGCGCCGTCCGCATCGGCCGACGCAGCCAGGTTGAGGGTGGCGGCACGGTCGGATATACTCGAATCCCGGCCGACGATGCGCCATGCGTCGGTCGAATTTCGTGGGTAGGTTGAGCAGGTGGTGAGCTCCGCTGACTGTAGATCAGCCGTCTTTCGACTGTGGGGGTTCGATTCCCTCCCTGCCCACCATCACTTCCCATCCGAAGAGCCAATGCGACGGTGAATCTTGGTCCTCCGACATAGATTTACCAAGGTTGACCGATGGTTGTCGAGGATCGCACGATCCTGCGACACTTCTCGTGACGTCGATCGCGCCCACGTAGCTCAGTTGGCAGAGCACTTCCTTGGTAAGGAAGAGGTCTCCGGTTCGAGCCCGGACGTGGGCTCCACGCCTCGACGCCGAACGTGGAGACGCATGGCACTCGGAGAGCTGCAGCGAACGTGGACCTCACCGTCCTTGCCCATAGCCTGAGCACCATCCTGGCCTTCGTCTTTGCCGGGCTGGTCGCCGAACAGTGGTGGCGCCGCCGGCAGCCGTATCAGCTGGTCTGGGCCATCGGGCTGGTGTGGTTCGGCATGGGAGCCGGAGCCGAGCTGCTGGGCGGCATGATCGGCTGGAACGAGGCGCTCTACCGCGCCTGGTACCTCGCCGGCGCCGTGTGGACCGCCGCCTGGCTCGGCCTTGGGAGCGTGTACCTGTTATCACGCACGCGGTTCGGTTTTGCTTTTGCCGCGTCGCTCCTGATGGCCGGGCTGTTCACGTACCTGACCCAGCAGCGCTACGACTACCCCGGCTCGGGCGTCGCACCCGTCGTGTACGGCGCGGTTGCCGTGGTCAGTGCCGCCGCCATCGCATCGCTGTCATGGCGGCGTAGCCCGGCCTGGGCGCACGTCGCGGGTGGCCTGTTGACGGTCGGAACGATCGTGTCGGCAGTGATGATGCTCGGCATCCAGCTGCCCGCGCCGGGCTACGCGATCGACTCGGCCACCGGCGCGCCGACCGGCGAGCTGTTTCCCGGGTACCTGCGGCTCTTGACGCCCTTCTTCAACATCACCGGCGCATTTGCGCTCGTGCTCGGGGCGGTCTACAGCGCCTACGTGTTCATGCCCAAGCGACGCGTGCTGACGTATTCGCTGCACACTGATCGAAGCGCGCCCGAGCGCATCGGCTCATTGCTCTTCGCTCCGCTGGCCATCGCCGTCAACCTGGTTGCATCGCTGCCGGGAGCGTTCACGGCACTTGTCACGGGCCGCCTCAACAGCCGCGTGCCGTCGACGTTGCTCATCGCCGCGGGTGGGATGGTCGTCTCGGTCACGAGCGGGCTCGGCCGGTTCGGCGAGACATCGGCGCACGCCATCGGTCTCCTCATCGGTCTGGTGCTCATCTTCCTCGGCTTTCTCGTCAGCATCGAGGTCTTCAGTGACGTGCGGCTGCCGTTCACGCGAATCGTGCTCCGTCGCCGCGATCGAGAGAGTGAAGCCATCGGGCACTGAGTCGTTCGATCTGGACACATCAGAGCTCCAGACCCGCAATGTGCGCCGGGGAGACTAGGATCGGGCGCGAAGCGGGGCGGATGTCCTTCGGCAACGACAGTTCTGGGTGTTCAACTCCCAGAGAGTCCACCTGTGAGGACATGAGTCAGGGTTCTACGTTGAAGGTGACACGGGCCGCTGGGTGTCGTTGACAGTCAGCGAGCGAGCGCCGTACAATCAAGCGGCTCCCCGGTGAACCGCCCCTTGTTTGGCGTGGCCGCCGCGCCGTCGGAATCGGGGGGCATGACGAGGAAGCGAGAACGACGTGGCCAAGGCTGAGAATCGACCGGTGATCGCCCTGGCGTGCACTACCTGCAAGGAGCGCACGTACAGCACACGGAAGAACAAGCGGAACGACCCGGGGCGCATGGAGCTGAACAAGTTCTGCCCACGCTGCCGGCAGCATCAGCTGCACCGGGAAACCAAGTAGGACCGGGACCAAGTAGGACCGGGAAACCAAGTAGGTCTGCGTTCGCGGAGGGGTGTAGCTCAATTTGGTAGAGCACTGGTCTCCAAAACCAGCGGTTGCAGGTTCAAGTCCTGTCGCCCCTGCCACTCAAGCGAACGTCGTTACCCAACCACACCACTGAGACAGGAAGTATGAACCGACCGTGTTGACCGGCATGCGCCGATACCTGGGCGAGAGCTGGGCCGAGCTGAAGAAGGTCGTCTGGCCGACCCGCGAGACCGTGGTCCGTCTGACCATCCTGGTCGTGGTGGTGTCGCTGATCATCGGCACCTATATCTTCGTGCTCGACCGCATCTTCAATACCGTCCTCGACCAGGTGCTGCGATGACCGAAAAGACGACGTCCGAAACCGTGAGCGAAGTACCCAGCGAGGCCCGCGAGGCAGCGAGCCTGTCACGTGAGGCGCCGCGCGCCAGCGACATGCCCGAGGCGGAGCGCACCAAGAAGCTGTGGTACGTGATCCACACCTACTCCGGCTACGAGAACAAGGTCAAGGCCAACCTCGAGCACCGCATCGAGTCGATGGGCGTGGAGGATCAGATCTTCCAGGTCCTCGTGCCGATGGAAGAAGAGATCGAGATCAAGAACGGCCAGCGCCAGACGGTGAACCGCAAGGTGTTCCCCGGTTACGTGCTGGTCGAGATGGCCATGAGCGACGAGTCTTGGTACGTCGTGCGCAACACGCCGGGCGTGACGAGTTTCGTCGGCTCCGGCAACCGACCCCTGCCGCTCGATGAGCACGAGGTCAAGAAGATCCTCAAGCAGATGGGGGTCGAGACGCCGAAGTTCAAGGTCCAGTACCAGAAGGGCCAGAGCGTCCGCGTCAAGGACGGGCCGTTCGCCGAGTTCATCGGCACCGTCGACGAGGTCAACCCGGAGCGCAACAAGGTCAAGGTGCTCGTCAGCATCTTCGGCCGCGAGACGCCCGTTGAGCTCGACTTCCTCCAGATCGAAAAGTTGTGAGGGCGACCGAAGTATATACGTATATACTCGGCGTCTGACAGATAGTAGGGGCCTCGCTGAGGCCTATACACGCAGAGGGAGGGGCGTATCGGCCCCGTCAAGACCTCGAGAGGAGTCACCAGAATGGCTAAGAAGATCAGGGCGATGCTGAAGGTACAGGCGCCCGCCGGTTCCGCGACCGCCGCCCCACCCGTCGGGCCGGCCCTCGGCCAGCACGGCATCAACATCATGGAATTCATCAAGGCCTTCAACGAGCGAACCGCGGACATGCGCGGCTACGTCGTGCCGGCCGAGATCACGGTCTTCGAGGACCGCAGCTTCACCTTCGTGACGAAGGCCCCGCTGGCCGCCGCGCTGCTGAAGAAGGCGGCCGGCGTCGAAGCAGGATCCGCCATTCCGAACAAGGACAAGGTCGGTAGCGTGTCCCGCGCGCAGTTGCGCGAGATCGCCGAGATGAAGATGGCCGACCTCAACGCCAATACCGTCGAGCAGGCGATGAAGATCATCGAGGGCACGGCACGCTCCATGGGCATCGAGGTGGCCCAGGCATGAGTCACGGAAAGAAGTACCTCGAGGCGGCGAAGCTCGTCGAGCCGGATCGCCGCTATGAGATCGGCGAGGCTTCCGAGCTGCTGCCGAAGCTTTCGATCAGCAAGTTCGACGGGACGGTCGAGGCGCACCTGCGCCTGGGCATCGACCCGCGCCATGCGGATCAGCTCGTGCGCGGGACCGTGGTCCTGCCGCACGGCACTGGCAAGACCAGCCGCGTGATCGTGTTCGCCCAGGGCGAGAAGGCCCAGGAGGCCCTGCGCGGCGGAGCCGATGAGGTCGGTGGTGATGACCTCGTCAAGAAGATCGATGCCGGCTGGTTCGAATTCGACGTCGCCATCGCCACGCCGGACATGATGGGCACCGTCGGGCGGCTCGGAAAGAAGCTCGGCCCGCGCGGGCTGATGCCGAACCCGAAGTCGGGCACCGTGACCTTCGACATCGAGCGCGCTGTCGCCGAGGTCAAGTCGGGCCGGATCGAGTTCAAGGTTGACCGTGCCGGCATCGTCCACGCACCCGTGGGCCGCGCCAGCTTCACGCCCGAACAGCTCGCCGCCAACGTGGCCACTCTGGTGGATGCCATCCAGCGCGCCAAGCCATCGGGAGCCAAAGGCACCTACATGAAATCGCTCACCCTGGCGCCGACCATGGGTCCCGGCGTGCGCATCGACATTCCATCGGCGCTTGCCCTGGCCAACGCCTAGCCGGTTCCGGTTGCTTGGACCGGTCGCCGATACGTCCCGGTCAAGTCACCACGGTTTTGCACTCAGCGCACGGATCTACGAGGCAGCCAGCCACTTCTGCTGGCTGGCCGCCATCTTGTGCACGCATCGCATGAAATGGCGGAACGAGGAGCCCGCACCGCTGAGATCTTGCGCTGAACGCATGTGACGGCGGTTCTCCATTCGCTGAGCGCAGATCCATGCGCTGAGTGCAAATCTTGAGCGTGAGCCAGCGCGTCGCCGTGGGTCATGAGACACGAAAGCACGCATCGGCTAGGATGGGAGTTCAACTGAACAGCCACAGACCGTGATGCGATCCGGGTGAGACTCCCGGTCCAATTGCGACGCAGCAGACGTCGCGGCACACGCAGGCACGAATACGAACAGCCATCGACGGCGGTTCTCGTGTCACGCGTGCACGCAGAATCGTCGTTTTTTCATGCCAAGGAGGAGACCAGGACAGACCGATGCCGACCGATATCAAGCGCCAGGCCGTCGCCGAGCTCGCGGAATTGCTCCGCTCAAGCTCCGCCATGGCCGTGGCCGACTACCGCGGCCTGAAGGTCTCCGACATGCAGTCGGTCCGGAGGACCCTCCGCGACAGCGGCGTCGAGCTGACGATCGCCAAGAACCGCCTGCTGAAGATCGCCGCCGACGAGGCGGACCTCGCCGAGCTCAAGCCGCTCCTCAGCGGCCCGACCGCGCTCGCCACGATCGACGGTGACGAGGCGGCCATGGCCAAGGCACTGGCCGAGGCCTTCCGACCGTATTCCCGCGTGGTCACGATGCGTGGTGGCATGCTCGGCAGCCGCGCAATTGACGCGTCGCAGCTCACGCGCCTCGCCACGCTGCCGTCGCGCGAGGTCCTGCTCAGCAAGATCGCCGGCGGGATGGCCGCCCCGATGACCAGCATGGCCGGCGTGCTCGCCGCCAACATCCGCAACCTCATCGGCGTTCTGAACGCCGTGGCCGAGAAGAAGCAACAGTCCGAGACCGCGGCTTAGCCGCCTCGGGATAGTACGAACAGGAGAACTGAACCGATGGCGACCAAGACCCTGGACAAGGACCAGATACTCGAGGCGATCGATACGATGACCGTCCTCGAGCTGAGCGAGCTGGTCAAGGCATTCGAGGAGCGCTACGGCGTGACCGCCGCCGCCCCCGCCGCGGCCGCTGCCGCCCCGGCCGCCGGCGATGGTGCCGCAGCCGTTGTCGAGGAGCAGACGGAGTTCGACGCCGTGCTCACCGAGGTCGGCCCGAACAAGATCCTTGTGATCAAGGCCGTCCGCGAGCTGACCGGCCTGGGCCTCAAGGAGGCGAAGGACCTCGTCGACGCTGCCCCCAAGGCAGTCAAGGAGGGTGTCACCAAGGAGGAGGCCGAGGCCGCCAAGGAGAAGCTCTCCGAGGCTGGCGCGACCACCGAGGTCAAGTAGGCTCCACTTCTGGGACTTCGCGATCAACGGACCGGCCCACGTGGCCGGTCCGTTCGCATCCGCGCCGGGGAACTTCAGCCGGTGGCTGTACCCTCCATCCCGTGAAACGTGAACGCTCATGACGATTCCTCCCGCGCCCTCGCGGGACTCCGCAGCGGTGCTGGCCGAAGCAAACCGGCGCCGAACATTCGCGATCATCAGCCATCCCGACGCCGGAAAGACGACTCTCACCGAAAAGCTGCTGCTGTTCGGTGGAGCGGTCGAGGAGGCGGGATCGGTCCGTGCACGCCGGCAGTCGCGCAGCACGGTCAGCGACTGGATGGAGATGGAGCGCCGGCGGGGGATCAGCGTCAGCTCCACGGTCCTGCGCTTCGAGCACGGCGGCTACCAGTACAACCTGGTCGACACGCCTGGCCACGCGGACTTCAGCGAGGACACGTACCGTGCCCTGTGGGCCGTGGATGCCGCACTGATGGTGCTGGACGCCGGCAAGGGCCTGGAGCCGCAGACCCTCAAGCTCTTCCAGGTCTGCCGCATGCGCGGCCTGCCGATCATCACGTTCATCAACAAGTGCGACCGGCCGATGATCGCGCCGCTCAGCCTGCTCGACGAGATCGAGCGCGAAATCGGCGTTCATCCGAGCCCGATGAACTGGCCGATCGGTACTCACGGCCGGCTCCACGGGCTGCTCGACATCGACGGCGACACGGTGATCGAGACCGATGCAACCATGCATGGCGCGACCATTGGTGCCGGACGCCGCACGTCAGCGGATACCTGGGATGCGGGTCCTGCCGCCGCCGACTGGCACGACGCCCGCGAAGAGGCGGCGCTCGTGGCCGCGACGATCGAGCCGGCCGACGTCCATGCCGAGCGGGTGACGCCCGTGTTCTTCGGCAGCGCCCTGACCAACGTCGGCCTCTCGCTCCTGCTGGACGCCTTCCCGCGCTTCTCGGTGCCGCCCACCGAACGGAGCTCCGACGATGCGGCCGTCCCTCTCGACGGGCAGTTCAGCGCCCAGGTCTTCAAGGTCCAGGCCAACACCGATCCGCGCCATCGCGATCGCGTGGCCTTCATGCGGGTCAACTCTGGGCGCTTCGAGCGCGGGATGACCGCCATCAACGGCCGGACGGATCGGCGCCTGTCGCTGAGCTATTCGAACGAGATGTTCGGGCAGGAGCGGCAGACGATCGACGAGGCATTGCCCGGCGACGTCATCGGCATTGTCAACGCGACCGGCGTGCAGGTGGGGGACACGCTTTCCGAGGATGGGACGCTCCAGTTCCCGCCGATCCCCGAGTTCCTGCCTGAGCGATTCGCCTACCTGCGCAGCGTCGACTCCTCACGCTACAAGCAGTTCCGCAGCGGGATGCGGCAGCTCGAGGAGGAGGGCGTCATCCGGGTCCTGCGGCGACCGCACGGAGTTGGCGATCCCATCATCGGTGTCGTCGGACAACTCCAATTGGAGGTCGCCGAAGAGCGCCTGGCCAACGAGTTCGGTTGCCGGGTCGAGCGCAGTGAGGCATCGTTCTCGGCGTGTCGCGCCATCGACCCGAGGGATGCCGAGCGCCTGCCCGATTGGCGCGGCCTGGAGCTCGTCGAGGATGGCAACGGCCGCCAGCTGGTTCTCGCGACGAGCGGCTTCGTGTTCGATCGTCTGGACCGCGAAATCCCGGATCTCGGATGGCTGACGATCGCTACCAGATCGTGATCGGTCGCGGATGCCGATGCCTGCGCAGCATCCGATCCTTGGTGATCAGCCGCCAGCCATGCTCGATGGCGGTCGCGTAGATCAGGCGATCCGCCGGATCCCCGGGAAACGAAGACGGCAGGGAGACTGCCGTGCTTGCTATCGCGGGGGTGACTGGAATGGTCCGAACCTGCGCGGCCAACTGCTGGAGCCAGGAGACGATCGGCACGCTTACCACGATCCGCTCATGCCGTGCCAGCCAGGCGAGCTCGAACCACGAGACGTCGGCGACGGCAAGCTCGTCGGCCTCGCTCAGAGCGGCGGTTGCGGCTGGGCTCACTCGATCGGGCTCGGCGGACCACCAGTGGATGACGTGGCTGTCGAGGACGACGATGCTCACTCCATGGTCCACGTCGCGCCGGTGCTGAAGAGCTCGTCGTCCGATGTCGCCGTCATGGCGATCCCGGACAGCCTGCTCTTCAACGCGTGGGGACCGCTCGCCGACACGATGCGAGCGATGGTTGTTCCGTGCCGAGTGATCTCGATCTCCTCGCCCGCCTCGACCTCATCGAGTAACGCGAGTATCTTCGCCTTCACTTCCGTTGCGGTCAGTTTGATGGTCATATAGTCATTATATTGGTCATTAGGCCAGCCTGGTAGGCTTCAGCCATGACGTCCGATGCCTGCACCCATCTTGATCAGATCGGCGATGTAGCGCCGAGCGCAGGCGGATGCGAGGATTGCCTGCGCATCGGCTCCGAATGGGTGCACTTGCGGATGTGCCTCATCTGCGTGTATGCGGGATGTTGCGATTCTTCGCCCAACCGCCACGCGAGCGAGCATGCCACGACGAAGAGTCATCCTCTGATCACGTCCATCGACCCGCCAGTGGATTGGATCTACTGCTATCTGGATGAAGCCTTGATGCGGCCGAGTTCGTGACGGCGCCGTTCAAGATCGAGACGGCCGAAGGGCCGCTGCTCCTGGCCGATATCGGCGGCTACACGGCATTTCTGCAGGCCGTGGCCGAAGCTCATCGTGACGATGCGTTCGCGGACGGCGCGGTGCCGGAGGCGTATCGGCTCATGTCCAGCCTGCTCGACGGGATCGTGGAGCGCATCGTCCCGCCCTTCACCCTGTCGAAGCTCGAGGGGGATGCGGTCTTCTCCTTCGGTTCCCCCGGCGCGCAGATACCGCGCGGGGAGGATTTGCTGGATTGCATCCGCGATTGCTACGCGGACTTCCATGCGCGGCTCACCGATGTCGGCAAGATCTGGACGTGCACCTGCACGGCCTGTCTCCGAGCGACCAGCCTTGACCTGAAGTTCGTGCTGCACGCCGGGCGCTACGTGCTCCAACAGATTGCCGGGAGCCGCGAGTTGAGCGGTCCCGACGTGGTGATGGCGCATCGGCTTCTGAAGAACTCTGCCGCTGACAGGGTGGGTCATGGCGCGTACGCCCTGCTTACTTCGGCCGCGGTGAGTCAGTTCGACGTGCCGGTCACCGATGCCATGCCGATGACGGAGACCTACGAGCACTATCCGCCTATCGAGGCGTACGCCTTCGCGCTTCGCTGACGCTTTCGGCCGCGGCGCAATTCCCTCGCGCATTGGTTGGCCACCCGCCGGGCCGCCCGCACCAGATCGGTGTGCCAAGGGTCATCCGGCCCAGGACTTTCGGCATCGCCTGCGCCGGATGGCCCATCGCCTGTCGCCGTCGCGCCTGCCAGACTCGAGAAAACCGTGGCTCTCTCGCGTCGCCTGGGCAGGGAGCTGGGGTGGCTGCTGGGACGCCACCATGGCTGCAACCGAGCAAGCACTGTATTGGGTGACCAGCTGGGGGGAACCGGCCGGTCCATCGAGAGGACTACTCATGAGTCGGCCACGAAGTCTGGCGTCGGGATCCATACCGCCAGTGCGACGCGCACCGCCAGGAGCTTCCAAGGAGCGATCGAGAGGGGCTGAGCGTGCACCTATCTTCGGCTGACGTCGACTGCTACGAGGTCCTGCAGGTCCATCCGCGTGCTCACCCGCAGGTCATCACCGCCGCGTATCGCGTGCTGGCGCGGATGCTCCACCCGGACTACGCGGGGGAGCACACCGACGCGCCGATGGCCAGGCTGAACCGGGCCTACGCCACGCTCCGCGATCCCGAGTCGCGCCTCGCGTACGACCGCGCGCGCGTCGCCCGTGCCACGGGGCCTGGGCCGGCCGTGCGTGTGCCTGTCGTCCCCTCGTCCGCGAGGGACCGACGCGGGACAGTGCTCCCGTATGGTCGCTATGCGGGCTGGGCCCTCCAGGACCTCCTGCGCCAGGATCCGGACTACCTGCGCTGGCTCCTGAGGCACCCGTCCGGTCGTCAGTTCCGTGCGGAGATCGAGCGACTCATCGCGCCACAAGCCGTCTCGACGCCGCGACGCCGCCGTTAGTTCGTACCGGTCACCTATGAGCTGTCGCCCGCAAAGGCATTGCGTTGCGCCGAGGTCTCGTGAGACCGGTTCATGCCAGAATTGCATCCGGTGCACGTTAGGCGTTGGATCGCACCCATCTCCACCGAATTCGTGGCATCACGGAGTGGGCGTGAGCGTGGATCGAGATATCACGCCGTCCGCCGCGGCGCTGGCGGTCGCCTAACGGTCGCACCGTGCACGGATGACAGCAGCGTTCATGCCCCGTGGCTGCTACCGAGCGCCGTGTTGGCCCATGTCTTAG
>JBBSLF010000035.1:0-15234 GCA_038255505.1 Candidatus Limnocylindria bacterium
ATCCTGTCCGGCCGCGCGCATCCATACGAGGGATACTCGCATCGGGAGGCGACTCTTCTGCTGCGCGCCGTGCTCGCCTTCGGTCCTGAGCTGCTGGTCCTGACCAACGCGGCCGGCGGCTTGAACCCGGCCTTCGATCCGGGCGACGTGATGCTCATCACCGACCACCTCAACCTGTCGGGCGACAATCCATTGCTTGGCCCGAACCTCGACCGATTCGGCCCGCGCTTTCCACCCATGACCGATGCGTACGATCCGGCGCTCCGCACGGCGGCCCTGGGGGCTGCCGACCGCAGCGGCGTGGCGCTGCGCCAGGGCGTGTACGTGATGCTCTCTGGCCCATCGTACGAGACGCGCGCCGAGATGCGGATGCTGCGCGGACTTGGCGGCGACGCGGTGGGCATGAGCACAGCGCACGAGGTCATCGTGGCCCGTCACGCTGGGGTCCGGGTCCTGGGATTCAGCCTCATCACCAACAAGGCCACCGACGATGTCGAGACCGGCGCCACCCACGAAGAGGTCATTGAAATGGGGCGCATCGGCGCGGAGCGGCTGGTGACCCTGCTCGACGACCTGCTTCCGCGCCCCGGCTGAGTTTGCTTCCGTGCTATTTTTCGACCTGACACTGGCCCAGATCGTGGGGATCGCCGTGGCGCTGGTGGTGGGAATCACATTTCACGAGTTCAGCCACGCGTTCATCGCGGATCAGCTGGGCGACCATCGGCCTCGCGCGCTTGGGCGCGTCACCCTGAACCCCGCCGCGCATATCGATCCAATCGGTGCGCTCGTGTTCGTGGTAGCCGGGTTCGGTTGGGGCCGGCCGGTTCCGGTGAACGTATACGCCCTGCGACCGGGTCGCATCGGCATGGCCATGGTGGCCGCCGGTGGTCCGGCCGCCAACGTGATCGTCGCGGTGGCCGGCGCGGTGATCTACCGGGTGCTCGAGATGAGCGGCGTCGATGGTTTCGGGCTCGACCTCGCCTTCTGGATCGTGCTGTACAACCTGCTGCTGGCGATCTTCAACCTCCTGCCGATCCCGCCCCTCGACGGCTACAACGTGCTGCTTGCGTTCCTGCCGCCACGCACGGCATTCACCGTTCAGCGCTACGCGCAGTACGGCGTCATCGTGCTGCTCCTGCTGGTGTTCCTGCCGGGTAGCCCGCTGGGCGTCATGTTCAGTGCCGTTCGCAGCCTGACCGGGGTCCTGACCGGTGCATAGGGTCGCGCAGTTCGTGGCCCATGTTCGGGCTCGCGTGGATCCCGGGGAGGAGGCATTCGTGCGCCGCGCGCTTTCCGGCACGGCCGCGGCCCTATTCGAGTCGATGCCGGTGGCGGATCGTCGCCACGCGCTGGACGTGACAGACAAGCTGGTCGCGGCCGGGTATGACGACCCCGATCTCATCGCTGCGGCCCTGCTGCATGACGCGGCCAAGGGCCACCGCATGCGCCTGGTGCATCGGGTCGCTGGCGTCCTGCTGGAGAATTTCGCGCCGCGGTTGCTTCGCCGCCTGGCGCACGCCGACGCAACATCATGGCGCCATCCATTTCACCTCTATCTTCACCATGAGCCGATGTCCGCGGACCTTGCCGAGCGCGCCGGATGCAGCCCCCGCGCCGGGGCGTTCATCCGCGGTGAGGCCGCCCCTGTGGACGAGCAGTTGATGCGAGCGTTGAAGGTCGCCGATGACCGAAGCTGACGTCCGCAAGTCCATCCCGGTTGAGGCCGATGCGGCCGTGCCGCTTGCCGTCGGAGATGCCGAGTTCACGCTGGCGCTGCCGGCATTCGAGGGCCCGCTTCAACTGCTGCTGCATCTCATCGAGTCGCGCCAGCTGGACATCCTGACCGTCCCGCTGGCCGACGTGGCCGATGCGTATGTCGAGCATCTCGCCCGCCATGCCGTGGACGCGGCCAACCTGTCGGAGTTCGTGTCCACGGCCGCGCAGCTCATCTACCTCAAGTCGAAACGACTCCTGCCATCGGAGCCGCTGCCGCCGCTCGCGGACGGTTCCGACGAGCCCGACGAGGAGGAGCTGCGACGCCGTCTGATCGAGTATCGCGTGATGCGTGACGCGTCCATTGCGCTCGGTGTGCGCGACGGGACCGTTCCCGTCATGCATCGCGAGCCACGTGAGGCCGACCTGCCCGAGCTGCCGGTGAGTCCCATGCCGGTCGGCGTGCTCGTGGCGGCGCTCGAGCGCCTCGCCGCGATCCCGGAGCCGGTGGCTGCTCCGCCCGAGGTCGTGCCGCGCGAGATCACCATCGGCCAGCAGATCGCCGTGTTGCGGCATGCCCTGTCGGGCGGTGGCCGCGTGTTACTCCAGACCATCCTCGCCCGTTGCCAATCGAGGACTGAGGCCGCCGTCACCTTCCTCGCCACCCTCGAGCTGGTCCGTCGCCGCCAGGTGCGCGCCGAGCAGCACGACATCTTTGGGCCGATCATCATCGAAACGATGCTGGAAACCACCTCGTGACCGATGACGCCCGTCCGCCCGAGCTCGATGTGCACTTCGAGGCGCTCCTGTTCATTGCCGAACGGCCTCTCTCGACGGCCGAGCTGGCAGAGCTGGCCGGCATCCCGCGTCTTCAGGCCGAGGCGGCATTGGCCGACCTCACCGAGCGGCTGATCGAGGACGAGCGCGGCGTCCGTGTTCAGCGCCACGACGATGCGTGGCAGCTGGTGACCGCCCCGGAAGTCGGGGCGCAGTTGGCGGCTTATGCAGCTCGAGAAGAAGCTCGGTTGTCGCCGGCCGCGCTTGAGGCGCTCGCGGTGATCGCCTACCGGCAGCCGTGCACGCGCGGTGACGTCGAGCGCGTGCGAGGCGTCGATTCCGACTACGTGATCCGTTCCCTGCTGCATCGGCGACTGGTGGTGGAGGTCGGTCGCCGCGACACGCCCGGTAGGCCAACCCTGTTCGGTACGACGTTCACCTTCCTGGAACGCTTCGGGCTGACCTCGACCGATGACCTGCCGCCGCTTTCCACCGATGCCGCGCAGCTCACCGCATTGACCACCGCATCCGATGGCGAGTGAGCGCCTCCAGAAGCTCATCGCACGGGCGGGGCTCGCGTCGCGGCGCAAGGCCGAGCAACTCATCGCCGATGGCCGTGTCAGCGTCAACGGCGTCCGCGCGGAGCTCGGCGCATCGGCCGATCCTGCCCGCGACCGAATTGAGGTTGATGGGCACCCCCTGGCGGCGGCCGCCGCATCGGTCCATCTCGCGATTCACAAGCCACGCGGCTACCTCTCGTCGGCGCGCGACGAACGTGGGAGGCGCTCCGTCGTGGCCCTTGTCGATGCGGGCGGTCAGCGGCTGTGGCCCGCCGGGCGCCTCGACGTCGAGTCTGAGGGTCTGATGCTGCTCACCAATGACGGCGAGTGGGCCAACCGGGTGCTCCATCCGCGCTATGGCAATGAGCGCGAGTACGCGGCGCTCGTGGCGCCGGCTCCGACGCGGCAGATGCTTCAGCGCCTGTTGAACGGGGTCGAGCTCGAGGATGGACGGGCGAAGCTCGACTCGGCGAACTATCTGCCGCCGCCGCCCGAGGTGAACCGCGAGCGCGTCGAGACGGGCGCCTGGCTGCGGGTCCGGATCGGGGAGGGTCGGAAGCGCGAGGTTCGGCGTTTGTTCGCAGCGATTGACCTGCGCGTCGAGCGCCTGGTCCGAACTCGCGTCGGTGCGCTCACCCTGGCCGGGTTGCGGGAGGGTCAGTCGAGGCGGCTTCGGCCGGCCGAGGTCGCCGACCTCATGGGGTCCGCGCGGCGATGACACGCCGTATTGCAATCGACGGTCCTTCTGGGGCCGGCAAGAGCACGGTCGGATACGCGCTCGCGCAACGCATTGATGCCACCTTCGTCGACACTGGGCTCATGTATCGGGCGCTTACGCTGGCTGCGATCGAGCGGGGAATCGACGTGAACGACGGAGCGGCGCTCGGTCGCTCGGTGGGGCAGTGCCGGATCGAGGTCGAGCGGGCACGGCCGGAGCACGTCGATCGGCTCGAGACAGTGCTGCTCGACGGGCGCGACGTCACGATGGAGGTGCGCCAACCACGGGTCGATCGGCAGGTCAGCGCGGTCAGCCGCCATGCCGAGGTTCGTGACGCCATGCTCCCGGTGCAGCGCGAGGCCGCCGAGCGTGGCGACTCGGTCATGGTAGGTCGCGATATCGGCACGGTCATCCTGCCGGACGCAACACTCAAGGTGTACCTCACCGCTGGTGCCGGGGTGCGTGCCGCACGGCGAGCGGCCGAGATGGGCGCACTCGAACGTTACGAGGCGTACCTGGCTGAGATCGTGGAACGCGACGCCGCGGACTCGGGTCGGTCTGTCGCGCCGCTCCGCATCCCCGACGGCGCGCTGGTGCTCGACACCGGCGTCCTGGACGTCGAGGCATGTGTCGAGGCCATTGTCGCTCGCCTGGAGGTGGGGGATTGAAGGCGACCTGGGTCTTCATGCCGGGAGCATGGGTGGCGGCGATCATCATCTGGTTCCTTGGCGGTGCTCGCATCGAGGGCGCCGAGCGCATCCCGCGCAGCGGACCATTCCTGCTGGT
Source organism: Candidatus Limnocylindria bacterium (assembly GCA_038255505.1). Lineage (GTDB taxonomy): Bacteria > Chloroflexota > Limnocylindria > QHBO01 > QHBO01 > JACDBZ01. The sequence continues at coordinate 4,555 of JBBSLF010000035.1, forward strand.
GGCCAACCATTGCTCGCAGTTTGATCCGCCGCTGCTCGGCTGGGCGACCGGCTACCAGGTCAAACGTGTCATCTACTTCATGGGCAAGGAGGAGATGCGCCACTGGCCGATCATCGGCTGGCTGGCCGAGCGCTCGGGCGTATTCTTCGTTCGCCGTGGCGAGAGCAACCGCGCGGCACAGCGCCAGGCACTCGATCTGTGGGCGTCAGGCAAGCCGGTCGGTATCTTCGCGGAAGGCACGCGGTCCCGCGACGGCCGCATGCGTGCCATCAAGCCCGGCGCTGCCCTGCTGGCCATCCGCGCCGGGGTTCCGATTCTGCCCGTTGGGATCGCCGGGACCCATCGGATCTTCTCCGGCGGTCGGATCCCGCGTCGTTCGAAGGTCACGTTCCGGATCGGGGAATCGTTCACGCTTCCACACCAGCCGGATGGCCGACTGGATCGTGAGGCGTTGGAGGAGGGCACGGCGCGGATCGCAGCCGAGATTGCCGCCCTGTTGCCGCCGAATCAGCGACCCATGAGCTGAACGGCGCTCGAACTGCCGACCACACGGGGGCAGGGTGGACGTGGGCGTCGATATATCCCTAACGATATATTCACTGACAGCAGCGGCCGGCCACCTCAGCGGACTGCGGCTAGGATCTGTATCCCTTCTAGAATGAACGCAATGAACATGGCAACACGACCCGACGTTCGCATCGCCGAGCGCGCCGGCTTCTGCTACGGCGTCCGGCTGGCGATCGATAAGGCGAAGCACGCGCGCACCGAGGGCAAGGAGGTCACCACCCTCGGCCAGCTCGTGCATAACCCCGGCATCAAGGCCGACCTGAGTGATCGCGGCATTCGCACCGCTGATCTTGCCGACCAGGTCGAGGGCGGCACCCTCGTCATCCGTGCCCATGGTGTGCCGAAGGGCGAGTTCGAGCAGGTCAAGGGCAAGGAGAGCCTCGAGGTTATCGACGCCACCTGCACCTGGGTGCTCCAGTCACAGAAGGCCGCCCGCGACCTGGCCGAGGCCGGTTACACCGTCTGCATCATCGGCCACGAGGACCACCCCGAGGTCAAGGGCGTGCGGTCCTATGCTGGCGAGAAGCACGTTGTCGTGGACGACATGGACCGATCCACCTGGGAGCGCGTCCCTCGTACGAAGAAGATCGGCGTCCTGTCACAGAGCACCATTTTGCCGATCAAGCTCGAGGAGTTCGCCGCGTTCTGTCTGCGCCGTGCACACGACCTGCGCGTCATCAACACGGTTTGCCCGGTCACCCTGACGCGCCAGGATGATTCGGTTGTGCTGGCCCGCGAGGTCGACGCGATGATCGTGGTCGGCGGCAAGAACAGTTCGAACACGAAGGAGCTGGCCGTGAAATGCCGCGAGATCCTGCCGGACACGGTTCACGTCGCCGATGCGGATGAGCTCGCCGCCGAACACGCCGACTGGCTCCGGGGCAAGCCCCGGATCGGCATCACCGGCGGCACGTCAACGCCCGAGGTTGACCTGGAAGAAGTCCGAGAACGCGTGTACTCGCTCACGGCGTAGTCCTCAAGGCCCCGCGGGGTGTCAGTCGACGGCAACCAACCCGTCCAGTCCGCGCAGGAGCGACCGAATCCTGCGACGGAGCAGGCCGTATGAAAGCTGCTTCTGACCAAGCAGGTAATTGTGGCGGGCGTTGTCGCGGATCTTGCGAGGATTGGCGAGCAGCTCGCGGACTTCGTCGATGGTCGCATCGGTGATCGCGCCGTCGATCTCGATCATGCGGACGCCGAGTGGCGCGATGTCACTGATATAGACGGGGTAGCGGTTCACCATGACCGGCACGCCGTAGTAGAGCGCCTCGACCAGGGCGTTGCCGTACCCTTCGTACAGGCTCGGGTAGGTGATGATGTCAGCGGCGAGATACGCATCGTTCAGCGAGTGCGCGGGGCGAATCGGCTTGCCGTCTTCGTCGGGCGCAAAGCGGTCGGCAGCGTAGGCCAGTCGCACCTGATGATGTTCGGCCAGCCGCTCGAGCTGGACGAGGTAGTCGAGACCCTCATCACCGGCGGGCGAGGTGATGAGCAGGACCGCATCGGGATCGCCCAGGCGCCCCACCATTTCGATTGCCAGCTCGATGCCCTTGCGTGGTACGACCCGCGTGGGCTGGACGACCAACAGCCCGCGATCGCCCATGCCCAGCTCAGCGCGGAGGCGACGCCGCACGGCGGGTGAGCGTCGCGGTCGTCGTTCGCCGAAATCGAAGACATTGGGGATGACTGTCGAGCGGATCCCGCGCCGCGCCCGGAGCTGTTCTGCCGCCAGGCTGTTGATGCTGACGTGCCGTACCCACGGTAGGTCCGGCGGGAAGGATTCGGCGAGCACCTCCGGCACGACACAATCGGCGAATCGTTCTCGCTCCCACCAGTAGTCGTGGTGGTGGCCGATGGTCGGCAGCTCGAGCTCTTCGACCAGGCGACGAAGCGCGACGCCCAACGGCAGTTGCATCGGTATGGCCCAGGCGTTCTCAACAATGAGCGAGTCGAGCGCATTCACGCGAGCCCAGTCGTGCAGCACGGGAAGTAGCAGATCGGCCAACCGGTTGATCTCGGCTCTGACCGACTCGGGATCGCTCTCGGGGTCGAAGGCAGCGGCGGTCACACGGGCCGCGGGCGGCCAGGTGAAATGCATCGGCGGCACCAGGCGTGCCTGGTAGCGGAGCGCGTCCACCTCACCGGCGCACAGCCGCAGGTCGTGGCCCATGGCGTCGAGTACGGCCTCCCACTTGGCCGTCTCGAACGTGACGCCGTCGACCCCCGCCAGCCGGGTCGCCACGATACCGATTTTCACGAGGTGATCCTATCGGCTCACGCGGTGCCGAAGTCGCGATTCGGGGCAGTGACACAAACCGCGGTTACACTCGTTTGATGTCATCCCTTCCGGTGGTCGCCATCGTCGGCCGTCCCAATGTCGGGAAGAGCACGCTCTTCAACCGGCTCATCGGCCAGCGGCTCGCGATCATCTCCGACGTGTCGGGCACGACTCGCGACCGCGTCTACGGCACCGGCGAATGGAACGGGCGTACCTTCACCATCGTCGACACGGGGGGCCTTGAGATGGCGCCGGGGACCGATATCGAGGAGCGCGTGCAGGTGCAGGCCCGCGTTGCGATCGAGGAGTCAGACCTCATCATGTTCGTCGTCGATGCGCACGCCGGCCTGGCGCCACTCGACCACGAGGTGGCCGATCGGCTTCGCCGCGCCGAGGCCCCGGTGATCCTGGTCATCAACAAGGGCGACAACCCCGCCCGCGAGGCCGATGCGGTCGAGTTCTATGCCCTTGGCTTCGATCCATCGATCATCGTCAGCGCCCAGCATGGGCGCAATACGGGCGATCTCGCCGACCTCATCGTGGAGCTGCTCCCGCCACCGACGGAGGCGGAGGCGGCGGCATCGGTCCAGCGCGATGACATGACCGAGGAAGAGATGGCTGAGCTGGCTGAGTCCGATCTCGGACCGCCGCGCGTCGCGATCGTGGGTCGCCCGAACACGGGGAAGTCCACCTTCGTCAACCGCGTCTTCGGCCAGGACCGAATGATCGTGTCGGACACGCCGGGGACGACGCGCGACCCGATCGATACCACGATCCAGCTCGACGGTCAGGAAATCGTGCTGGTCGACACGGCCGGTATTCGGCGGCGGGGAAGCATCTCGCAGGGGATCGAGCGCTACAGCGTGCTGCGCTCGATGAAGGCCATTGATTCGGCCGACGTTGCCATCGTCATGACCGATGCGGCCGAGGGCTACACCGCCCAGGACGCGCATGTCGTCGGCTACGTTCTCGAGGCGCACAAGGGCCTCGTGCTCGTGCTCAACAAGTGGGATGCGGTCGAGAAGGACGAGCACACTGCCGACAAGTGGCTGAAACGGCTGCGACGCGATGCTCCCTACCTCGTCTGGGCCGATATCGTCTTCGCATCCGCTCTCACCGGCCAGCGCCTCGAGCGCATCCTGCGCGAGGCGGTCCGAGTGTCGGAGGAGCGCTATCGGCGCGTGCCGACCGGCGAGCTGAATCGGCTGATCATGGATGCCGTGCGCGCGCATCCGCCGTCGCACGTGCGTAATCGGCTGCCGAAGATCTTCTATGCCACGCAGGTCGGGGTTGCGCCGCCGACATTTGTCGTCTTCGTCAACGACCCGGAGATCGTGCATTTCTCGTACAAGCGCTATCTCGAGAACCGGATCCGAGCCGAGTATGGCTTCCTCGGCACACCGATCCGCTTGATCCTGCGCCAGCGCGAGTCCGAGGATGACGCGCGCCGCTCGGCTCGTCCCCGCCGCAAGACCGCCGCGCGCCGCCGCACCTGATTGCTGCACGCGCACGGTTGCACCCGATGACCCTAATTCCGAACGAACAGGGGCTCACACGTCACCGGTTGCACCGGGGGCGACAGGGGACGAGCGAGCCGGGGCTCCTTCGACATTGGTCGCGCGGGGTGCAACTTGGTCCCTGTCCGCTGGTATGGTCGCGGGTGTGACGGATCAGATCGGGGTCATCGGCGCCGGCGCCTGGGGCACGACCCTGGCAGTGCTCCTGGCCGACGCGCAACGGCCGGTGAGCCTGTGGACCCACACATCGGAGGTGTCCGAGCAACTCGCCCACGCGAGAGCGAACGAGCGCTACCTGCCGGGCGTCACCTTCCCTCCCAACCTCCGGATCGTGACCGATGACGCCTTCCTCAACGAGCCGCATCGGTTCTTCGTGTTCGCGGTTCCGTCAGCGCACCTCCGGACGACCGCTCGCGCGTTGGGGCCGTATCTTCATGCGGACACACCGATCCTGTCCGTTATCAAGGGCATCGAGGAAGGCACGCATCTGCGCATGAGCGAGGTGCTGGCGCAGGAGCTTCCCGGTCGTCGAGCGGCCGCCCTGTCCGGACCGAACCTGGCGCGGGAGATCGCGGCCGGAAAGCCAGCTGGCTCGGTGGTCGCGTCGACGGATGCGGAACTGGCGTCGGAGATTGCATCGGTCCTCTCGAGCGAACGGTTCCGGGTCTACACCAACCCGGATCTTGTCGGAGTCGAACTGTGCGGCGCGCTGAAGAACATCGTCGCGCTGGCAGCGGGGATGGTGGACGGCCTCGGCTTCGGGGACTCGGCCAAGGCGGGCATCATCACGCGTGGGCTGGCCGAGATGACCCGCTTGGGAGTAGCGGCCGGAGCGCACCCGCTCACGTTCGCCGGCCTGGCGGGCGTCGGGGATCTCATCGCCACCTGCATGTCGCCGCTGTCCCGCAACCGACATGCGGGCGAGCTGATCGCCTCGGGCGTGCCGTGGCCTGAGGCAGGCGCGCGGCTCACCGGAGTCGCCGAGGGAGTTGCCACGATCACCGGAGCCCTGGAGCTTGCCGCAAGCCTTGGCGTGGAGATGCCGATCGCCGAGCAGGCGCGTGCCGTCGTGTTCGACCATCGATCACCGATGGCAGCCGTGGCTGAGCTCATGTCGCGCGCGCCAAAGGGCGAGCTGAGCGAGCTCACCGGCGCCTGAAGTTGCGGCGGCTATACTGGCCGCGTTCGGTCGGGGCGTGGCGCAGTCTGGCAGCGCACTTGGCTGGGGGCCAAGGGGTCGGAGGTTCGAATCCTCTCGCCCCGACCAATACCACGTCCTCACCGTGCATCGCAGCCATGCCGAGTCGCCAGGCATGCTCGGCTCGCGGGTGGACCGCCACCAGACGCTCACCCACCAGATCGAGCTGCTCGAAGATCTCTCGTGCCGCCTCCTCCTTCAGGTTCTCCGGCGCCGGCGACGACTGGTGCGGTCGACGAGTAGACTCCCGACCCAAGCCCTTCGTGCAGCATGCGTACGACCGGCTCATCGCCCAGCGCACGAGGTCCGACCCATGAAGTTCGCCGCAACGCTTCCTGCATCGGACATCGAGCGGGCCAAGGCGTGGTACTCCTCGGTCCTGCATCTCGAACCGACGGAGATCACCGAGAGCGGGGATGTCTGGTATGAGATCGGCGGCACGCGCTTGATGCTCTATCCGTCCCAGTTCGCGGGAACCAACCAGGCGACCGCGGTCAACATCAGGGTCGATGATGTCGAGGTCAGCGTCGCGGAGCTCAAGGCCCGAGGCGCAGTGTTCGAGTCATATGACTTCGGCGATGCATTTCGCACAGTGGATGGGATCGCAACCTCCGCGGCAGGCGAGAAGATGGCTTGGCTGAAGGATCCCGAAGGCAACCTTGTCAGCATCGGGGCGCACTAGCGGAGCCGCATCAGCAGGTGCCAGTCGATCCTGGGATTGCGTGCTGAGATTCGCCAGTCAGTTTCTGTCAGCGGTTCATGTTTCGGCCGCGTCTGACGGCGACGCGGCGGTGCTGGGCGGGAAATGCCAATGCAGTACCAGCGGATAGGTCGTGCTTTGGACATGTGGCCGGCGACCGTGTGCACGTCAGGCGGCGTACCTGAATGGAGACGCCTCTTGGTGAGGATCTATGAACGGGTCAGGGAGAGGTACGAGGGATGACCCCTGGCGACTGAAGACGCCCTCGGGTACCAGCGTGTACGTCGGCGGCTGGTACGGGCTGCGCAAGGGGTATCGCGGACGGTTCGGGATGTACCTGCCGCCGTTACTGGAGGGGCTCGGCCTGGCTGAACTCGAGCACAACCCACGCAACAACCGGATGCGCCCGCTGATCGTCCGCTACTGGGCGCCCGGGCTCGTCAGCAGGTCGTCGGCGTTGGGAGTCTCGCTCGACTCCTGGCATCCCGCCACCGCCACCATGATCACGGTGAGCAGGGCGACCAGGTGAGTTCTCCATCGGCTCATGGTTTGACCTCCAGCGTCTGTTTGTTTGAGTGGGCAATCAGCAGCCTCAGGCGCAGAAAGCGTGCCAGCGCACCGGTTGGCTGTGGATGTCTCCGTCGAGATTGTGAGAGCCGGATGGGGGCCGGATTGGCTCCGCGTTGGGTCATATGCCATCGTGGCGGGCATTAGGAGCGAAAGCGCGCCGTGAGCGGCCGGGTCTGAGCGTGAACGAGCGTGATCTGGCCTCCATGTGCCGCCTAATGCCCGTCAGCGCGGCGTATGACCCAACGCGCGTCGCCGTGGCGCCATACGCCGTCCAGGCGGGCAATGGGCACAACCAGCGAGCGCTCAGCGCCGACCTACGATGAACAGATGCCCAGAGGCCGGACAGCAGAAGACGGACAGCAGAAGACGGCTGGCGGACGCTCGAGTGAGCGCCGGCAGCCGTCTTCGTGCCGAGTAGGGTTGTCCGTGCTACTCGGACTTGATGTTCGCTGCGCGTGGACCACGCGGATTCGACTCGATGTCGAAGGTTACCGGCTCGCCGCCGACGAGGCGATCGAAATCGATCGTCTCGCTGAGACCGTCGCGATGGAAGAAGTAGTCCTTGCCATCTTCGCCGGTGATGAAGCCGAAGCCGCGATCGGCCACGATCTTCTTGATAGTGCCATTGGCCATGAGAGGCCTCCTAACGTCGATAGACGGACAGAGTACTCGACCTCGGCATGTAGCATCGGGACCGATGACGCCCTTCCCGGCCGCTCCGCCGTTCGCACTCCGTGCACGGCTGCTCTCGCCCCTCGCCGATGGGTCCACGCTCGACGTCATGGACGGCCTCATCGAGGTGGATCAGCGCGGCCGGATCGCCACCGTTGGCGCGTGGTCCGGCGCGGCGGCGCCGGCATCGGTCCTGGATATGAGGCCGATGGTGGTCATGCCCGGCCTGGTGGACCTGCACGTACACCTGCCGCAGATTCCGAACGCCGGTCTGGGCAGCGGGCTGGACCTGCTGACATGGCTGGACCGTTACATCTTCCCGCTCGAGCGCGCCTATGACCGGTCGGTCGCCGAGCGCCAGGCGCCGTCCGCATTCCGCGCCTTCGCCGCCGCCGGCACGACCACGGTGGTCGCCTACGCCGCCCTATGGGAGGACTCGACCGATGCTGCCTTCGCGGCCGCTGAGGAGCACGGCATCCGCGCCATCATCGGCAAAGTGATGATGGACCGCATCACCTACGACATCGATATCGCCCGTAATGAGATCCTCGAGACGAGCCTGCGCCAGTCGGACGATCTGGCCTCCCGCTGGCATGGCCGCGACGACGGGCGTCTGCGCTACGCATTCACGCCGCGCTTCGCGGTGAGCTGCACGGCCGAGATGCTGCGCGAATCAGCAGTGCTTGCAGCGCACCACGGCGCGTACTGGCAGACCCACCTGTCGGAGGATGCCGGTGAGATCACTGAGGTGCGTCGCCATTTCCCGGACGCCCGCGACTACCTTGACGTGTATGACCGGGCTGGCGCGCTTGGCGCACGCACGATCTTGGCACACGCCATCCATCTATCCGACCGGGAAGTGGCCCGCCTGGTCGGCTCCGGCTCCAGCGTGGCGCATTGTCCGGCGTCGAACCTGTTCCTCTCGAGTGGAATGATGCCGCTCGGCGCGTATGGTGCAGCCGGCATGAACGTCGGCCTCGGCTCCGATGTGGCGGGCGGACCGGAGCTGTCCCTGTTCAGCGTGATGCGCGCGGGCGCGGTGACGCAGCGAGTGCTGGAGCTCAGCGGCCGCGCCGATCCGTCGAATGCCACGCGACCGAGCGAATGGATCCGCCTCGCGAGCCTGGAAGGTGCCCGGGCGTTGGGGATGGATGGGGAGATCGGGTCGCTGGAGGTTGGGAAGGAGGCGGACCTCATCGCGGTCGACCCTCGACTCACCACGCCGTTGCCGGGGGATGAGCCACCCCTTGACGCGGACGACGTGTTCAGCCGATTGATCTTCCGGCCGCATCCCAACATGGTCCGTGGCGCGTGGGTGCGTGGTCGCTTGCTCGCCGGCCCACCGAGTTTCGACGGCATCGGCTAGGCTTGCCGCGTGGACCGGATCGTTCAGACCTTGATCAATGCCGCGGCCCTGTACGTCGCCGTGCTGCTCGTGCCCAACCTGGAATTCACCGGCGACTGGTGGAAGCTCCTATTGGTTGCTTTCATATTTGGTCTGATCAACACGTTCCTGCGGCCAGCGTTGCGCATCCTCACCCTGCCGATCACGATCATGACGTTCGGCCTGTTCCTGCTCGTCATCAACGCGGTGCTGTTGCTCCTCACCGGCGAAATCTCGCGGGAGCTTGATCTCGGGTTCACCGTGCGCGACTTCCTGGCTGCGTTGCTCGGCTCCATTGTCATCAGCCTGGTCGGCTTCGCATTGTCAACGGTGATCGGCAGCTCGCGCATGGCCGGACGCCTCCTCTGACGGCATCTTCCGAGCCGATGGAGCGCGCCCCATGGCCGATCGGCTTGGTGTTCGGCGTATCCGTCGCGCTGGTCGTCACGCTCGTCGGCCCGCTGCTGCTGTTCAACCCGTGGTTCACCTCGGCGCTTCAGGCGCGGCACGAGGTCGCTGCCTCGTTCGACACGGACCAGCCGGAGATCGACCGGGTCACCGCCGAGATCCTGGGTGACCTGTACGTCGGCGGGTCGTTCGAGTCATCGCTGGATGGAGATGCGCCCCTGCTTGACGCGAGCGAGAGGTCGCACATGTCGGACGTCTCGCGCCTGGTCCAGCTCCTGGCCGGTGTGGCGGTGGTCTCGGTCATCGTGGCGGGCGTCACCGGAGCGTGGCTGCGCCGCGAGCCGCAACGCCGTGGCCGCATCCTGCTGGTTGTCGGCGGAAGCATCGGTATGATCGCCATCGTCCTGGCCGGCACGTTCGCCGTGGCCTTTGAGCCCGCCTTCCTCGCTTTCCACCAGCTGTTCTTTCCTCCGGGCACGTACCTGTTCGAGACCGGCTCCGAGCTGCTTCTGCTGTTCCCGCAGGGCTTCTGGTTCGACGCGGCCCTGGTTGCGGGCGTGGTGATCATCCTCAGCGCGTTGGTTGCCAGCCTCATGGGTCTGCGCGGTTGGCGACGCCTCCCGGCGACGTCGGCCCGAGCCTGATCTAGACTCGATTCATATGGGCCCCGGATGGAGGGTCGGCCGCCTGGCCGGCATCGACCTCGCGATTCATCCCAGCTGGCTGGTCATCGCCTTTCTCGTGACCTACTCGCTGGCCGAGTTCCAGTTTCCCGCCCAGTACGACGGATGGACCACGCCGCTGTACTGGATCGTGGCCGGGGCAACGGCAGCGCTCTTCTTCGCATCGGTCCTGGCGCACGAGTTCTCGCACGCCTTGGTGGCACGTCGCTTCGGCCTGAAGGTGCAGGGAATCACGCTGTTCATCTTCGGCGGCGCAACGAGCATCGACTCCGACTCGCGGACGCCCCGCGAAGAGGCGTTGATCGCGGTCGCTGGGCCGGCCGCCAGCATGGTCATCGGCGGCGCACTGCTCGGTCTCAACGTGTTCATCGCACAGGAGCAGCTCGGTGCCCTGGTCGGTTGGCTCGGCGTGATCAACGTCATGCTAGGCCTGTTCAACCTGATTCCCGGGGTCCCGATGGATGGCGGCCGCGTTCTGCGCGCCATCATCTGGAAGGTCCGCGGAGACCGGTTGGCCGCGACGCGCAACGCCGCGGTGGTCGGGCGCATCTTCGCCTACCTCCTTATCGCGGGCGGTGTCTTCCTGGCGCTGCGGCCGGGCGGGCTGTTCAGCGGCCTGTGGCTGGCCCTGATTGGCTGGTTCCTGTCGAATGCGGCGGAGGCGAGCGCGGCCCAGGCCGGCGTCGAGCACAGCCTGCATGGC
>JBBSLF010000036.1:0-15169 GCA_038255505.1 Candidatus Limnocylindria bacterium
ATACGCGACCGTGCCGAACCCAACGACGCTGTACACGACCATCGGCCATCGGCGGCGAAAGGTGAGCGCCACGGACTGGATGATCAGGAGCGCAACTGCGCCGATCGCAACCGTCTCGTTCTCGGCAGCCGCCACGCGATCCGCAACGAAGAGCGAGACGAGGCCGATGGCCCACGCGAGCAGCACGTCGAGCACGAACGCGCGACGTTCGCTCGCCCACCATCGGCGCAAGGTGGCGATCATGCCGCGGACCCTACCTTGCGCACGCCGCGCGCGCATCGGCCGCGGCGAGGACTCCGTCGTCGTCCGCTCGGATGACGGCCTCAGCGGTCGTCCCAGGCTTCGCCGATGCGCTCGACGAGCTCGTCGAGCGAGCCCACGCTCAGGGCGGGCTGCACGCCATCCGGCGGGCGCTGGATGACACCCCATGGACCCCGCTGGAGCCAGACGGCACGCATCCCCGCTCGAGCAGAAGGCAGCACGTCATTGTCAACGCGATCTCCGACATAGGCGACTGACCCCGGATGAGGCCCGCCCATCAGCTCCAGCGCCTTCGCGAAGAACGCGGGGTCCGGTTTCGCGACGCCGATGCCCTCGCTCATGGCCATGACCTCCGCGTCAACGCCGATAGCGCGCAGCTCGCCGCCGCGCGATGCGGGCTGGTTGGCGATGATGGCCAGCCGGTATCCGGCGTCGCGCAGACCCTGGAGGCCGCGGAGCGCATCGGCGTAGAGGTCGTGCGCCTGGAAGCCGCCGTAGGCGCGTTCGATCGATGCCATGCGCAACCGCCAGTCATCGGCGCCGAAGATCGGGAAGACGTCACGGTGCTCCCCGCCGCGTTCGATCACCGCGCCGAGGGCGGCCAGGAAGGTCAGGCGCGGGACGCCCAGCTCGTCGGCCCAGATGGACCAGACGCGCGTCTCGTCGATCAGCGTCTCGCCGACGTCCAGGCACACCCAGCGCTGGCTCATGTCCCTCGCGCTCGGCGGCGCTCAATGAGGCGCGCGGCGAGGCCTTCCAGCTCCTCGATGCCGAATGGCTTGCGAAGGGCGTACACGTCGGGAAGGGCGCGCAATGCGTCACCATGCTCCTCAAGCGAGCGGATGTCGCCGGTGCAGACGATGATCGGCACTGCCGCCAGGCCCGGACGCGCACGCATGGCCTCGACGAATGCCACGCCAACGGGCTGGTCGCTCCAACCGCCGCCGATCCGAAGGTCCACGATCACGAGCTCCGGTTCGCACTCCTCGATGTCCTCGGGGCTGCTCGGAAGCTCCAGGAAATGGCAGGCCACCTCGGCGCCCAACGCCTCACCGAGAATCTCCTCGACGAGAGAGATGAACGGCTCGTCATCATCAACGATGCAGATTCTGGGCGGGTCATCGCCGAAGTCATTGATGCTCATGTCGTCATCGAGCGTACCAGCGCTCTCCGCAGCATGCTCGACAGCTCGATATCGTCTCGGTCGACCCTGATGCCCGCATCGACGGCATTCGTCCAAACGGAAACACTCGTTGTCCCATACGCCGTCGTGGGCGTCATTGGCCGGCCCATTGCGACGCTGGCGTCCTCCTTCACGCTCACCGGATGGGCCGATGCGTCAGACCTTGCCCCTCTTGCCCTCATGGACAGCAATTGTCCCAACGGGAGCGATCGGGTCACTCGCGGCGAACGACCGCCGCGCCGGTCTACCCTGTCCAGATGAGCGAACTCCTTCGAGGCGTTGTTCGCATTGGCCTGGCGGCGGTCATGGCCATTTCGGGCGTTGCGCACTTCGCCAACCCGCGGCCCTACGTCCAGCACCTCCCCGAGGCTGTGCCGTTCCGAGAAGAGCTCATCGCGATCACGGGCGTGATGGAACTGGTGCTGGCGGCCGGGCTGGTTGGCCCGCGTCGGTTGCGGGGACCGACGGGCATCTCCCTGGCCGTGTTCCTTGTGCTCATCTTCCCGGCAAACATCTATGCGGCGGTGAGCCAGGTACCCATCGACGGCGTCCCGACCGGCTGGGTCCGCTGGGCGCGTTTGCCACTCCAGCTACCGCTCATCGCCGCCGCACTCTGGAGCACCGCCGCCGATGAGTCGACGGATCGTGACGCTGGCACGGCCTTGTGACGTGAATCACCGGTACATCGGCGGTTGCCGAGCAGGGCGGTGACACGGAGTCGCCTGTCTCGTCGCGCGCTGGCTGACGTATCGGCGAAGGGCGACATAGGGACACTGCGAGGCGAAGAATCGCCGACACATCGGCCAGAGAGCGACATGAGCGTCCAGCTCGCGCGCACGCCGGAAGCTGACCGAAATATCGTCGATTCGTATCCGAACAGGGGCTTCGGGCCAGAAGTCAACGAAATATCGGTGCCGTCAGAGGTTCAGGCTTGCTTCACTCCTGCGACGAGTGCGGCGACGGACGGCTTAGCGTCGCCGAAGAGCATGGTCGTCTTCTCGTTGCTGAACAGCGGGTTCGGGATGCCGGCGAACCCGGCGCCGCGACCGCGCTTGAGGACGATGATGTTCTGCGCGTGGTCGACGTTGAGGATCGGCATGCCGCTGATCGGCGAGCCTTCCTCGCGGGCCGCGGGATTGACGACGTCGTTGGCGCCGATGATGAGCGCGACGTCGGTATCGGCGAAGTCGTCGTTGATCTCGTCCATCTCCTTGAGCCGGTCGTAGGGCACGTTCGCCTCCGCCAGGAGCACGTTCATGTGGCCCGGCATGCGGCCGGCCACGGGGTGGATGGCGAACTGCACGTCCACGCCGCGCGCGACCAGCAGGTCCATGAGCTCGCGCACCGGACCCTGCGCCTGCGCCACGGCCATGCCGTAGCCGGGCACGATGATCACGCGCTTGCCGTATGCCATGAGGACCGCCGCGTCGTCGGCGCTGATCTCGCGCAGCTGCTCCTCGCCTTCAGGACCAGCGGCGACGGTACCCCCGCCGGTGCCGAAACCGGCGAAGAGCACGTTGAAGAGCGATCGATTCATTGCCTTGGTCATGAGCTGGGTCAGGATCGCACCCGACGCACCGACCAGCGTGCCGGCGATGAGCAGCGCGTAGTTGCTGAGGACGAAGCCGGTCGCGGCAACCGCGATGCCCGTGTAGCTGTTCAGCAGCGAGACGACGACCGGCATGTCAGCCCCGCCGATCGGCATCACGAGCTGCACGCCGAGGATCAGCGAGAGGACGACGAAGAGCAGGAAGAGCGGGACGCTCGGCTCAATGGCGGTCAGGTATACGCCGATCACCAGCAGCGCGACGAACAGGGCGCCGGTCACGAACTGGGAGCCGGGATACTTCACCGGCCGCGAGGCGATGAGGCCCTGGAGCTTGCCGAACGCGACGACCGAGCCAGTTAGGCTGACGGAGCCGATGATCGCACCGAGCAGCGTGGCGATGATGAAGGCAAGCGGCAGCAGCTCGCCCGGGTGCAGTTCGACGTCGCGCAGGAACTCGACCATCGCAACCAGCGCGGCGGCACCACCACCGGCGCCGTTGAAGATGGCGACCATCTGCGGCATGGCGGTCATCGCCACGCGCTTGGCCCCAAGGTAGCCGGCGGCGGCGCCGATCAGGCCACCGACGACGATGATCCACCACGTGCCCGGGATGCCGAACTCACCGTCACGTATCAAGAAGGTCCAGGCCACGACGAGCGCCATGCCGGCCGCACCGAGCTGGTTGCCGCGCCGTGCCGTGGACGGTGAGGCGAGGAACTTAAGGGCGAGGATGAAGGTGATGCTGGCGATCAGCCAGACGATGTACGTCAGGACATCGAGCGTGGTCATCTAGCCGCGATCCCGCGTCTGCTCACTGGGCCGCTTTTTGAACATCTCGAGCATGCGGTCGGTCACGACGAACCCACCCACGACGTTGATGGTGCCGAGCGTCACGGCCAGCAGGGCCAGGATGATCGCGACCGCTCCACCGGCAGTGGCGGCGACCAGCATCGCGCCGACCACGATCACGCCGTGGACGGCGTTGGCGCCGCTCATGAGCGGGGTGTGAAGCATGGTCGGCACCTTCGACACGACCTCGTTGCCGACGAAGGCGGCGAGTACCATGATGAAGAGTGCCGAGAGCAGCTCGAAGGCAGACAGCTCCATCGGTTTATGCGTCCTTCTCGTTGGGTGCGATGCCGAGGGCCTTTGCGGTCGCTTCGTGAACGACCTTGCCGGCATGCGTGATCGTCGCTCCGCGCGTGATCTCGTCGTCGAGATCGATGGTGAGCTCGCCATCACGCACCAGGTGCTTGACCAGGGTCTGGATGTTCTTGGCGTACATCTGCGTCGCGCTGCCCGGCATCGTAGCCGGCAGGTTCGTGAGGCCTATGATCTTCACGCCGTGGCGGACGATCTCCTTGCCCGGCTCGGTCCCTTCGACGTTGCCGCCCATCTCGGCCGCCATGTCCACGATCACGCTGCCCGGCTTCATGCTCTTCACCATGGCGTCCGTGACGAGTTTCGGCGCCGGACGACCCGGGATGAGGGCGGTGGTGATGACGAAGTCGGCCTCCTTGACGCGCTCGGCGATGAGCTCGGCCTGACGCCGCTTGTAGTCGTCGCTCATCTCGGTTGCGTATCCGCCGGCGGTCTCCGCCTTGGACTTCTCCTCATCGGTCATCTCGACCTCGAGGAACGTGCCGCCCAGACTCTGGACCTGCTCCTTCACCGCGGGACGGACGTCGGTGGCCTCGACGACCGCGCCAAGTCGACGGGCGGTGCCGATCGCCATCAGGCCAGCCACGCCGGCGCCCATGACGATCCCCTTCGCCGGCCGCACAGTGCCGGCGGCGGTGGTGAGAAGCGGCATGAACTTCGGCAGCCGCTCCGCGGCTATGAGGACCGCCTTGTAACCGCCGACCGTGGCCTGCGAGCTCAGCGTGTCCATGGACTGTGCGCGGGTGATGCGCGGGATGGCATCCATGCTGATGGCCGTGACTCCGCGTGCCGCAAGCTTCTGGGCAAGCTCCGGCTTGGCCAGCGTACCGAGCGTGCCGATGAGGACGATGCCCTCTCGCAGCATCTCGACTTCCTCGTCCGATGGCCGGCCGACGCGCAGGACGAGGTCCGCCTGGCCGTACAGCGCCGGAGCATCAGGCACGATCGTCGCGCCAGCTTCGCGGTAGGCATCGTCGAGGTTACCGGACGCCTCGCCCGCGCCCGACTGGACCAGCACCTCGATCCCGTCGCCGGCGAGCTGGCCGGCAATCTGAGGGGTCAGTGCAGCACGGGTCTCGCCTGCGGCGGTCTCGAGCGGAACGGCAATCTTCATCAGGGCAGGATCTCTTCGGAGGTCATTCACGAACGAACCGCCGCAGCTCAAATGGCGCGTGGCGGTTCGGGCTCGAAGTGTAGCAGAGAGCGTGAGCGCGCCGATGCTGCCAGACTTTGACCGATGCATGCCATCCAGAGAATCATCATCGCCATCCTGCTCGCCGGCGCGCTCGCCGCCTGCGGCCAGGGCGATGCCGGACCATCCGAATCGTCCGACCGATGGCAGCGCATCGTCGTCGCGGATCAGGGATTCTCCGTCGCGGTGCCAGAATCCTGGCAGGCGCTGTCCGCCGATGCCCTGGCCGAGAGCGGCGCGCTCGACGAGATCCTCGAAGCGAACCCGGACGCCGCGGGGCCGATCGAGCAGGCACGCGGCGCGATCATGAGCGGCCAGCTGGCCCTGTTCGCCTTCGATGCCAGAGCCGACAGCGTTGCCACAGGCTTCACGGCCAACGTGAACGCCATCAACGTCGGCCCGGTCACCGGATCTGCCCAGGAGGCCGCCGACGCGGTCGCTGCGGAAATCGAGGCGCAGGTGCCGATTACCGGCGAAGTCGTGACCGACACCGTCACCCTGCCGGCTGGCGAGGCCGCGCTCATCCGCTACGACTGGTCGGTCGTGAACGTGGAAGGCGAACCCACCAACGTCAGCGTCACCCAGTACGCGATCATCGGCCAGACGAGTGGCTATGTGCTGTCGATGAGCGCCGCGACCGAAACGGCCGTCGACTACGAGGAGATCTTCCGCCAGATCGCCGAGTCCTTCGTCGAGGAGCCGGCCTGAGGCCATGATCGCCCGGTTGCACCCGATGAGACTAAAAGCGAACGAACGCGAGCTGACGCGTCGGGGGTTGCATCGGGTGGCACAGGGGACGGTGGAGCGACGGCTCCTTCGACTTTGGTCTCACCAGGTGCAACAGAGGCGTCGCTGCAGCGTCGGGCGGCGGCCGCTACGCTGATGCCCGGACCGCATCGGTCATAAGCGCAGCAAACCTGTGGATACCTGCCATCCATGTCACTCATCGTTGATTCGATCACCAAGCGATTCGGAGACGTCGTCGCCCTCGACGGGGTCAGCTTCAGCGTGGAACCGGGTCGCATCTTCGGCCTGTTGGGCGCAAATGGAGCGGGCAAGACGACCAGCATGCGGATCGTGCTCGATATCCTGCGCGCCGACTCCGGGCGGGTGACCTGGCAGGGAGTCGAGAACACCGCTCTCCCGCGCAGGACGTGGGGCTACCTGCCCGAGGAACGTGGCCTGTACCCGCGCATGAAGGTCGGCGAACAGTTGCGATTCTTCGCTGCCCTGTATGGCGTGCCGGACACCAGAGCGCGGGCGGAGATTGGCGACTGGCTGGAACGCTTTCGCATCCCGGAGTACCTCGACCGCAAGGTTGAGGAGCTCAGCAAGGGAAACCAACAGAAGATCCAGTTCATCGCCGCGATCATCCACGACCCGGATGTGCTGATCATGGACGAGCCGTTCAGCGGCCTGGATCCGGTCAACGTGCGCCTGCTGAAGGAGGCGTTCGGCGAGATGCGCGACCGCGGCAAGACGCTCATTTTCAGCACGCACCAGATGGAGACGGTCGAGGAGCTGTGCGAATCGATCGCCATCGTCGACCGTGGTCGGGTCGTCGTGAGCGGCCTCGTGCGCGACGTCAAGCGCGACATGGGACGCCAGGTCGTCCGCTTCGCGACTGACGGCGACGGACACAACGTCGAATGGCTGGCCGATCTTCCAGGTGTGACCGTCACCTCGCAGCGCGAGGACTACGTGGAGCTGGGCGTGCCCGCCGGCAGCGACCCGGAGCACATCCTGCGCGCGGCGCTCGGCCGCGGTGACCGCGTGACCCGATTCGAGATCGCGGAGCCGAGCCTGGAGGAGATCTTCATCGAGCACGTCGGGCACCGGGCGGTGACCGATGACGAGGAGCATCTCGCAACTACCGGTCGCGAGGCGAACCGGTGAGCGGCCTCTTTCCAAACGCGTTCCACGTCGCGCGGCGCGAATACCTCATCCGGGTTCGCGGCCGCGCCTTCATCATCACCACTGCGCTCATCGCCGTGGCCGTCATTGCGATCATGCTGGTGCCTACCATCCTCGGGGCTGCCGGCGTCGCCGATCCGGCCCGCATCGGGGTGGCGGTGGAGACCGACGACCTCGACACGGATCCGGTGGCCACCATCCAGACGCTGCTCATCGCGGCGGGGAATCCGAATGGTGAACCTGGCGCCGGCGGGGATGAAGCCGACCGTCCGGAGGTCACGCGCGTGACCGATGCGGCCGCCGCTGCCGATGACGTGCGAAATGAAGAGCTTGACGCGCTGATAACCATCACCCGGGATGACGAGGGCAGCCTGGCCTTCGAGTACCTCGGGAGCGCCAGTCCCACCAACCAGACCCGGCTGCTCGTGACGCAGGCGGCGAGCGCTCTGGCCATCGGCGACCGGCTCGAGCGGTCCGGCATCAGCGAGGCGGAGGTGGCCCGCATATTCGAGCCTCCGTCCTTCACCGCTGTGCCGGTTGATCCGGACGACTCTCGTGATGCCGATGACTTCGGCGGCGCCTTCATCCTCGCCTATGCCCTCGTGATCCTGACCTTCATGGCGATCCTGACCTACGGCAACTGGGTCGCCCAGAGCGTGGCCGAGGAGAAGTCGGGACGCGTCATGGAGCTGCTCATCACCGCGGCCACCCCGCGACAACTGCTGACCGGCAAGGTGCTTGGCACGGGGGCGGCTGGATTGTCCCAGTACGTCGTCATCATCGCCGCGCTCGTGATCGGGCTCATCGCCAGTGGCCCGATCGCCGAGGCACTCGGGGCTGCCGGCCAAGCTCCCATCCAGATGCCGGACCTGAACCCGGGCATGCTGGTGCCCTTCGGCGCTTTCTTCCTCTTCGGCTTCCTCCTCTACGCGACCTTGTATGCCGCGGCGGGATCCATGGTCAGCCGCATCGAGGACGTCCAGCAGGCCGTCGGGCCGCTCCTGTTCCTGTCCATGGCCGGCTACTTCGCCTCCTTCGCCGCGCTGAACGACCCGGATGCCCAATGGGTCGGCGTGCTCTCATTTGTGCCGTTCTTCAGCCCCTACCTGATGCCGGCGCGCATGCTCCTGACCACGGTCAGCCCGGTTGAGGTCGTCATCGCCATCGCGCTGCTCCTCCTGGCGGTCGTTGCCGCAATCTGGCTTGCGTCGCGCGTGTACAGCGCCGGCGTGCTCATGTACGGCCAGAAAGTCGGCATCCGCACCATCCTGCGAGCCACGCGCGTCTCGCGCTGAACCCACAAGGGGCGCATCGGCTTTACAGTGCATTGACATATGGCGCTCAACATCAACCGTCGAATGGCAACCAGGCCGCGCGTCGCGGTGCCCAGCGAGGCGACGGCATCCACCCCGCGCTACATCAACCGTGAGCTGTCGACTCTCGACTTCATCGAGCGAGTGCTCGCGCTGGCGGCCGACCCGAGCGTGCCGCTGTTGGAGCGGGTCAAGTTCATCGCAATCGTTGCAGGCAGCCTCGACGAGCTGTTCGGCGTCCGCGTCGCCGGACTCCAGGCGCAGGCAGCCACGCATCGGACCGGGCGCTCGCCGGATGGTCTCACCGCGGTCGAGCAGCTGGAGGCGATCGGACCTCGGACGGCGGAACTGGCAGAGCGGCACGCGACCCTCTTTGGCGGCGAGATCCGTCGTGGGCTGTCACGCACCGGCATCGGTATTCTTCATTGGCGCCAGCTGAGCCACGAGCACCGTGCGGCGCTGACCGCGATCTTCCACGATCGCGTCTTCGGCGTCCTCACCCCGCTCGCGGTGGATCCCGGGCATCCGTTTCCGTACATCAGCGGCCTGTCCCTGAACCTGGCCGTGCTCGTGGCCGATCCAGCCGACGGCGAGCAGCGCTTCGCGCGCGTGAAGGTCCCGCCACTTCTGCCGCGATTCCTCACGCCCGATGATGGTGGCGATGTTTTCGTGCCGCTGGAGGACGTCATTGCCGCGAACCTCGAGCCGCTCTTCCCCGGCATGCGCATCCTGGCGTCGTCGGCGTTCCGCGTGACGCGCTCGATCGACCTCGACGTGGATGATGACGAGACCGATGACCTGCTCGAAGCCCTCGAGGACCGGCTTCGCCGCCGTCGCTTCAGCCCGGCCGTCCGGCTCGAAGTGGATCGGCACATGTCGGATGAGGTGCTCAGCCTCCTCCTGCGCGAGCTCCAGCTGGCGTCGCGCGACGTGCAGCGGCTGCCCGGCCCGCTGGGGCTGGTGGATGTATGGGCCCTCCACGCGCTCGATCGGCCGGAGCTCAAGGACCCACCCATGGTCGGTGGCACGCCGGCAGCGCTGCAGCCGATCGGCGAGGAACCGGTCGACCGCTTCGCGGCGCTCCGCGAGCGCGACATCCTGGTCCATCACCCGTATGACTCATTCGCGACGACCGTGCAGGCATTCATCGAGTCCGCGGCTGCCGATCCATCGGTCCTGGCCATCAAGCAGACCCTGTACCGAACCTCCGGCGACAGCCCCATAGTCGACGCGCTTGTGGCGGCGGCGGCGGCCGGGAAGCAGGTCGTCGTGCTGGTTGAGATCAAGGCACGGGGCGACGAGCCGGCGAACATCGCCTGGGCACGCATGCTGGAGCGTGCCGGCTGCCACGTCGTATATGGACTCGTGGGACTGAAGACGCACTCCAAGCTGTGCCTGGTGGTGCGGCAGGAAGGCGCGCGCATCCGTCGCTATGCCCACATCGGCACCGGGAACTACAACCCGACGACCGCGCGCACGTACGAGGACCTCGGGATCCTCACCGCGGACGACGCGCTGACCGCCGACGTGAATCACCTCTTCAACCTGCTGACCGGGTACAGCCGCAGATCGGAATACGAGCGGCTCATCATGGCGCCCATGCACCTGCGACGGCGCATGATCGAGATGATCGAGCGCGAGTGCCGGCTGTCGACTCCGGAAGAACCGGGCCGCATCATCTGGAAGCTCAACAGCATCGTCGACGAAGCGGTGATCGAGGCGCTGTATCGAGCCTCGCAATCGGGGGTCAGGGTGGAGCTCATCGTGCGCGGCATCTGCGGCCTGCGCGCTGGCGTTCCTGGACTGTCGGACACGATCGAGGTTCGGAGCATCCTGGGACGCTTCCTCGAGCACTCGCGCATCTACTGGTTCGCCAATGGCGGCGCGCCGGAGGTCTGGTTCGGATCTGGCGACATGATGCATCGCAATCTCGACCGGCGGGTCGAGACTCTGGTGCGGGTCGATGACGCCTTCATCCGGGCGCGGCTCGAGGCGCTGCTCACGCTGGCCCTCGCCGATACCGCGGGCGCCTGGCGCCTGCTGCCGGACGCCAGCTGGCAGCGATTGACCGATACGCCAGCGCGCGGAGCACCCGTCGTCAGCCTCCACGGCGAGCTTCTCCAGCCCGGGGCCTCCACATGACCGATCCGGGCATGACCGAGGTCGAGTTGAAGCTCGCGGTCCACGGGACGTTCTCGCTTCCCGACCTGACCGTCGACCCGTCCGTGGCCGAAGTGCGACAGGACGAGCCGCAGGACCTGTGGGCCAGCTACTGGGACACCGTTGACCTGCGCCTGGCGCGCCATGGCGTCACCTTGCGTCGTCGCTCCGGCGAGCCTGGTGGACCGCGCTGGACCCTCAAGCTGCCGCTGCCTGACCACGGTGCGGACAACGCTGGCGCGAATGGGCAGCTGCTGGCGCGCCGCGAGATCGACATTGAAGGCAGTGCCGACCGCATCCCGGGTCAGGCTGTCGACCTCGTCACGGCATACGCACGCACCGCCCCGCTCACCGAGATCGCCGAACTGCGCACGCGGCGCCGGCGGTGGTCGCTTCTCGACGCCGACGGACAGGTGATTGCGCTGCTCGATGACGACGAAGTCTCGGTCATGGATGACGGAGCGGTGATCTCGCGCTTCCGTGAACTCGAACTCGAGGCTCGCACGCTTGGCGCCGGGGACCTGCTGCGGATTGGCGGCCTGCTGCGCGCCGGCGGCGCGGTCGACGCGGAGCCGATCCCGAAGGCGGTCCGCGCCCTGGGACCGGCGGCGACCGCGCCTGCCGACGCGGTCTCACCGGACATCGGGCCTGATCTGGCTGCCGGCAATGCGGTGCGCGCGGCGCTGACCGACGCGGTGGCGCGGGTGATCCGACACGACGCGGGCATGCGCCTCGGGGACGCGGAGTCGGTCCACCAGGCCCGCGTCGGCCTCCGTACGGCGCGGAGCCACCTTCGTACCTTCGCGCCACTGATCGACCAGCGCTGGTCGAACGGGCTTGTTGACGAATTGCGCGACCTGGCGCGGGTTCTCGGCCGCGTCCGCGACCTCGACGTGCTCCTCGAGCGCCTCGCGGCCGATGCCAACGACCTGAAACCCATGATCGACCCGCTGTTCGGTGATCTCGTTCGGCGTCGCAAGCGCGCTCAGACCGCGCTTATGGAGCGCCTGCGCGACGAGCGCTACGCCGCGGTTCTCGAGCGGCTCGTGGCGGCCGCCGCGGCTCCGCGCCTGGTCAAGCTCGCCGCTCAGCCGGCCGGCGACGTCCTGCCACCGTTGTTCGGTGCCGCATGGAAGTCGCTCGCCAAGCGAGCCGATGCGATAGAACCAACATCGCCCGTCGCCGATTATCACGAAGTCCGGATTCGGGCCAAGCGCGCGCGCTACGCGGCCGCGGCCATCGCCCCGGCCCTGGACGTGAAGGGCCGGGACGGCGCGAAGCGCATGGCCAAGGAGCTCGCCGGGCTCCAGACGTTGCTCGGCAATCACCAGGACGCGGCCATTGCCCGCGACGAGATCCTGGCCGGCGCCGCACGGCGCGACGGAGACGGACCGTTCAACCTCGCGGCTGGCGTGCTTCTCGAGCGCCAGGCCACGGCCGCAAAGGCGGATAGAGCCGCGTTTCCCGACCTCTGGCACCGCGTACGGCGACCACGACATCGGCGCTGGGCGCGCGGTTGAGCGCGATCATCCGAGCGGCTGGTGGCGTGGTCTGGCGCCGCGCGCCGAACGGAGAGGCCGGGGTCGAGGTCGCCATCGTCCATCGGCCGCGATACGACGACTGGAGCCTGCCGAAAGGCAAGCTCGCGCCGGGTGAGGCGGAAGTCGAAGGTGCCGTGCGCGAAGTGCTCGAGGAGACCGGCTTCCGTGTCCGGGTCGGGCGGCCGCTGGGCGAGACGCGCTACGACAAGGTCGTCGGACGCCATGCTCGGCCGAAGGTGGTCCGCTGGTGGGCGATGCAGGCAACGACCGGCACCTTCACGCCGAATCGCGAGGTGGATGACATGCGCTGGCTGCCGCTGGCCGGCGCCGAGCAGATCCTGACGCGCGACACCGACCGCGAGCTCCTCCTGCGCTTCGCCCACGGACCGGCGCCCACGCGGACCCTGCTGATCGTACGCCATGCGCGCGCCGGCAGCCGTTCGAAGTGGAACGGGGAGGATCGCGACCGGCCCCTCGACGAATGTGGCCAGGTACAGGCCGATGAGCTCGTCCGCCTCCTGGCTCGCTTCGATGTCGAGCGCATCTGGTCGGCCGATGTCGTTCGGTGCACGCAGACGGTCGAACCATTCGCCGACGCGCTCGGCCTCGAGGTCCGCGAGGCGCCGGTCCTCTCCGAGATCGGCCACGCCGGCCGCGAGGAGGAGGCGGTGGCGCTCCTGCGTGACGCGGACACGATGCGCGACATCGTGGCCTGCAGCCAGGGCGACGTGATCCCGGACCTCGTCTCGCGCCTGGCCGCGGCCGACCACGTTGATCTCCCTTCACCGTTCGTCGCCGCCAAGGGCAGCGTCTGGGCATTGACTCTCTCGAGTGACCGCCTCCTCGCCGCGGAATACTTCGCGCCGCCGTCGCCGGACGCGTGCCGCGACGCAGGCTGATTGATCGCGCGGTCCGGCCGGCCGCGCGCTACGATCCATCGGCATGGAAACCCCCGACGCGGTCATCAGCACTCGTGGCCTGACGAAGCACTACGGATCGGTCGAGGCTCTCACCGACCTGTCCCTCGATGTGCGACATGGGGAGATCTTCGGTTTCCTGGGACCGAACGGCGCGGGCAAGTCGACGACGATCCGCACGCTGCTCGGATTCCTGCACGCCACGCACGGATCGGCGACTGTGCTCGGCATGGACGTCGCGTCCGAATCCGTCGAGATTCGGCGGTTGACCGGCTACCTACCGGGCGGGATCGCTCTTTATGACTCGCTCACCGGCGAGCAGGTGCTCGACTACCTTGCGCGCCTCCAGGGACGGGCGCCCTACCGCCGCGCCGACCTGGTCGAGCGGCTGAGAATGCCCCAGGCCGATCTCCGGCGCCGGGTGCGCGACTACTCGCGCGGCATGCGCCAGAAGATCGGCGTCATCCAGGCGCTCCAGCATGACCCGGAGCTGGCCATCCTGGACGAGCCGTCCGAGGGGCTCGACCCGCTGATGCAGCAGGCCTTCTACGCCATCCTGGCCGACCTGCGCGCCGAGGGCCGCACGATCTTTTTCTCCAGTCACGTGCTGTCGGAGGTCGAACGCGTCTGCGATCGCGTCGGCATCATTCGCCACGGTCGACTGATGGCCGTGCACGAGGTGCGCGAGCTCCTCGCCCGTCGGCGACGACGCGTCTCCATCCAGTGGCGTGGCGCCGCGCCCGACGCGTCCACGATCCCGGGATTGGTCGACGTCACCGTGGACGGCGATCGACTGTTCGGCACGCTCCACGGCGACGTTTCGGAGTTCGTGCGAGCCGTTGCCTCGCCGTCGCTCGAGGACCTGACCATCGAGCCGGCGAGCCTGGAGGAGGCGTTCCTCGAGTACTACGCGGAAGAGCCGCCGACGCCGGCAGCGGCCGCGCCATCGGAGGCAACATGAACGGCGCGCTCTTCGCTCGGACCCTTGCCTGGCAGCGGCTGCGATGGATCATCGTGAGCATCGCCATCTTCGGCTGGGGCATCCTGATCCCGGTCGTGTACGCCGCGTTCTCCGATGTGATCCGCGACCTCGCCAACTCGGGCGCGTTCCCCGAGGAGTTGCTCAGCTTCGGCTCCGGATCGCTGTTCACGCTTCCCGGCGCGGTGACGCTGGGAACGCAGCATCCGCTGGTGCTCGCCATGCTCGGCATCTTCGCGGTCGGAGCGACGAGCACGGCAATCGCCGGCGAGCGCCAGCGCGGGACGCTCGAGGTGCTCCTCTCGCGACCGATCAGCCGCACGACGGTCTACACCAGCATCACCGCCGGCCTGCTCCTGGTCGTGGCGTCCGTGCTGTTCACGTTCCTGGCCGGATTCGTCGTCGGCGCCGCGATCCAGGGCGTGCTCGACGAGCTTCCGATCGAGCACATGCCGATGGTGCTGCTCAACGGATTGCTGCTGTGGGGTGCCTTTGCCACCTTTGGGCTCGCGGCATCGGTCAGCTTCGATCGGCCGGGGCCGGCCATCGGCCTGACGCTGGCCTACCTGATCGTCAACTACTTCTTCGAGATCCTCGGGTCGCTGTGGCAGGAGGCCGAGTGGACCCAGGAGTTCTCGCTGTTCCACCACTTCCAGCCGGCGGAGATCCTGGCCGGTGCGGTCGACCCGATCGACTTCGTCATCCTCGGAGCTACCTTCGTGGTGCCGATCGTCTACGCGCTCGTGGTCTTTCCTCGCCGCGACCTCGCGGCGCCCGCCTGAGACCGCGGTTCAAGCGCAGGAACCGGCACGCCGGTAGGCTGGGCCGATGCGCACCCTCGCCAGGGCCCTGGCGGATCGACCCGTTCTCGCCGGCGTCCTCGGGGCGCTCACCATCGCGTTCTCGGCGATCTTCGTCTCGCTGGCCGATGTGTCGCCCGCCACCGCCGCAATCTTTCGCAACCTCTACGCGCTCCCACTCCTCGCCGCGCTGGCCTGG
>JBBSLF010000037.1:0-14692 GCA_038255505.1 Candidatus Limnocylindria bacterium
CAAGCGTCGCGGGTTGCCGACCGCTTCCCGCGCTTCCTGCGTCGCTTCCCTTCAGCCCAGGCACTGGCTGCCGCAAGAGCGGCGGACGTGCTCGCCGAATGGAGCGGGCTCGGTTACAACCGTCGGGCCCTGTCCCTGCAACGCGCCGCCGCCATGGTGGCACGCGACGGCTGGCCGGCCACGGTCTCCGGGCTCGAGCAGCTGCCCGGCGTCGGTCCGTACACCGCGCGCGCGGTCGCCTCGCTGGCCTTCGAAATACCGGTCGGCGTGGTCGACACCAACGTGCGCCGATGGTTTCTTCGCCGTTTCGCGCTCGCGGACAGCCCACCCGCGCTCCAGCGCCTGGCCGATGCGCTCGCAGCCATCGGGAACGCCGGACAGACCGATGCCTGGACGCACGCCACCATGGAATTCGGCGCCTCAGTCTGCCGTTCGCGAGAACCACGCTGTGGCACCTGCCCGATCGCGGACGGCTGCCCATCGCGCGGCCGAGCGGCTCGCGTGGCGGTGCCTCGTCAGGCGACCCTGCGCGGTTCCGACCGCGCATATCGCGGCGCCGTCCTGCGAGAACTGACCCTTCGTCCCGGTCACGCCGCGCCGGCCGACGTACTTCGGCAGGCGCTCGGGGCCGACGCCGACCGCATCGGTCCGGCGCTCGACGACGCCGGGTGGGAACGCGTGTTGATCGCGCTCGAGGGGGATGGGCTGGTTCATCAGTCTGGCGGTGTGGTCGCTGTGGGGCCGCCGCTACAATCGGCGCATGAGCATGAAGCTGAAGGCCGGTGATCCGCTGCCGTCGGTCGGCCTGCGCGCCACCGATGGATACCTTCTCAACCTGCGCAGCTTCGTCACGAAGCAGCCAGCCCTCTTCCTCTTTTTCGGGGCTCCGAGCCTCACTGGCGCGGGACGTCGTCGAGGCCTCAAGGCAATTGGATCGCTGGTGGCGGGACATGATCGTCTGCACGAGGCCGGCATCGCGGTCGTGGGAATCAGCACCGACTCCGAGGAACAGCAGACCGAGTTCGTCGCCGCGCACGAGCTGCCGTTTCTGCTGTTCAGTGACGAGCGGCGCAGCGCGGTCGGTCTGCTGGGAATCGAGACCGAGGCGGACGGCGCCAACGTGAACGTGGTGAAACCCGTGGCCGTGGTGGTGGACCGCGCGGGGCTCATTCGCACAGTAATCGATCCGATCGAGCCCGAGACTCTGATCGACCAGGTCGTGCGCGCCCTCGCCGAGCCGATCCCCGCGACGACTGGCCCCTAGGCCCCGGACCGATGCGCGCTGCGCGCCTGCATGCCGCCGAGGAGCCACTGCGACTCGAGGATGTGCCGATGCCGGAGCCGGCCGGCACCGAGGTGCGCATCCGCGTCGGGGCGTGCGGAATCTGTCACACCGATCTGCACATCGTCGACGGCACGCAGAAGCGCGTCGAGCTGCCGATCACGCTGGGGCACGAGGTGGCCGGCTGGGTCGATGCTGCCGGACCCGACGCCGAGCCGATGCTCCGTCGGTTGCGACTGGCCGTCGGTGACGCGGTGATCGTGTTCGGCGGCTGGGGATGCGGCGCCTGCCGGGAATGCCAGGGGGGAGCCGAACAGCGCTGCCCGACCTCGCGTGCGCCGGGCTTCCAGGCCGATGGCGGCTACGCCGAGATGATGGTCGTGCCGCACCCACGACACCTGGTCGGGCTGCGATCGCTGGACCCGGTGCGTGCCGCTCCGCTGGCCGATGCCGGCATCACGCCGTATCGCGCGGTCCGCCGCGCCTCCCGATGGCTCGTCCCCGGTGCGCGGGTGCTGCTCATCGGCTGCGGCGCGCTTGGCGCGTTCGCGCTCCAGTATCTGCGGCTACTGCCGGATGCGGGCGCCGACCTGCTGCTGGCCGTTCGCGAGCTGGATCCCGCCCGGCTGGAACGCGCGTCGGAGTTGGGCGCCGACATCGGCCTGCTGAACGGCGATCCGGCCATGACGCGTGAGCTGATCGGCGGCACGGCCGATGTCGTCATGGACTTCGTTGGCAATAACGATACGCTGGCGCACGCCGCGGCGGTGGTGGCGCCGGATGGACTTGTTCTCCTGGTTGGCGAAGCGGGCGGTCGCCTGCCATTCGGATTCGAGAGCCCGCCGGTCGAATCCTGGCTCACGACCGTCGCATGGGGCTCGCGCGACGACCTGCGCGACGTCGTTCGCCTGGCAGCCCGCGGCCGCCTGCGCTGGGAGGTTGAGCCCGTCCCGCTCGATGACGTGGTCGCGGCACACGATCGGCTGCGTTCAGGCGCGGTCGAAGGTCGCCTCGTACTCGTTCCCTAGCCGCCGAACAGGCGCGACAGGAGGCTCTTCTGCCCTTCGCGTCGAACATAGAACGGAGCGGCGGTAGCATCGTAGATCTCGCGCAACGCCGGCGCACGGAGGTCGGTGACGGCGAGGAGCCGGCGCGAGCCGAGGTGCTCCGTGGCAACCGCGTGGAGCCGGTTTCGCACGGCGTCAAAATCACCCAGCACGGCGTCTGGCACGAGCTGCACGCCGGCGGTCCATGCGGTGCCCGCGCGCAGCAACCACGCTCGCTCGACCTGCGCCAGATCCTCGAGCGCCGCCCGCAGCTCGCGCCCGAAGGGATCGGGCACCTGCTCCGGCACCTCCAGCGTCGCGAGCTCGCCCAAAGGACGGCGGGCTCGTAGCGCGTCCGGGCGATTGGGGTCGATGCCCGCAGCCAGGAAGGGAAGCACCCCCGCCGCGATCTCGACCTGCGTCGGCGCTCCTGGGTCGA
The DNA here is from genome assembly GCA_038255505.1 of Candidatus Limnocylindria bacterium. Lineage (GTDB taxonomy): Bacteria > Chloroflexota > Limnocylindria > QHBO01 > QHBO01 > JACDBZ01. The sequence goes on from JBBSLF010000037.1 coordinate 2,768, forward strand.
TCACCACGCGCTCCTGAACGGCATCGGCACGCTCGAACAGGTCACGCGCGGCCATGCGGACGTGGTCGCTGCCGGGTGGACCGAACTCGCGCAGCACCTCGGGAGCGGTGAACGCGGCCAGGAAGCGCTCACCGGCTTCGTCGGTGCCATGGCGGAAGGCGTCAACCCCGAGCTGCGTCGCGTCGGGCACCTCGCCCGACGAGGAACGAACCGGTACCAGCAGCTCCGCGTCGATCAGCTCGTCCAGTCGGGGCGCAAGATCGCCCGCGCCGGCTTTCCGTTCGTCATCGGTCATGCAGGAACCTCTCCGAGCTTCTCGAGCGCAATCTCGAGCCGGGCAAGGGACCGCTCCCGGCCGAGCAGCTCGAGTGAGTCGAAGAGCGGAGGCGAAATCGTTCGGCCCGTTACCGCCACGCGGATCGGCGAGAAGAAGTCCCCCGCCTTGGCACCGATCGCCTCGGCGGCGCCACGAGCCCGCTGCTCGATCACCTCGGCGCTGAAGTCGGCGTCGTCCAGCTCGCCGAGCATGCCGCGCGCGCCCTCGAGAGCTGCCCGTGCCTCCGCCGGGCCGCCCTTTTTCGGATGCAGCAGCTCCGGTCCGTACCAGCTCGCGACGACGGCATCGGTCTCCCACAGGAAGGCCGCGAGGCCAGTGATGTCCGCAAGCCTGACGAGCCGTTCCTTCACGATCGGCACGATGTGCCGAAGGTCGTCGTCGCGCACCGCGTCGGGAACCCACGGGCGAAGCCGTAGCGCGAGCTGCTCATCGGTCATGGCGCGCAGGTAAACCCCATTGAGATGGTCGAGACGGTCACGGTCGAAGACGGCTCCGCCCTTGTGGACCTTCTCGATCTCAAAGCGCTCGGTGAGCTCGCCAAGCGTGAAGATCTCCTCCTCGGTGCCGGGTGACCAGCCCAGGAACGCCATGAAGTTGACCATCGCCTCCGGCAGATATCCCTCTTCGCGATACGCGGTCATGGCCGTCTGCGACTTGCGCTTGCTCATCTTCGACCGATCCGCGTTGAGGATGAGCGGGATGTGCCCGAATCGCGGCTCGCGATACCCGAGCGCGCGGATCAGCGCGATGTGCTTCGGCGTGTTGCTCAGGTGATCCTCGCCGCGGATGACGTGCGTGATCTCCATGGCCTCGTCGTCGACCACCACCACGAAGTGGTAGAGCGGAACGCCGTCGTTGCGAACGATGACGAAATCGCCCAGCAGCGCGTTGTCGAACTCGACCTCGCCGCGGATGACGTCATCGAAGCGGATCTTTTCGGCCTCGACCTGGAACCGGATGACCGACGAACGGTCATCGGCCTCGAAGGCGGCGCGCTCCGCATCGGTCAGGTTCAGGCAGCGCCGGTTGTAGCGTGGCGGCTCCTTCGCTGCCTCCTGCTCACGGCGAACCGCCTCGAGCTCCTCGTGCGTGCACCAGCAGCGGTACGCCCGCCCGCTCTCCAGCAGCCGATGCGCCTCCTCCGCATAGCGATCCATCCGGCCGCTCTGCCGATATGGCGCATGCGATCCGACGTCGTCGCCACCGGCAACCTGCGGCCCCTCGTCCCAGCTGATGCCGAGCCAATGCAGGTTATCGATGATGTCGCGTTCGAACTCGACCGTGCTGCGCGCCGAGTCGGTGTCCTCGATGCGCAGCACGTAGGTCCCGCCGGCATGGCGAGCGGTCAGGAAGTTGTAGAGGCTCGTCCGTGCGGTGCCAAGGTGCAGCGGCCCGGTCGGGCTGGGTGCCATGCGCACGCGCATCGGTCGGTCCTGGTCGAGTCTGGGATCCATCGCAACCGATCCTAACAGGGGTCAGTTCCGCAGCAGTTCTTCGATGACCGGGGCGACGACGTCGACCCAGCGCTCGTACTGGCGGCCACTCGGGTGCAGCCCGTCGTCTGCCACCAGCGACGGGTCCTCCGTCGCCGCCTGGCTGATCTCGAAGATCTCCGGCACGAAACGAATGGCGCGCTGCTCGCATGCCTCGCGCAGGATGGCGTTGACGCGCACGATGCCGTCGCTCTGCTGTACCGGATCACCGAAGTCCGCGCCGCGCGGCGTCCGCGTGTAATCCGGCGTCGCGACGCACACGATGCGGTCAGGCGGCAGGCTCGTCAGCAGATCGTCGAGGATGACCGCCACGTTGCCGGCGTACTGCGAATCCGGCACGCCCTGGACGACGTCATTCACACCAATGAGGACGCTCACCAGTTCCGGCCTGAGATCATCGAGCTGCGGCAGCTCCCGGGCGATCAGATCGGCGGAGGTATAGCCATTCACCGCCGGATTGCCCACCAGCTCGAGGTCGCCGATACGCTCCACGAGCTGATTCGGCCAGCGGTCCGCCTCGCTCACCGAGGTGCCGATGGTGTACGAGTCTCCCAGCGCCACGTAGCGCACGCGTCCCTCCTCCTGTGAAGCCGATGTCACCGGCTCGGCGCATGCCGCCAGCACGACCATCATGGTCAGGAAGCCGATGTGGCGAAGCATGCAGGTAGGCTACCCGCATGACGCATGCCGCCGCGACCTCGCCATGTTCCTGACGGGCACGTTGCTGAACGTGGCAACAGTGCTGGTCGGCACGGTCGTCGGCCTGTTGATCGGCGCGCGCATGCCGCCGCGCATGCAGGAGGGCCTGACGACCGGACTGGCCTTCTTCACCGCCCTCATCGGCATCAGCATGGGGCTGCGCGTCTTCACCGATCCGGCCGCCCAGCCCGGCGACGAGCTGGCCGTGCTGGGGGCAATTCTTGTCGGAGTGGTGATCGGTGAGCTGCTGCGCCTGCACGATGGGCTCGAGTCGCTCGGCGCGTGGTTCCAGCGACGTCTGGCCCATGGCGCGAGACCGAGCCGCATCGCGGAGGGGTTCGCCACCGCCAGCATCGTCTTCTGTGTCGGCCCGCTGACCATTCTCGGATCGATCGAGAATGGACTGACCGGCGACATCACGCTGCTTGCCATCAAGTCGCTGCTGGATGGCGTGGCGAGCATCGCCTTCGCCGCGGCGCTCGGGGTCGGGGTGGCCCTGTCGGCGCTCACCGTGCTCATCGTGCAGGGCGGGATCGCCGGGGGTGCCTTTCTGCTGCGCGACGTGATGGACACGGCCACCGTTCTCGCCATCACCTCGGCCGGCGGCGTGATCCTCCTTGGCGTGGCGCTGCGCCTGCTCGACCTCAAGGCGGTGCGCGTCGCCAGTTTCCTGCCGGCCCTGTTTCTGGCGCCGATCTTCATCCGCCTGGCCGACCTTGTGCGTGACATGTTCTAGCGCCCGTCAGTCGGTTATGCGAGCCGGAAGACGGACCTCACCTCGCCTGAACCATCGCCGCGCGGGTCGACGATCGGGGGAGCAGCGTACGCCACCAGCGGACCCGCCAGCGAGTCCGTCGCCAGTCCGACCTGGCGCAGGATCTCGATGCTCACCACGTCACCCGCTCGGCGAGCCAGGTTGCCGTCTTCGATCTTGGCAGCGATGCCCATCGGTCCTTCGCCAAAAGGAGCGTCGGCCGGCAATGCGCCCGGAGGCAACCCCAAGGCCAGGACGCCCTCGGCACCACCCTTGCTGACGATCCGCTTCGAATACGCCCGCATGAGGGCGGTGTCAATCCGTCGGCGCTCACCGGCGACGAGTTCCGGATGCGTCATCATCGCGTCGCGAATGCGCGTCAGAGCCGCCCGCAGGACCGAGTCGGCCACGGCCGATGGATCGGCGAGACGGGCGAAGGCAAGCGCCAAGCCGCGCAGGGGCATCCCGAAGCAGACCACACCGCATCCGTCGACCGCGGTCGCAATCTGCTCGATCGGCACGTCGGACACGGCCGAGACGGTCTCCAGCGCAAGGCGCTGCACCGGGTGGTCGGGATGCCAGTAACTCTCGATCGGCCAGCCCGACGCCTTTGCGAACAGCACCATGCCGGCATGCTTCCCCGAGCAGTTTCCGCGCACCGCGGTCGGCTTCTCTCCATCGCGCAGAAGCCGATGCGCCGTCTCGGTGTCGTACGGCGCGTGGACCTGGTTCTGGAGGACTGCAGTCGTCAGCCCGGATCGACGCAGGATCTCCTGCACCAGCCGGACGTGCTGATCCTCGCCGCTGTGGCTCGCGGCCATGATGGCGAGCGCCTCAGTTCCCAGACCGTATTCATCGAAACGCCCTGAGACGACGAACGGCGCCAGCTGGAACGGCTTCGCGCTCGATCGCGTGAACGTGAACGCATCCGGGTCACCGACCGATGCGACGATCCTGCCGCTCGGGTCGACCGCGACCACCGACCCACGATGGACCGATTCCGTTCGCTCGCCGCGCGTGACCTCGACGAGCACGGGAGGCGCTGATGCCGTCGCTCGGCGACCTGCGCGCCCGGTCGTCGTCATCTGGGCACGCCATGCACCCTAGGCAACAGCACCGCGCACCAGAGCGAGAACCGGCCGCGTCGCTGAGCGTGAGCAGCGGAGGTTGCAGCGTCAGACAGGCTCATCTGGCTGCCCAATGTCCGACTGACGCTCGAATGACGAACGAAACGCGCCACACCCCGCTTACCGTGCTCCTGACGCTCAAATGACGACGGAGGCGTGCCGAACCACGGTTCCGCACCCAGACCATGTGGTGACGCCGCTACTGGCCGCCGCCGCCCTGGCCCGCCGGCTGACCCTCGCGCGGCTCGGCGTTCGGCTTGTCGCCTTCGCCGCCGGCGCCCCGCTCACCCTTGCTGAAGATGCTGCCGCCACCACCGGAGCCGGCAGGAGGCTGAGCGCCACCCGGACGGGAGGCCGGATCACCCGGCGGGGTCGCGGGACGCGCTCCCGGCTCGCGGGTCATGCTGACGCCACCCTCCCAGTGAGCGCCCTCCTTGACGACGAGGACCTGCGTCTTGATGGTGCCCTTGACGCGACCGGTCGAGCCGATCTCGAATCGACCGCCGCAATCGACGTCACCCTCGTAATCGCCGTTCACAACGACGTTGTGGGCCTTGATGGCGCTGCGCACGCGGGCCTGCGGGCTGATGATCAGCGTTCCCTGGCACTCGATCTCGCCCTGCGCCTCTCCCTCGATCCGAAGGTCGCGGTCGCTGACGTACTTGCCATTGAACCGTGCGTGGGGATCAATGACGCTCTCATTGCCGCGCTCTTCGCGACGGGGGAATTCGCTGGGTGACTGTGCCACGTCGACCTCACTCGTCAGGCTGTCCGGATACAGATTCCCGACCACGTCTTCGCGTGACAGGCTATCCGGCTTGGGTTCTCGCTTCGATCCGAAGACCATGCTCCTAACCTCCTCTGGGTGGATCCGGCGACGGCCTCAGGGCACGGTCGGTCGTGCAGGACCGATAGCCTACCAGCATGCTGGCTCCGGAGGTAGATCCGAGTCGGACCACCGCACGACGCGTACCAGCACCGGGATCCGTCATCAGGACCGCGCCACGCGCGTGCGCGACGTGACCAGGATGATCGCTGCCGCCAGCGGGACGATCGCCAGGGCGACACGCAGTCCGGCGACCTCGCCGAGGATGCCCACGAACGACGGTCCGACGAGGAATCCGGCGTAGCCGAGCGTCAGGACATAGGATGCGGCGCGACCGGCGTGCGCGCCGGCGCGCTGAGCCGCCAGGCTGACGACGACGGGCACGACGAACGACGCACCGAGGGCGCCGAGAGCCATTCCGGGAATGGCGACCGCGGGGAGCGGCACGAGTAGGGCGACGCTCATGCCGACGAGGGTCATGGCGCCGGCAACGAACAGCGTGGTGGGCGCGCCGAGAGATCCAGCCACCGCCGCGCCGATGAGCCTGCCGACGAGCATCGCGGCATGGAATGCCGCCGGTCCCAGCGCCCCGATGAACGCCGCCGCACCGAGCTCGTCGCGCAGATAGATGGCGGACCACGTCTCCATCGATCCCTCCGCCAGGAAGGCGAGGCCGGCAAGGGCAGCGAGCGGCAACATGGCCAGCGCGATTGCGCGCGGCACGGACCCCGCGGACGGGATGGCCTCCCACCTGCTGCGCGCGGCCAGAACGGCAACGAGAGACAGTGAGGCGGCCAGCACGAAGTACGTGATCTCAAACGGAATGGCAGTGCCGAGGACAGCCCCGCCGCCAAGCGCGCCAACCAGCCCGCCCGCACTGAAGGCCGCGTGAAGAAGCGTGAGGCGTGCCGGTCGGCTCCACGTTTCGTGGCCCATCGCCGCGCCGTTGATGGCGACATCGAATGCCCCGCTTCCGGCGGCGAAGATCACGACCGCCACAATCAGGGCGGGAAGGCTACCCAGCATCCCGACCAGCCCCAGGCCGCCCGCCATGGCAACCGCCGTCAGGCCGATCCCCCACCCGGGCCCGGACCGATCAAGGAGGCGACCAATGCCCAGCATGGCCGGCAGCGAGGCGGCGAAGCCGAGGGTCAGGATCGCCCCAAGCGGTCCTGTCGATAGGTCGTGATGGTCCGCAAGGTCGGGCAATACCGCCTGCCAGGCGCCCCACACCAGCCCGAAGGTGCCGAAGGCAGCAGGAAGAACAGGAAACGAGGGGCGCATCGGTCCATTGTGCCGGTCCGTCGCGGACTAGAATCGGCGCCCATGCCGCTTCATGTCAGCACGCACCCACTGGTCGCCCACAAGCTCGCCATCCTGCGCGATCGGACGACCGAGCCCAAGAAGTTCCGCGAGCTCGTGCGCGAGCTCACCTGGCTCCTCGGCTACGAGGCGATGGCCGATCTGGCGACTCGCCCGGAGCCGATCGAGACGCCACTGGAACCGATGACCGCCGCGCGGCTCGAGCCGAAAGTCGGCCTCATTCCGATCCTCCGGGCCGGCCTGGGGATGGTGGATGCCATGCTCGAGCTCCTGCCGACCGCCGAGGTGTGGCACATCGGCCTGTATCGCGACGAGCGGACGCTCAAGCCGGTCGAGTACTACAACAAGCTGCCGGATGCCGCCAGCGTGCAGGTCTGCCTGGTGCTGGATCCGATGCTCGCCACCGGTGGCTCCGCGGCCGCGACGATCGATATCCTCAAGCAGTGGGGTGCGGCTCGCGTGAAGCAGGTGAGCCTGATCGGGGCGCCGGAAGGCATGACCACGCTGTCGGCCGCCCATCCGGACGTCGACATCCACGTTGCGGCCATGGATTCGCACCTCAACGAGCGCGGATATATCGTGCCGGGACTGGGGGATGCGGGCGACCGTCAGTTCGGCACGTTTGCCGGGCCTGCTTCGGAGCCGGGGCATCGGCCCGATGAAGAGACTGCCGAGGTCGTGCGCCGTCTCCAGCGCAATCTCGGAGATTGACGGGGCACAGAAATGTCCCGAAGAAACCGCCGCTGGACCATTGATGCAATCGCTGGTGCCTTTGGCTGCCCCTTCGGGACAACCACAGATTACCGAGCATAAGCGGGATTGTGCAATCCCCGTTCTCCACGACATTGCATCCCGAGTCCGAACTTATCCACAAGTTATCCCCACGGTGGATATTCACGGTTCTTGACACCGGCTTGACGTGGGTTGCGTAGCATCGGCAGCGATGAGCACGAACGAACATCGCCAGCGGGTCATCTTCGTCTGTACGCATAACAGCGCGCGAAGCCAGATGGCTGAAGGCATGCTGCGGGCCTGGGGCAAGGACGAGTTTGCGACGTTCAGCGCCGGCACCGAGGCGACAAGCGTCCGCCCGGAGGCCATCGCCGTCATGAGCGAGATCGGGATCGACATCAGCAAGCACACCAGCAAAACGCTCGAGCCGTTCATGGGCGATGCATTCAGTTGGTTGATCACGGTCTGCGACCAGGCCAAGGAGTCCTGCCCGACGCTCCCCGGAGTGGAGCAGAAGGCGCACTGGAGCATCGACGATCCATCAGGGGTCGAGGGCGATGAGGCAGTGCGCCTGGACGCCTTCCGGGAGGCTCGGGATCGTCTGCGCGACCGCATCCACATGTTCATGCTGGCCGCGGGACGTGAAGACCTCCCGCACCCGGAGCCGCAACGGCTGGGCTGAACGGCCGGGCCGAAACTCCAAGTAGTCGACCTGGCTGATACCCTGCGCGGCGTGAGCCGCCCGGTTGCCATCTGCCCACATTGCGCCCGGCCCGATGAGCAACCGCTCGTCTGTGACCGATGCGCCTGGCGGTGGTACGCCAATCCGAAGCCAGCTGCCGCCGTCCTCGTCGAGCGCGAGGCCGATGACCCGGCGGAGTTGTCGGTCCTGCTCCTGCGTCGAGCGGTCGAACCGGGTCTCGGAGCATGGGACCTGCCCGCCGGCTACCTCGACCCGGGCGAGTCGTTCGAGCAGGCCGCGCGACGCGAGACGCTGGAGGAGGCCGGCATCGAGGTCGAGCTCATCGGCCTGAACGGGGTCTACCATTCGCCCGCGGCCAACGCCGTCAGCGCAGTGTTCCGTGGTCGTGCCCTGGATCCACGACAGGACGTCGTCCTCGACTTCGAGTCGAGCGAGTTCGCGTGGGTGCCGCGATCTGACGTCGCTGGCTGGTTGGCCCGCATGGCGTTCCGCTCCATGGCATCGGCAGTGGAGGACTGGGCGCTGGATCGGACCGGCGCGCCATCGGCCAAGGCAATGTGAGCCTGCGCTACACTCGGGTTCACCCTCAGCCACAGGAGACCGATGCTCGATTCCCCTGTCAGCGTGGCCGTGACCGGTGCCGCCGGTCAGATCGGCTACGCGCTCCTCTTCCGGATCGCCTCGGGCCAGATGTTCGGCCCCGACACCTCGGTCCGCCTCCAGCTCCTGGAGCTGCCCGCCGCGCTGCCCGCGCTCGATGGCGTACGCATGGAGCTCGACGACAGCGCCTTCCCGCTCCTCGAGCGCGTCGTCTGTACCTCCGACACCGATGAGGCTTTCAGCGGCGCCGACTGGGCGCTGCTCGTCGGTGCGGTGCCGCGCAAGGATGGAATGGAGCGCAAGGATCTGCTCAGCATCAACGGCGGCATCTTCACCGGGCAAGGTGAGGCAATCGCCCGCAATGCGGCCGACGCCTGCCGCGTACTCGTGGTCGGCAATCCGTGCAACACGAACGCATTGATTGGCTCGACCGCTGCCGCACGTCACGGCATGCCAAAGAACCGGTGGTTCGCCATGACCATGCTCGACGAGAATCGTGGCCGATCCCAGCTGTCCGCGAAGGCGGGAGTGCCGGTCAGCGAAGTGCGCGACCTCGCGATCTGGGGCAACCATTCATCCACCCAGTTTCCCGACGCCTGGCACGCGACGATCGGTGGCCGTCCGGCGCCCGAAGTCATTGGCGATGAGGACTGGCTGCGCGGCGAGTTCATCGCCAATGTCCAGCAACGCGGAGCCGCGATCATCAAGGCCCGCGGTCAGAGCTCGGCGGCGAGCGCCGCGAACGCTGTCGTCGACTCCGTGCGCAACATTGCGCGACCCACCGGCGAGGTCTTCAGCGCGGCCATCGCGGCACCGGCCGCCGGCGGCTACGACGTTCCCGAGGGCCTCGTGTTCGGATACCCATTGCGCGCGACCGATGGATCGGTCGACATCGTGCAGGGGATCGAGCACGACGGCTTCGCCCGCTCGATGATCGAGGCGACCACAAGTGAGCTGCGCGAGGAGCGCGACGCCGTCGCGGAGCTGCTCGGATGACGGCGGACTCGCCGGCTCGCGCGGGGACCGCCGGCCTTCGCATCGGCGCGCAGGAGGTGGCACTCCCGATCGTCGAAAGCAGCGAGGGCGACAACGCCATCGACATCGCGAAGCTGCGTGCCGAAACAGGCCTGATCACCTTTGATCCCGGATATGGCAACACCGGCGCCTGTACCAGCGCTATCACCTTCCTCGACGGCGAGGAAGGCATCCTCCGTTACCGCGGCTACCCGATCGAGCAGCTCGCCGAGCAGTCGACCTTCCTGGAGGTGGCCTACCTGCTCATCTGGGGCGAGCTGCCGAGCCGCGACGAGCTCGATCGGTTTGTGGCGGAGGTGACGCATCACACCCTCATCCGCGAGGAGATGCGGCATTTCTTCGACAGCTTCCCGGCCGATGCTCATCCCATGGCCGTACTCGCGTCCGGCACCGTCGGCATGAGCACGTTCTATCCGGATGCCCACGAGATCTTCGAGGCCGATGCGGTCGAGACCACCATCAACCGGCTCATCGCCAAGGTGCCGACCCTCGCCGCCTGGTCGTACAAGAAAGCGGTCGGTCAGCCGTATGTGTACCCGCGCAACGATCTCGGCTACGCCGCGAACCTGCTGCACATGATGTTCGCCGTGCCGTCAGAGACCTACGAGGTCAACCCGCAGGTGGCCGAGGCGCTCGACCTGCTCCTCATCCTCCACGCCGATCACGAGCAGAACGCCTCGACCTCGACCGTGCGCATGGTCGGCAGCACGCACGCCAACCTGTACGCCTCCATCAGCGCCGGCATCAGCGCTCTTTGGGGTCCGCTCCACGGCGGCGCCAACGAGGCGGTCATCACCACGCTCGAGCGGATCGTCGCCGACGGCGGCAACGTGAAGAAATGGGTCGACAAGGCCAAGGACCCGGACGACACCTTCCGCCTGGCCGGCTTCGGCCACCGGGTGTACAAGAGCTTCGACCCGCGGGCCACGATCATCAAGCGCGCCGCCGAACGCGTGCTCGCGGCGACAGGGGCCGACGATGAGCTGTTCGACGTTGCCCAGCGCCTCGAGGAAGTCGCCCTCCGCGACGAGTACTTCGTGAGCCGCAAGCTCTACCCGAACGTCGACTTCTACTCCGGACTCATCTACCGGGCCATCGGCTTTCCCAAGAACATGTTCACCAACTCGTTCGCCATCGGCCGGCTGCCGGGCTGGATCGCGCAGTGGAAGGAAATGATCGAGGCATCAGAGACGAAGATTGGACGGCCCCGCCAGGTGTACATCGGACCTGGCACCCGTGACTACACGCCCATCGAGCAGCGCTGAATGCGCCTCACCGTTCTCGGACGTTCTCCCGCCTCGCCCAACGCCGGGGAAGCGTGCGCCGGATACCTCGTCGAAGGCGGTGGATCGCGAGTCCTCGTCGACATCGGTCCCGGAGTGGTCGCGCAGTTGGTCAAACGCCATCACCCCGACGAGCTCGACGCGGTCGTCGTGAGCCACATGCACGCCGATCACATGCTCGACCTCGTGACCCTGCGCTATGTCTTTCCGTGGCTCGCGCGTCCGAAGGACCAACGCCTGCGCGTGGTGATGCCGCCAGGCTCCGCGGATCAACTCCTCGACCTTGCCCGCGGCGTGGGTAGCCCCAGGCACTTCGAGGACACCTTCCGCCTGTCGGAGCACGACGGAAGCTCCGCGGTCGTCTTCGACAACCTGTCGCTGCGCCCGATCTCCACGCAGCACTACATTCCGTGCTGGGGCTTCCGCATCGAGGCCGATGATCGGCGCCTGGCCTACACGGCTGACACGGCACCAAGCAGCGGCCTCAACGACCTGGCCGACAGCGCCGATCTTCTGCTCAGCGAGGCCACGCTCCGCTCGTTGGACGAGGACGCCGCCCCACCCGAACCACGCGGGCACCTGACACCGGCCGAAGCGGGATACGCCGCCCGCCAGGGAGGCTCGCGTCGGCTGATGCTCACTCACCTCCCGGTGAATGGCGGCGACGCCTGGGCCACGGACGCGGCGACCGAAACATTCGGTAACCCGGTGGAGATCGCCAGCCCAGGGATGAGCTACGAGGTTTAGCGGTACTTCTCGAGGTCCATGAGGCATGGGTGCAGGTCGGCGTCGACCGGGTCTCGGGTTGTGCGGTTGTGCCTAATGCCCGTGTGGACGGCACATGTCGCCACGGCGACCCGCGTTGGGTCATACGCCGCGCCGGTGGGCAATAGCCGGCAAATGGAGGGCAGATCATGCTCAGCAACGCTCAGGAAGGGCCCCTCACGGCGCGCTTTCGCGTCTAATGACCGCCACAACGGCATTTGTCCCAACGGGAGCCGACCACGTCATCA
>JBBSLF010000038.1:0-14628 GCA_038255505.1 Candidatus Limnocylindria bacterium
CGCCGATGGCCTGGTCGAGCGCGTCACCTGCGATATCGACCGTCGCGGCCAATGGGCCTCATTGACCGATGCGGGCTACGAGCGCCTCCGACTCGCCTCCCCCACCCACCTGCGCGGCGTTGCAACGCACTTCCTCGACCGCCTGTCGGCCGATGAGCTTTCCGACCTGGAGCGCATGCTGCGCCGGATGCTCACCGACTAGCGTCGCGGAGGCCGCGGATCATGCCGGCGCGCGGATCGTCCGGTGCCAGCTCCAGGAACCGATCGAAGGCGGCGTCGGCGCGGGCAGAATCCTGCTCGCCGCGCAGCGCGATGAGTCCGTCGAAGAAGGCGATTTCAACCGGATCGGCCTCGGCGAGGTCGGCATAGGAATCGTGCGCGGCCCGAGCGTTGGCGTAATCCCCGGCGCGCAGGTAGGCGCTCATGATTCGCTCGTAGGCATCTGCGCGCTGCGGCTCCAGCTCGACCAGCAGGCGCAGCGCGACCGCACCACGGACGAGATCGTCCGATGAAGAGCCCGCGAGGTACGCATCGGCGAGGTCGGAGAGGGTCTCCGGGTCGTCGGCATCCGCCGCCAACGAGGCCAGCAGCTCCGCGATGCGGTCCTGACGTGCGTCCTCCGCTGCCTGAGCATCGGCGAGGCCCTGGTTGACCACCGTCTGATTGCCGATCCCGGTGGCGGGCACCAGCGCGCCGGCCAGGAGCGCGGCGCCCAGCGCGCCGGCGGCAACCAGCGCAGCGCCCCGACCATGCGGCCGGGTTGGTTCTGTGATCTCGACGCGATGTGCGTCAAGCGCAGCCCGCGTTACGGCGGCACGCACCTCGGCTTCTGCCACTGCTGCGGCATAGGCGTCGTCGTCCAGAGAGCCTGCCGCCCGGTCCGTCTCGGTGTCGCGCAGCGCCTCGAGCGCGACGCGATGGCGGAGCTCAAGGGCCGAGCGCGTATCGTCGGTCTCCGGCTCAACATACGTCCCGCGCAACGGTAGGAGCACGAGCGCACCGGCCAGAACCAGGCCAAGGAGCACGATCAGAGCCTCACCCATCGAGAGCATCCGCCTCCGCGTGGATGCGGGCGCGCTCGCCGGGACTGATCCGCGCCGGCACCGGGGCGGGCACTGATCGACGCCGAACAAGCCAGATCGCCAACGCCAACGCGGCCGTCGCCACGAACGCGAACGGAATCAGCCACGGCGCCGCGGAGCTGGGCGCGAGCCGGATCCACTCGCCGTAGCGCGCGACGAAGTGCGCCCGGACCTCGTCGTCCGACGCCCCGGCCACCACGAGCTCGTTGATCTGGCGACGAATCTCGATGGCCGATTGCGTCGGCGAATCTGCGACTGAGAGGCCCTGGCAGTCCGGGCAGCGCAGTTCCGCGGCCAGCGCATCGGCGCGTTCGTCAGGGGTCGCCACGGATGCGGGTCGCAGCGCGAGGACAACCACGAGGGCACCCAACGCCAGCAGCGCACCGAGGGCAACGGCAGGCAACCAGCCTTTCATCGGCCCACGCCGATCGAGGCCAGGCGCTGAGCCATCAGCGCATCGGTCAGAGGCCCGAACTGCTTGTCGCGCACGATCCCATCGGCGTCGACGAAGAAGGTCTCCGGCGGCCCCGTCACGCCGTACTCGATCGCCAGGCGGCCGCCGGCATCAACGAGGTTGTCGTAGCCGGCATCGCCGTATCGGGCCAAGAAGCCTTCGGCATCCGCTGGCGCATCCTGGTACAGCACGCCGACCACGACGAGATCGTCACCATAGGTCTCGTGAGCCGATGCAAGGACCGGGTGCTCGTCGACGCATGCCGGAATGCACCAACTGGCCCAGAAATTGACGATGTACGGGTGGCCGGACAGCTCATCGGTCCCGAGCGTGGCGCCATCCAGGGTGGCGATGGTCCAGGTCGGCGCCGGTTGACCGATGAGAGGCGAGGCAATCGCGCGCGGGTCGCGCTCGAAACCGGTGAAGAGCAGCCACCCGAGCGGCACCACAAGGATGGGGATGAGCAGCCAGCGCAGGTGACGCATCGGTCTCAAGCGTTCTCGACCGATGGCCTTGTCGCACGTTGCGGATGTTCGACGGTCACCGGCCGCGTACGGCGCTCGGGCCAGATCGCGAAGACGGCACCGACGCCGACGATGGCACCCCCGATCCAGATCCAGACCACCAGCGGGTTCACGAACAGGTGCAGCGTCACGGTCTGCGTGGCCGCGTCCGAGGCGAGCAGCGTGACATACAGGTCCTCGGCCAGCGATGTGCGCACGGCTGGCGTGGCGACGACCGTCGGGGAGTTGGGGTAGTCGCGCAGGGCAGTACCCAGAGATCCGCTCTGGGGACCGGAATAGGTGACTTCGGCTCTCGTTTCAATGACACGAGCGTCATTCGCAAGCGGCTCGACCACGAGGCGGTCGTGGGTGATCTCGTAGGCGCCGATCATCGCCGTCTCGCCGGGCGCGAGTGTGACAGTACGGTCAGACGCCAGCCCCGAGCTGATGGCGACCGCCACCGCCATGACCAGGACGCCGACGTGCACCGTGTAGCCGCCGTATCGACGCCGGTTGCGGGTCGTCAGGCGCCAGGTGGCGAGTGCCGGATTCTCGTCCCGGGTCCGTCCACGCGCGCGGGCGCCGCGAACCACCTCATCCCCCATGACGGCCGCCACGAAGACCGCAAGGCCCAGCGTTCCGACCGAGGCAGGGTCACGCAGGCCCAGGACCAGGGCCAGGCCAACCACGACCACTGCGGCGATGACAGGGATGCTGAACCGCTCCCGCGCGGTCGCCCACGACGCGGTCCCCCACGGCAGCGCGGGACCGACGCCCATGAGGAACAACAGCGCGATGAAGATCGGCACGGTGACGGTGTTGAACCACGGGGCGCCGACGCTGATCGTGTCGCCGCTGGTGGCCGCCACCAGGAGCGGCAGCAGCGTGCCGAACAGGACGGCGAAGGTCAAGCCAAGGAACAGCACGTTGTTGAACAGGAAGGCCGACTCGCGGCTGACCGTACGCGACGGTCGCCCGTCGCCGGCAAGGTTGGGGAGGCGCCAGATCAGCAGCGTCAGCGCCCCGGCCAGGGAGATGACGATGGCCGCGAGGAACCACGGCCCGATCGCCGATTGGGTGAACGAATGCACGCTGGCCACGATCCCTGACCGGGTCAGGAACGTTCCGACCAGGGTCAGCACGAAGGTGGCGATGACCATGGCGCTGGTCCAGATCTTCAGCCCGCCGCGCCGCTCGGCGACCATGGCCGAGTGGATGAACGCGGTGGCCGTCAGCCACGGCAACAGCGCGGCGTTCTCAACCGGGTCCCAGGCCCAGTAGCCGCCCCAGCCGAGCACCTCGTAGCTCCACCACGCGCCGGCGACGATGCCCAGTGTCAGGAAGATCCACGGAATCAGCGTCCAGCGCCGCACGATGCGCAGCCACTCGGTGTCGAGCCGCTTCGTCAGCAGCGCCGCGATGGCGAAGGCGAACGGGACCGCCAGACCGGTGTAGCCCAGGTACAGCAGCGGCGGATGGAGCGCCATGAACGGGTGGTTCTGGAGCAGCGCGTTCGGCCCCAGGCCCTCGGCCGCCACCGGAGCCGTCCGGAGGAACGGATTCCCGGGCCAGACCATGACCGCGAAGAAGAACAGGTTGATGGCAGCCAGCGTCGCGCCGACCCACGGAATGAGCTGGCGGTGACGGTCGCGATACCGATGCAGCACCAGCGCCGCCCAGCCGCTTGCCAGCAGCGCCCAGAACAGGATCGAGCCCTCCAGCGCGGCCCACAGGCTGATGACGCTGATGAACGGCGGCGTGCTGGTCGCGTTGTTCTCGGCCACGTACAGCACGCTGAAGTCGTGCGTCAGCAGCGAAATGATCATGGCCACGCACCCCACCGCGGCAGCCACGAATGAGCCGATGACGGCGCGCCGTCCACTGATCCCCAATCGAGGGTCTCCCCCGCGCGCGGCAAGCACGTACACCACCAGGGCATACGCCGTGAGCCCCAGGCCGATGAGGACCGAGGCGTGACCGATGCTTGGAATCATGCCGTTGCCCGTTGCCACTGCCACGTACCAACCAGGATCGGCTTAGGAGACTCCACGGAGCGCCGCTGGCTTCCTGACGGGCGCCGTCGTGCGTGGAAGCGGCTTCCTCCAACACGCCAGATCGGCTTCGAGCAGCCTGAACCGACGGTGATTGGTACATGGCGAGATCGGGCGCTCACGGGTCCTCCTCGCCCGGCTCGAAGACCTGGTCCGAGGGCTGCGTACCGGGCGCCGGCGCCTCGTAATTCTCGTCGTGCTTGACGATGACCTGGGTCGCCGTGAAAACGCCGTCCGGCCCCAGCGACCCCTCGACGACCGCGCCGGTTCCTTCCCGGAACGAGCGGGTCGGCGCCACGGTCGAGTGGACCGTGACTTCCGACTCGCCGTCGGTGAGGACGAAGGTCAGGTCGGTCGCCGGGCCGCTCACGCTGCCAGCGGCGACCTGTCCGCCGAGGCGCACCGTTTCGCCGATGGCTGCCTCGCCGCGGTCGAGCAGCTCGGTCGGGGTCAGGTAATAGACCAGGGCACTACCCACGCTGCTGAAGGCGAGCCATGTCACAACGGTGGCGACGACCCCGACCAGCACGAGAATGCCCCACGGCCGGCGGCGCGGCGGGAGCACCGGATCGCTTGGTATTGCGACCGTCATCGGCCCTTGCGGGCTGCGCGAATCCGGCGCCAGAGCGTGACGACATACAGCCCCAGGCCGCCGATGATCACGCCATACGCGGCGATCACGAAGCCCGCATCTGTCATCGGGCCACCTCGGCGTTCCGAACGCTCATGAGCAGGTCCATGCGCGCCGCCTCCTCCCGCGCCAACGAGACCTGTGCGAGCTGGTATCGGCGAATCATCAGGTACATCCAGGTCAGCGTGAAGGCGGCCACCGTACCGAGCAGGGTCAGAATGAAGATGCCTGGCGCGGCCGGGTCGAGGACGCGGTCAGGTGATGCGATCGTCGCCGTCTGGTGCAGGCCGCGCCACCACTCGACGCTGAAATGGACGATCGGGATGTCGACTGCGGCAACGACACCCACGATGGCAGCACGCGTCGCGCGGCGCTCGGGGTCATCGGTCAATCGGCGCAGCAGCAGGTAGCCGACGTACAGCGCCAGGAGAAGCGCCGTGGTGGTGAGGCGCGGGTCCTCCCACTGCCAGAACACGCCCCAGATCGGGCGGCCCCACATCATGCCGCCCCAGATGGCGAAGAACGTGAACATGACGCCGATCTCGGCGCCCGCCAGCGCCACCGAATCCAGGCGAAGGTCGCGCTTCCACAGCCACCCGATGCCGGCGAGCGCCGTGACCCCGAACGAGAGGTACGCCAGCCAGGCCGATGCGACGTGCGGATACATGATTCGCTGCGCGTCGCCCTGGTTGAGGTCGGCCGGCACCACGAACAGGCCGATGACGGTCGTGGTCGCCACCGCCACCAACGCCACCAACCCGAGCACGCGAGTCTTCATCCATCCTCCAGCAGGTAGCCGTACGTCGCCGCCCCGGCCACGATCATGATCACGTCGAACGCGGCGAGCAGCTGAAGCCAGGCGCCCAGCTCCCCGAACGGATCGCCGGCGAGCGCGGCTGCCGTCGCCTTGACGGCGCCCAGCAGGAGCGGCGCCAACACCGGCAGCATGAGCAGGGGCAGCATGACCTCTCGCGCCCGCAGGCGCACGGTGACCGCCGCGTAGAACGTCCCAACCGCTCCGATCCCGATGGCTCCGAGCACCACGGTCGCCAGCAGAGGCGCCCATGCCGAGCCGATGTCCACGGCGAACAGG
Organism: Candidatus Limnocylindria bacterium; assembly: GCA_038255505.1. Classification (GTDB taxonomy): domain Bacteria; phylum Chloroflexota; class Limnocylindria; order QHBO01; family QHBO01; genus JACDBZ01. Next base: position 5,815 of record JBBSLF010000038.1, read on the forward strand.
ACGCCGACCGCGCCGAGCACGACCAGCCCGAGCACCAGCATCACCGCCACGCCGCCCAACGCCTTGCCGGCATAGATGGCGCGACGGGGCACCGGGTACAGGGCCAGCTGTTCGAGGGCGCCGTCATCGGTCTCGAGGAGGTGGAGACGGTTGACGGCCAGGACGCCGGCGAAGACGACGGCCAACCACAGCAGCCCGGGCGCCGCATCGGCCAGGCGAGCGGAATCCGGTCCGAGCGCGAACCCGAACAACAGCAGCACGATGGCGGCGAAGAAGAGAGTGCTGACCGTGGCATGCCGTCCGCGCAGCTCGGCGACGGCATCCTTGCGGGCGATGGCCACCGCGATCCTCGCCTCGATGATCAGCGCGCTCATCGGATTGGCTGCGCGGCGGGACGGCGCGCGGTGCGGGTCAACGACGGCGGGGTGCTGTTGACGCCCTCGCCGCTCACGGTCGCGACCAGGCCGCGCTCGAGCGTGACGCTGCCGTCCAGGTAGTGGTCCAGACGATCCGTGGTGTGCGACGCGATCACCACGCTCACTCCCACCTCGTGCCAGGCGGAGAGCAGTTGATCCACGAGGCTCATGCCATCGGCGTCGAGTGCGGCGTACGGCTCATCGAGAAGCACCAGGGACGCGTTGCCGAGCAGGATGCGACCCATCGCCAGGCGCTTGCGCATGCCGGCCGAGAAGTCGCGCACCCGATCGTCGGCGCGGTTCGCCAACCCGACGTCGTCCAGCGCACGCCGGACGCGCGCCGCCGCATCGGGCGTGGCAAGCATGACGGCAACGAAATCGAGGTTCTCGCGCGCCGTCAGGTCGTCATACAGACCGGTCGCATGGGAAAGGTACGAGACGCGCGAGCGGACGGCGCCGGCATCACGATCAAGGTCGAGCCCGTCGACGCGAGCAGTGCCGTAGGAGGGCCGAATTGCGGTTGCCAGGATCCGCAGCAGAGTCGTCTTGCCGGCGCCGTTCGGTCCGAGCAAAGCGACCGTGCGACCGGCCTCGATGCGCAGCGACACGCCGGCAAGTGCCGGGCTCCCCGCGAACAGGCGGGACAGGTCGGTGGTGTCCACCGACGGCGGTCGGGTATCGGGTGCCCCGAGGGAGCGGGGCGACACGTAAATGGTCTGCGGCATGCTCGACGCGAAGGGGGCGAAGCTGGGCACACGCATGATGCGGTCCGCGCCGTGGGCCGTCAAACTCCCGGCATGGGTCGCACCGCCGATTCCTTCAGAAGGTTTATCGTGGCCGGCACCGCCCATGCGTAATCAACAACCAGGAGCACTTCACCAATGAACCGCCCCACACGCGCCACCGCCTCGATCGCCGGCCTGGCCCTTCTCCTCGTAGCCTGCGGGACCGGCGGTGCCTCTCCCGCCGACGGTGCCAGCGCCGATCCGACAACCGCTGCGTCTCAACCGGCCTCAGACGCACCGGACGAGTCCACCGCTCCGGGCGATGAAGAAGCCACGGTGACGCTGGAAGACTTCGCCTTCGACACCGATGCGCTGACGATCGCCGCCGGAACCACCGTCAGCTTCGTCAACGCCGACAGCGCGGCACATACGGTGACCGAAGGGACCGACGGGGTTGCCGCGGAGAACCCAGTCCTCGACGCTGAGCTTGCCGGAAATCAGAACGTGAGCATCGACTTCGACGAGCCGGGAACATACGAGCTCACCTGCCTCTTCCACTCGAGCATGAACATGACGATCACGGTCGAAGGCTGAACCGGGTTGAAGTCCTCGGTTGATGCGGGATGGGGGCGGTGCTAGGGTTCGCCTCGAAATGGACACCGGGCTCACACCGACCCCCGCCGCCAACCGTTCGCGCGCCGCGCGACGGGCAGAGGCACTGCGCGCCGAGTGCGCCGCGACTGCGGCTCTCAACGTGCTCGGCCAGAAATGGGTCATGCGCATCGTGCGAGTGCTCGGCGAGCGAACCCAGCGCTTCTGCGAACTCCAGGACGCGTTGGGCGGGGCCAATTCCGCCACGCTCTCGCAGCGGCTCAAGCTGCTCGAGGACGAAGGGCTCATCCAGCGCCACGCCATCAGCGCCGTCCCGCCCTGGGTCGAGTACTCCCTGACCGATAAAGGCGGCGATCTGCGCGGAGCCATTGCCGGCATCGATCGATGGGCGGAGCGCTGGGCGCACCGTCAGTGAGCCAACCCGCTCCATATCGACCACGCACGGCCTAGAAGCGCACGACCTCGAACATGTAGGCGATGAGATACGGGATCGCCAGGATGACGAGGATGAGCGCCAGGACCATCCCGGCGTAGAGAAACAGGCTCAGATCGGGCGGTTCGGCGCGCTCCGGCGGCGGTGTGAGGCGCTTCGGCAGGTGCGACGGGCGGCGTGGGCGCCGATGCTCGTACTTGTGCGGCTGTGACAGGTCGGGCAGCTTGAACCGGGGCTCGGGCACGGCGGCTACTCGTAGACCTCGGGGTTGATCGGCGTCGGTAGGCGCTCGCCACGCACGCCGGCCAACAGGTTCGCGGCGGCCATGGCCGCCATCTTCCCGCGCGTCACCTTCGTGGCCGATGCGATATGCGGCACGACCACGCAGTTCGGCAGGAGCACCAGCGGATGGTCAGCAGGAAGGGGCTCAGGATCAGTCACGTCCAGGCCGGCCGCGAAGATCTCGCCGTCGCGGAGTGCCTGCTCCAGCGCCGCCGGGTCCACGACCGGCCCGCGGGATGTGTTGACCAGGACAGCGGTCGGCTTCATGGCGCGCAATGCATCGGCGTCAATGAGGTGGTGAGTCTCATCGGTCAGGTTGACGTGCAGGCTGATGAAATCAGCGTCGCGCAGCAGCTCGTCCATCTCGACGCGTCGTGCACCCAGCTCCGCCTCGTCCTCGGGCCTGGCCGGATGGACGTCGTGGTAGAGGATGCGCATGCCGAAGCCGCGACCACGGCGCGCAATCTCGCGGCCGATACGTCCGAAGCCGACGATCCCGAGGGTCGAGTTATGGATGTCGACTCCCATGAGCAGCATCGGCCCCCAGGTCTTCCATCGGTCTTTCTTGACGTACTCGACCGATTCGGGGATACGACGCGCAGCGGCCATGAGCAGAGCGAACGCGAGGTCCGCGGTCGTCTCGGTCAGGACCCCCGGCGTGTTGCCGCCGGGGATCTTTCTTCTCGTGAGCGCGGGCACGTCGATGTTGTCGAAGCCCACCGCGAAGTTGCTCACCACCTTGAGCTGCGGCCCGGCCGCGTCCAGCAGGTCCTGGTCAATCCTGTCCGTCAGCAGGGAGAGGATCCCGTCCTTGCCCTCGACCCGGCGGAGCAGCTCGTCGCGGGGTGGCGGCAACTCCTCCTGCCACAGGTCGATGTCGCATGCTTCTCGAATCGGGTCAAGTCCCTCGTCGGGGAGGACGCGAGTGACGAGAACCTTTGGCCTCATTGGCCCGACTCCGCTACATACCCGTCCAGCGAGTAGCTGTCGGTGCTGACGGCCGTGAGTCCGCCAACAGCCGCGCAGGTACCCGCATGCCGGGTGCAATGGCCGAGTCGAACCGAATCAGGCGGTATCCGACCCACTGAGCGGGTAGATGGCGGAGTCACCACCAGTTCGAATCCCCGAGACCACCTCACGAGGCCGCCCCCACCAGCTCGCCGGTGCGCTCGAGCTTGGCGAGCGATTCCGCCACGCGCTCAAGAGCCAGCCCGAGATTCTCGCGCGAGTTGGCGTAGCTGAAGCGCAGATATCCTTCCCCGTGGCGGCCGAAGGCGGTGCCGGCGAGGCCGCAGACGCCGGCGTCGTACAACAGGTGATCCGCGATTTCGGCGCTGGTGCGGCCGAACGATGTCACGTTGGGGAACGTGTAAAACGCGCCGTGCGGCATGACGCATGACACGCCCGCGATGGCGTTCAGCCCGTCAACCATGAGCTGGCGGCGGGCGATGAACTCCTCTCGCATCGCATCCGCGGCATCCTGCGGGCCAACCAACGCTTCAACCGCGCCGGCCTGCGCGAACGCGTTCGTGCATGACACGCTGTTGATGACCAACCGGCTGACGGCAGGCACCAGCCACTCGGGAAGCACGCCATACCCGAGACGCCAGCCGGTCATGGCGAACGTCTTGCTGAACCCATCAAGCGTGATCGTCCGTTCTGCCATGCCCGGCAGGGTCGCGATGGACAGCGGCTTGCCGGTGTATTGGAGGCGGCCGTAGATCTCATCGGCCAGGACAACCAGATCGTGCTCGACGGCAAGCTTGGCCAGGCGCCGAATGTCGTCATCGGTGAGGATGGAGCCCGTGGGATTGTGCGGGGTGTTGAACACGAGCATGCGCGTGCGCGGCGTGATGAGGGAGGCGACCTCCTCGACATCCATCCGGAAGTCATTCGACTCGCGCAGCGGCGCGGCCACGGGCGTGCCGCCCACGTAGCGGGCCATGGACTCATAGATCGGGAAGCCCGGGTTGGGGTAGATGACCTCGTCACCGTCATCGACGAGCGCGAGCATTGCGTAGAACATGATCGGCTTGGCACCAGGCGTGACGACGACCTGATCGGGCGTGGTCTCGATCCCCTTCCAGCGCTTGACATCCGCGACGATTGCCTCGCGCAATGGCGCAATACCGGTGGCAGCGGTGTAATGCGTGGCGCCTTCGTCGAGGAGCGCGCGCGCCGCCGCCTCGCTCACGTTGCGCGGGGTGTCGAAGTCCGGCTCACCGATCTCCAGGTGAATGACCTCGCGTCCGGTGGCCTCCAGGGCCCGCGCTCGGGCGGCAGCCTCGAAGGCGGTCTCGGTGCCGATGCGCTCCATGCGGCTCGCCAGTCTCACAGTCGATCCTCGTGCGGGTACCGTGCCGGGCTCGGAACGCCTAGTGTACCGATGAAGCGGGGCCGCATCTGCGACGCCGGGGCTCGCATTTGTTCGATCGGCAAGCAGATTGAGGGCACTTGCCAGCGTGGGCCATGGGGTTGCTATACTTTCCAGAGCGAAATCAGCCACACCGATGCGCCTCCGGGCGCCAGGAGAGCCACACCCATGACGATCTCAGAGACTACCCGCGAGCCGATCCCGATGAACGGCGGCGGCGCTCCGTCGACCGAGCTGCTCGTATCGGTGACCGATGCGGCAGCGAAGAAGGTCCTTGAGCTGCGCACTCGCGAGGGCAAGGCTGATGCGCGCCTGCGACTCTTCGTGAAGAGCGGCGGATGCTCCGGGTTCAGCTACGGCCTCGCTTTCGACGACAAGGTCAACGATGGCGACCGCGTCGAGGATCACGACGGCGTGCCGATCGTCATCGACCAGTTCAGCCAGCAACACGTCGAGGGCGCGGAGATCGACTATGTCGACTCTCTCATGGGCTCCGGCTTCGCCATCAACAATCCGAACGCGGTCAGCAGCTGCGCCTGCGGGTCGTCCTTCAACACCGATGGAGCTCCGGCCAAGGCCGGCGGCTGCGCCCACTGATTGCGCGTCTCCTCCGCGAAAGAGCCCCGGCCCTGCGCCGGGGCTTTTCGTATCCCACGCGCTTCCCGCTGGCGGCTGGCGGCGATGATCCCGTCGGAATATGCCACGGGCGGGTGAATGGCACGGTGGAGGCCCACGAGTCCGCCAGATACCCTGCCCGCGCGTAGAACAGATCGATCTGACCCCGTGAGCCGGTCAATTCCCCCCTGGGTACCCGCGGGCGGGGTATTTGGCGGAGTCGCCCTGCGTGAGCGTGCCATTCATGCCGAATGCGGGTATCTGACCGAGTTGGGCGGCGGGTGAAGGCGATCGCGGTAATATGCTTGCGTGAGTAGCACGTTTCAACCGTCAGCCAGCGCAGCCGAGGAGCTGCGAAGGTCGTTCGCGAGCGCCTGGGGGGCCATTGGTGCGGCATGGGGCGTGGCGCCGTCGACCGCCACCGTCCAAGGCTACCTGCTCGTGTCGGATGGACCTCTCTCCGAGCCGGAAGTGCGACGAGCCTTGGGCATGAGCCACCGCGCGGCCAGTCTGGCCTTGGCGCAGTGCGAGGAATGGGGGTTGATCGAGCGTGCCGATGCCCCGCGGCGTTCAGGCCAACGCGGACCTGCCGCTGCGGCATGGACCGTCGTCCGTGACCATTGGGAGTGGTTCCGCCGCGTCGCCGCAGCGCGCAAGGAACGCGAGACGGATCCCGTCCTGCCGGTCATCGCGCGTTGCACCGACCAGGCCCGCGCCGCAGCGACGCGAGACGACGACCCCGAGCTTTCGCGGCTCGGTGACCGGCTCACGTCGCTGCTCGAGTTCGTCGAGCGCTTCGACCGCGGCGTCGAGGTCTTCGTTCGAGGCGACGCGCGCGCGATAGAAGGGCTCTTCGCCGCCCTCGATCGGCTGGAGCCCGCCACAGTCGACCGCCTGTGGCAGCTCCTCGGCGAGCTCGGCCCCGAGGACATGGCCCGAGCGCTCGCTGCCCTCGCGCGTCTTTCGCCGTCGGCCGCCCGCCGGCTGGTGAGCCTCGCCGATCAGCTGGTGCTCCAGAAGCTCATCGGCGTTCGTTAGCACCGACTACTCGAATGGACGCCCACTCGATGGGCCATTCTTCACAAGAGGCCGATGCGGCGCGCGCTTTGTCCCGTGGAGTGAACACCACGACGCACGAACGGCACGCCGGCGTGCAGCTCACGCTCATCTGTGACCCATGCAGGGCACAAACGCAGCGCGCCGCGCCGTTCGCGCGACCATTGGCCCATACAGCGATCGCCGAGAGGGCGAGCCTGATCGACTACTCCCCTGAGCCGTCGTCGTCGAAGACCGATGCGCCCGCGATCACCGCATCGTGACCCTCCCCACCCAACGAGGCCGGGAGCGGTCGGGGCAACGACACCGGCGTCACGTGGCGCTCCACGAGCTCTCGCGTGCCCGCGATGCCGAGCTCGTCGAACAGCAGGTCGAACTTGGCGCGCAGGTTGGCGGCAACCGCATCGGCAGCAGCAGCAGGCAACGTCCAGAGCTGGCGCTTGAAGGGACCGATCGCCTTCTTGCGGGTCTTGTACAGGAACTGCTCGTCGGTCTCGTCGTCCTTGCGCTCGTCGGCGCAGTTGGCGACGCACCACGCCATCATCTCGACGCGCAGGTCATCGGGCAGGCCGCCCGTGTCATAGAGGATGTTCTGGAACCCGGTGGCGAGGTGCACCTCGGCCGTGCCGTGCTCCGGGAAGTGATCGAACGCCTCGTCCGGCAGGGTCGATGCGCCGTGTTGGACGCAGCCAGCCATCGCGTACTCGTCGCGCGCCACCGCCGAGAGGCGGCGCAACGTGTCAAAGTCGATCGACACCGCCGCAATGGTGCCGTCGGCCATCGGCACGCCGCCGTGGCTGGTCCCGGTCTGGATGCTGACCTTGCTGATCGGCTCGAGACCGTCGTCAAGCGCGGCCAGGTAGCCGTCGAGGTAGGCGCGCAGCTCCTCTTCGGTCGAGTTCACCTTCCCGACCTCTCCGATCTCGCCCCCGACACTGATCGTCACTCCCGATGGCTCCAGCGAACGGATGAGCCGCGTCAGCTCGGCCGTGTTATCGGCGTTGACGCGCTGCTGGTCAGGCACCGTGGCGAGCGAGAGGTCCACCAACGTGGAACTGTCGATGTCGATATTCAGGAAGCCGGCACCGACCGCCTCGCGCGTCAGATCACGAATGCCCTCGAGCTCGGGCTCCGGGTCCGCGGCCCATTTTGTGGCATTGAACTGGAAGTGGTCGCCCTGGAGGAAGACCGGCGTGCGCCATCCGGTCCGCAGAGCAGCGGCCAGGATCACCGAGGCGTACTCCGCCGGGCGCTGATCGGTGTAGGCCATTTCGCTCTTGGCGATCTCGAAAATGACGGTCGCCGCATCGCGCTCGAGTGCGGCGGCGAAGGCCTGGCGAGCCGTCAGATACGTCACCGCTCGCACGTTGATGGCCGGCACGGTGAACCCCGTGGGATCGAACGTACCGGCACCGCGCGCTCGGTACAGCTCGTGAATCGAAGCAGATCCACAGCCCAGCGCCTGCGACGCGCTCCAGATCACCCAGCGCGTGGCGTCGCGGAGGTCATCGGTCCCGAACACCGCGGCAAACACCAGCTCATCCATCAGCTCGCCACGCAAAGTCGTTTCGTCGTGGACGTCCAAGCCCGCGTCGGAGATGGTGGCGATGCCCGCGAGGCGAGTCCGTAGGTCGGCGACGGTTTCGATGCTCATGCGCTCATCCTAGCGAAGGCCCGAGACGAGCGTGAAGGCCAGCAGAGGTGCCACGATCAGCCCCAGTCCGGCCGCGAGCAGGTACCAATCGCGGGCGGCCCGCGCATCGGCCACACCGCGCCGTTGGAGCCCGCGAGTCCACCAGCGGACGGCCGAGACACCGAAGACATACAGCGCCGCGGCAAGCCCCACCACGCCGATCGCGAACGGTCGAACGTCGTCGCAGTCACCAAATGAGATCGGTCCACCTGGAGGACAGGGGCTGGACGCCTCGAGGCCGATGAGCACGACTGCGGCGCCGATGACAACCATGGACCCCGCCAGGTGAACGAGGAGCGGACGGTTCAGCGCCGGGCGAGCGCCGCGCTGCGTTGCGCTGCCTCCTCGGCATCGCGTCGCGTGATGCGCCGGTACTCGAAGTAGAGATACACGCATGCGGCCGCCCCGAGTCCCGCGACCATCGTTCCGAAGGCGATCGCCTGGAGCGGAAGCGGGTTCTGTCCCTCCCTGGGAAGGAACGTCCCGCCGGCCAGGTTGAAGGACAGCAGCGGGAGGAGCAGCAGCACGGTGAACAGGTAGTTGAACAAGACGAAGATCCGAATCGCCGACCAGCCGAACCCACGCCGGCCGCGGGTCGCCTGGACCAG
>JBBSLF010000039.1:0-14575 GCA_038255505.1 Candidatus Limnocylindria bacterium
CTGGACCGCCTCCACCACGATAAATCCCTTCTTCACCCTCCACCTCGTCGCACTCGATGCACCGCGCTGGATCGTCGGCTCAGCGTGGGCCAACGGAGCGGCGGGCTAGAGTCCGAGCATGGTGGCACACTACTCGCTCCAGCGCCGATTCGGGCTCGAGCGCCTGCTGGTCGCTGGCGCCGCGCTGCTCGCCGTGCGCGCGGCCGCCGTCGTGATCCTCGATGACCCGCTCTTCGTGGCACTGACGATGGCGATCCACGGTGCCGGCTTCGCGCTCCTCATCGTCGGGGGTGTCCTCTACGCGGCTCGATTGGCGCCGCCCGGTATGGCCGCCACGGTCCAGGGCCTGCTCGTGGCAATCGTCTTCGGTCTGGCGCAGGTCGTCGGTCCAGGGCTCGGCGGACAGGTCGCGGCGACATCCGGCCTCACGACGACCTTCGCCCTGGCCGGCGCGGGCAGCCTGGTTGCCACCGTGGTCCTCGCAAGGGTGATCGCGCATCGGCATCCGTTCCCACCCGCGTGAACCGACGGCTGGACGAGGTGACCCATCGGCGAGCCGATCCTGCCGGGCGGTATCGGTGGGCTTCCGCGGCACCCGGCTGCATGTCGAGATTCAGTCGGGGCTCGCGCGCTATAGGCTCGGGGACGATGCCAGTCTTGCGATCAGCCACCACGGAGAGCCGATGACCGTCATCGACGAGGCCGCGGTGGTCATGCCGATCCCAACAGACCCGGAACGCGAATCCCTCGTCGATACATCCGGACTGAACGCGGCCTGGGGTACCGGTTCGTGACCGATGTGCCCGCCTGATTCCGGTGCATCGCTGGTGCTGACGGCCGTGAGGGCGGACGACTCGGTGCGAGGTGGCTGGACCCTGTGATCATGCGCCCCGCCGTCGTGAGGACGGTCGGCCACGGCACCCGAACCACCCCGTCGCTCGCTGCGCTGCTCCGACGAAGCGGGGTCGAGACCGTGATCGACGTTCGGCGCCATCCACTGGGGCGCCGACAGCCGCACCTGTCGCGTGAACGCCTGGCCCGTGACCTGCCGGCCGAAGTGATCGCGTATGAATGGTGGGGTGAGGCCTTTGGAGGGCGGCGATCGCTCGACGCCGAGGCACGGGCGAAGAGCCGTTGGCGGAACCCTGGCTTTGCCGCATTCGAGGCGTACATGAGCGACGAAGCGTTCCGCGCGGCGCTCGCGCGGTTCGAGGAGCGCGTCGAATCCGGCGAGCGGATGGCGCTGATGTGCGCGGAGACGGTCTGGTGGCGGTGCCATCGGCGCCTAATCGCGGGCGCCCTCGTGAACGACGGATTCACCGTGGAGCATCTCATTGGCAATGTGGACGCGTGTCCGCATCGAGTCATCCCCGCCTGACAACCGTCAGGCCATGTTCGCTTTCACCATATGACCGGATCGCTCGAGGCCGATATGCCACGCGGCCCCTTCCGTCGGGACAAATGGCCCCGGCCAATGGGCGCATCGGCCCTGCCGCGATCCAGCCATCGCGGCTCAACTCAGGTAGACACGCGCCGGGCTGGCCGGCCGCGGACCGATGCAGATCACGGGAGCAGCAATGCAGCGCACCTTCGTCTACTTCGCCGCCTTCACCGGCATGGGAACGGTCTTCGTCGCCGCCCTCTTGGTCGCCGCCCTCGTTTTTGGGACGGGTCAGACCAGTGGCGTCAGCTCAACCGCCTCGCCAAGCGCCGATGTGCCCGCGGCGGTCGGGACAGAGCCCCTTGGCGAGATCACCATCACCGCGTTCGATCTCGGCTTCGAGCCGGCCATGGTCAACGTGGACGAGCCGGGCACGTACACGGTCACCTTCGTCAACGACGGCGGCATGCTTCACGACGTTACGTTCGCCGATGGAACGACCATCGCCGCCGAGGGCCGACAGACCGCCACCGGCGAGGTGACGATCCCCGCCGATGGCATGGGCTTCATCTGTTCCGTGCCGGGGCACGCCGACGGTGGCATGACGGGCGACGTGATGATCGCGGTCGCCGGCGAGTCGGACGCGCCGACTGCGTCCGGGCACGACCGCACCGCGGAGGAGATGCGTGACATCGATGCCGCCGTGGTCGCCCAGTTCCCGGCCGAGACCGACGGTAACGGAAACGTGATCCTCGAGCCCGAAGTTCAGGACGACGGGACGCTGCAGTGGGAGCTGACCGCATCGGTCATCGAGTGGGAGACCGAGCCGGGCAAGGTCGTGGAGGCGTATGCCTATAACGGCATGGTGCCCGGCCCGCAGCTGCGTGCCGAGTTGGGCGACAAGATCCGAATCATTCTGCACAACGAGCTGCCGGAGCCGACCACCATCCACTCGCATGGCCTGTTCGTGCCTCCGGGCATGGACGGCGTGCCGGTCATCAGCCAGCCGGCCGTCATGCCGGGCGAGTCGTTCACGTACGAGTACACCCTGCGCAACGCCGGCTCGCACATGTATCACAGCCACTTCATGGCCGAGCACCAGGTGCCGATGGGCCTGCTGGGCGCCTTCGTGGTGACCGACCCGGAGGCCATCGATGAGCCGGCGGCAGACATCGACTACACCATGATCCTGAACGACGGCCCGCTTGGCTTCACCATCAACGGCAAGGGCTTCCCGGCCACCGAGCCGATCGTGGCGCAGCAGGGGCAGAGGATCCGGATCCGCTACATGAACGAGGGGCTCCAGATTCACCCGATGCACCTGCACGGCATGCCGCAGCTGGTCATCGCCAAGGACGGCTGGACGCTGCCCACGCCGCACTTCGAGGACACCGTCCTCGTGGCGCCGGGCGAGCGCATCGACGTGATCGTGGAGGCAACCGAGGTTGGCGTATGGGCCTACCACTGCCACGTCCTGACCCACGCAGAGGGGCCCGACGGCATGTTCGGCATGGTCACCGCACTCATCGTGGAGGAGTGATGTCCGCAGGCCCGGACATCCCGACGCTGCCCGAAGGGTTCGTGCGCCTGGTGGCCACCATGCAGGCGCGCAGCGAGCCTGAGCAGGTGGCAGCCCTTCTCGACGGCGATACCCCGTGGGGCTCGGGACGTATCGAGCACCCGAGGAGCCTCGATCTCCGCCGGTTCGCGATCGACATGCATTTGCGGATCGGTGGGCGAGCAGCCGGCTTCACCACATTCACGAAGGCGGCTTACCTTGATGTTGGGGGCGTCCGTCGGACGGCTTCTGGCTGGGGCGTGGAGATCAGCTGGCTCGCGGCATCTGCGGCGCCTCTCTTCCCGGTCTTCTCCGGGTGGCTGACGATCGGCGAGGAGCTACGCCTCGACGGCTTCTATGCCCCGCCCGGTGGCGTTGTCGGCCGATTGGCCGACCGCGCGTTGTTCCACGTCGCCGCCAACGCGACGGCGCTCTGGGTGCTCAACGACATCGATCAGGCGGTGATGGACGCCGCTGCCTAGCTTCCGGCCGGCGGCTCGCCCAGGTGCCGCTTGGCCACGAACGCGGCGGCCTGTGTGCGCCGCTGAAGGTTGAGCTTCGACAGAATGCTGCTGACGTAGTTCTTGACCGTCTTGTCCGACAGAAAGACTTCGCTCGCGATCTCCTTGTTCGTCTTCCCCTCGGCCACCAGCAGCAGGATGCGGCGTTCCTGTGCGGTGAGGTCGGCCAGATCGTCGCTGGCGCCACCCGCCGCCGCACGCACCCGCTCGAGGATTCGCTCGGTTACCGCGGGGTCGAGCAGGGAGCCGCTGCGGCCGACCGATTCGATCGCAGCCACCAGGTCCCGCCCGCGTACCTGCTTGAGCAGGTAGCCCGACGCGCCGGCGATGATCGCGGACAGCACCGCCTCCTCGTCCGGGTAGCTGGTCAGCATCACGACCCGCGTCTCGGGCCGCGCCGCGCGGATCTCGCGACAGGCCTCGATGCCCGTGCCATCCGGCAGCCTGACATCCATGACGACCACGTCCGGCTCGAAACGAGCGGCCTCGGCGATAGCTTCCCTGACCGTTCCGGCCTGGGCCACGACCTCGAAGCCGGCCCGCCGGTCGAGCAGCGCCACCAGCCCCTGCCGCACAACCTCGTGGTCGTCCACCACCAGCAGGCGCAGGGGAGGCCTGTCAGATTCATCGGTCATTGGTCAGCTCCAGCGTGATGGTGATGCGAGTCCCGGTTTCGGGAGTGCTCCGTACCTCGAAGCTCCCTCCGAGTGTCTCACTTCGAGCTCGCATGTTGGCGAGGCCGTGGTGCCCGCGCTCGGCGGCCAGCTCGGAGTTGAAGCCGCGACCGTCGTCGGCCAGCTCCAACCGCAGGTCGCCTGACGAACGACTGAGCTCAACGGACGCATGCGTGGCCGATGCGTGGCGGGCGATATTGCTCAGGGCCTCGCGCGTGACGGCCAGCAGCTCCGCCACGACCTCGATCGGCAGGAGATCCGCCTCGGCGTCGTCGGCGATCGAGACCGATACCTCCACCCCGCCGTTGCGGTGCAGCTCGGTCGCGAGATGCTGGAGGCCTTCGGCCAGGCTTCCCGATCCCAGCAGGACCGGGCGCAACCCGAAGATGAAGTTGCGGATGTCACGGATGACGGCATGCAGCGCGTCGATGGCTTCGTCAACGCGGCGTGTCGCCTCGGCTGGATCCTCTTCGATCAGTTCGGGGACGTCGTCGAGAGCGAGAGTCTGACCGTAGATGGCTTGGATGACGCTGTCGTGCAGGTCGCGGCTGATGCGATCGCGTTCGTCGACGATCGCCAGCCGGCGCACGCGATCGTGAAGACGCGCGTTCTCGATGGCGATGCCGGCATGGAGCGCAAACATTTCGACCAGCGCCTGGTCGTCCGTGCTGAACTCGGTGGCATCGAGCTTGTTGGTGAGGTACAGCCGGCCCACGGTCACGCCGGAGGCCGTGATGGGCATGCCCAGAAACGCCCGCATGTCAGGGTGATTGGCCGGGAACCCGTACCGCTCCGGGTGAGTGCCGATGTCGCGGACACGATAACTGCGGTTCTCGCGAATGATCAGTCCGAGTAGCCCTCGACCGTGGGGCAGGTCACCGATTCGCGCCCGATCCTCATCGCTGATGCCGCTGGTGGTGAAGCTCTCGATGGTGCCATCGTCACGCACGATGCCGATGGCGGCATATTGGGCGCGGACGAGGTCTCGGACCCGGTCGGTGATGAGTTGCAGTACGCGGTCGACATCCAGCATTCCGCTGATGCCGCGCACCGCCTGGTCGAGCGCCGCCAGCTGCCTCGTGGCGCGATCAGCGCGTGCGCGCGCGAGTGCGCCCGTGAATCCCAGCTCCAGCGCGTGAGCCAGCGCCGTGGCCTGGTCATGGTCACCGCTGATGCGCGCGGAGCCGATCGGTCGCGCGTCGCCTGGCATGCGCAGCGCAATCTCTGCCCCGCTCGTGCCGCCCTCCAGGTCGATGTCAAGCTCCGGCAGCGGGGGCGCATCCACGCGCAGGCGTCCCATGCCGAGTCCCAACTGCGCGGCGATTCCTGCGAGGGCACGCACCAGCGCCGCCTGCCGTTCTGGCGTTGGCTCCGCCTGCCAGGCGTCGATCGCCAACAACGGCGGGATAAGGATCAAGCGGGGCGGGGCGGGACGATCGTGGCGGTCCATCGGCTCACAGGCTAGCGGCTGCGGTTGGGTCCGATCGGCCCGTGCTGCGAGGGCTGGATGGCAGGTGTCTCAACAGGATGAACCCCGTACAACTGAGATGGACATCCATTCATTTCACGGGAGAGGTCATGCAACGAGTTTTTTGGTACACCGGCTTGGTGGGAGGCGGCACCGCCTTTTTCATCAGCATGGTGGTGGTGGGGTCTATTCTCATGAACGGCGTGATTGCCGGGGGCGTGGCCCCCACGATGAACGATACGTCGACCGCTGGCAGCCCCAGTGCCGACGACGGTGGTGCCACGCCGGTGGAGGCGAATCCGGAAGCCGCAGAGTTCGTGCTTCGTGACCCGTCAGCGCCCGAACTCGCCGAAGGCGAAGTGCATGACATCGAGCTGGTCATGAGCGAGATCCCGATGACGGTCGCCGCAGGCTACGAGCAGATGGTCTGGACCTTCGGCGACGAGGTCCCGGGTCCGGTCCTGCGCGTCAAGGTGGGCGACACCGTCCGCATCACGCTCAAGAATCCTGACACCAACCAGTTGCCACATTCGATAGATTTCCATGCGAGCATGGTCGCCTGGAATGATGAAATGCGATCCATCAACCCGGGCGAGGAGCTCGTCTACGAGTTCGAGGCCAAGTACGCCGGTGTGTTCATGTACCACTGCGGAACCAGCCCGGCCCTCATGCACATCGCCAACGGCATGTTCGGCATGATCATCGTTGAGCCCGAGGAAGGCCTGCCGCCGGTCGATCACGAGTTCGCGTTCGTGCAGAGCGAGTGGTACCTGGGCCAGCAGGGCGCGACTATTGACCTCGGCGAGGCCTCGGCCGGCGCGCCCGCCCCCGACTTCGTCGTCTTCAATGGTGTCGCGAACCAGTACGCCGATCATCCGATCGAAGTCCCCGTGGGCGAGACGGTCCGCGTATTCATCCTGAACGCCGGTCCGAACATCGACTCGAGCTTCCACGTGGTCGGCACGATCTTCCATTCGGTCATCAAGGAGGGCGTCGTGCTGGAGGCGGGCAACGAGGGCAACTGGGGCGCGCAGGCGGTGGATCTCTCGCCGGCGCAAGGTGCCATCGTCGAGATGCGCTTCGACGAGGCGGGCCTCTACCCGATCGTGACCCACGCCTTCAACTTTGTCGGCAAGGGCGCGCTCGGTCTCTTCCAAGCCGGTGACGGAGGCGAGCCGATGGAGGGCGGGCATTGATCGATGTTGGACCGATGCCGTCGGGCGGCCGCCAAGCGGCGATGGCCTCTCAACCGCGGCTGACCGAGCGCCATGTGCTGGCGCTCGGTCTCGGCGTGTCTGGCCTGTTCATCCTCGCGGCCGCAGTGTCCGCGGCGGCGGCGCTCATTGGCGGGGGTAGCTCGTGGGCAGCGCTGCACCTCGCGCTGGCGGGCGCGGCGACCGTTGCCATCGGCACCTTCATGCCGCACTTTGCGGTCACCCTGGCCGGGACCCGCGCCAGCCCTGCGGGACAACGACTGGCGTCGCAGGCCGCCCTGGTGGTCGGAAGCAGCGGAGTGGTCCTCGGTGTCAGCTTTCTCGGGCCGCCCTGGGTGGCGATCGGCACGGGGTTCGTGGTCGTGGGACTGGCCGCAGTGGGATGGCACACATTCGTGCCGATGCGCGATCCACTCGCTCGCCGGCACCCGGTTGTAGCCGGCGCCTACGGGACGGCTCTGGTCGAGTTCGTCGCCGGTGTCGTGCTGGGCGGCCTTGGCGCTACCGGTGTTTCCGCAGTGACGACGCAGTGGGCGCTCCTGCGGCCGGCTCACGCGTGGTTGACGCTTTTCGGAGCCATCTCGCTCACCATCTTCGCGACGCTCGTCTACCTCGCTCCGACCGTGCTCGGTGCGCGCATACGCGCCGGCCGATCGCTGGTCGCGGGGACCATCGGCATCGGGATCGGGCCGGTCGTGGTCGCGATCGGCTTCGCACTTGACCTGCGCCCCATGCTCCTCGTCGGGATGGGCCTGACGTTTCTTGGGGCGTCGGGGCAGATCGCCTATGTGGTCGACTGTTATCGGCGCCGGGGCCCGTTCACGACCGAGCACGACTGGCGGGCGGTGTCGATTGGACATCTCCTCGCCGGGCCCGCCTGGTTCGCCGCCGCGGTGGTGGCAGCATTGCTTGAGATGGCGGGAGGCCGCCCGCTCGCTGGCTGGTCGATCGGCCTGCTGGCGGTGCCGATGGTGGCCGGTTGGATGCTCCAGGAGCTCGTCGGCTCATGGACCCATCTCGTTCCCTCGGTCACGCCCGGCGGCCCTGAGCTGCACGCCCGACAGCGGCGGATGCTCGCCGTCGCAGCACGTCTCCGCGTCGGGGCCTGGAATGTCGGCGTTGGGCTCGCCTGGGCAGGATTGGCGCTCGATACTGCGCCATTGGCCGTTTTCGGGCTCGCCATGCTGGCAGCCTCAATCACCGTATCGCTTTCTAGTCTCGCGCGTGCCCTGACCGCCCGCTGAACTTGAGCCGGGCATGGGTCATGCCAAGTAGAGGAGCAGGCCAGTGACAATCAACCCTCGCGAGGTTCGCCAACCCCGCGAGGTTCGGCCCCGACCGCTCGTCGAGCGCCGACGGCCGGCCCTGTTACCGTAGCTCCATGAAGCTTCTCGTTCTGGGCGCGACCGGCGACATCGGCGAGGCGGTGCTGATGGCCGCAGTCACGGCCGGCCATGATGTCACCGCGTTCGTGCGATCACCGGACAAGCTCGGCGACGTCCGGGACCGCCTCAAGGTCATCAAGGGCGACCTTACCGATGCCGCGGCACTCGCGTCTGCGCTGGACGATACGGATGCCGTCATCAGTGCCATCGGCTCCAGTCTAGACAAGGCCCAGCTCGACGCGCCCGCCACCGCCGTACGACTGATCCTGGCCGCCATGGGCAGCGCTGGCGTCCGTCGCTTCGTCGGGAAGCTGCACGGCTTTCAGGTCACGCGCGGTGATCTCGCGACCGCCATGGTGACGCTCGCCACCGGATCCGCCTGGCTTCGCCAGGCTCCGTACGTGTCCGAGTCACGGCAGCGCTGACTCACTGCAACGTTACGGGCGCTCGTCCTCGGATGGGTCGAGTCGCACGCTCAGCAGGACCCGGCTCGGTGTCACGGCGACAATATCGTGCTTGACGCCGGGGGTGAGCACCAGCAGAGAACCAGCCGGCATCGAATATTCATGGCCAACCGTCGTCATCTGGGCCTCGCCGTCGAGGACGTGAACGGTCACGAATCCGTCTGTCGCGTGATCGGACAGACCACCACCGGCGTCGAAGTCGAACAGGACGAGGGACATGCCTCCCCCGCGGAACAGCGTGATCTGGCGATGGCGCTTCTTCGTGCCGCCCGGTTCGTTGCGCAGCTTCTCCGTCTCCGCCCCGAGGTTGAACAGATGCTCGGTGCCTGCGAAACGCTCCGATGGGCGCTCGCGCAATCGATCTTCCGGATCGGACATTTTGGCCTCCATGTCTGGAATTGGGTACGTCAGATATCGGCGAGCGGGTGGCGCCATCGCAGTCCGGCGAAGCGACTGAAGTCGCGGTCAGTGGTGATCCACTCACTACCGGTTTCGATGGCCAGCGCGGCGTGATAGGCGTCTGCAACGAGGTTACCCTTCACGCCCGCGTCTCGGCACAGCCGTCCGAAAATCTGCCAATGGCGAGGTCCGGGCACCAGGACTGTGGCGGTGGGCTGTGAGCGCAGGGTATCGGCGAACTTCAGCGCCCGTCCGATTGGCGCGGGCCGTTCGAAGATCCTCGGATGGGTCGCAATGCGGACGAAGCCACTCAACACGAGGCCGGAGATCCCGATCGGCTCGTCTGTCGTTACCGCTGCCTCCAACCATTCTCGATATCGTCGGTGATCAGGCGCTCCCTCGTGGAACGCATACACGAGGACGTTGACGTCCGGCAGGATCATCCGTTGTCCGAATCCATCAGATCCAGGAGCGCCGAGCTGTCGTCAAGATCGACACCGGCGCGCGGCGGACCTCCCGCGAAGGAGGGCAGCTTCACGGACCTGGGTCGCAGATCCGCGTCGCGCCTGGCCAGGGAGCCGCGCAGGGCATCCTCGACAACCGCGGCGAGCGTTCGTCCCGACCTGGCGGCCTGCGCCTTGGCCTTCGCCAGGAGCTCATCATCGAGTCGGATTGTGGTCCGCATGCATCAAAACATCACCCATGCGCATCAAGATGTCAAGGAAGGCGGTGGGTTGCTTTCACATTGCGGTACCGCTCATGCACCAGCTGCAGTATGAAAGCTCTCACTTGGCACGGTAAGCGCGACGTCCGCGTCATGGTGCCGTCAAGGTAGTCTTTCGTCCGTGAGGTATGTTCGAGTCTGGCGCTCCGCGCTCTCCGTGAGTCCCTTCCTCAGGTCGCTCGCGGCAATCGTTCTCGCCGCGCACCTCGCCGCTCCCGTGATCCTGGCCCAAACGCTGAGCGAGCGGGTGGTGGATGAGTCGGGCGTGATGACTGACGGGCAGATATCGGAAGCGCTCGCTGGGGTTGAAGCGCTGGATCAGTCGCAGAACGTTCAGCTGTGGGCACTCTTGGTTGACACCACCGATGGGACCACCATCACCGATTTTGCCGATGCTGTCGCTGCCGAGAACTCGCTCGGGGGTAACGACGCACTATTGGTCGTTGCCATCGACGACCGCCGGGATGCGCTCTGGGTCGGCGATTTGATCGATGAGGCCAGCAACGAGGAAATCGACCGCATTCTGGCCGAGCGGGTGGAGCCCAACCTTGCGGATGGAGAGTGGGGCGCCGCGATCGCTGGGGCCGCGGACGGCCTTGCTGACGCGATCGCCGGTTCGACGGACCCCGATCCGGCGCCCGAGCCTGACGAGCAGCCCGCGCCCGCGCCGGCCCGTGACGGCGAAGGCGGGTCGGGTTTTCTGACGATCTTGGCGCTCGTGCTAATTGGCGGGGGAGGCTGGCTGGTCTGGAACCGTTGGAAGGCAGGTCGGGCCGCGGACGAGGACGACCGCGAGCGGGATCGTCGCCTACAAGGATTGGGGCGAGCCGCCAATGCTGACCTCATCGAGACTGATGAGCTCCTGCGTCACAATGGTCAGGAACTTGGGTTCGTGGAGGCCGAATTCGGTGCCGACGCCGCTGAGCCGTTTCGCGCCGCCCTGGTGTCGGCGCGTGCCGAGCTGCAGGCCGCGTTCAAGGCACGCCAACTGCTCGATGACGGGACGCCGGAGGCTCCAGCCGACCGTGAGCGCGTCCTCACTGAGGTCAGGGCGCACTGCGAGAAGGCACAGGGCCTCGTGGAAGCGCAGACCGAGCGGTTTCGCGAACTGCGCGATCTCGAGCGCCGCGCACCGGAAGTGCTGGCCCAGCTGGATGGCAGCGTAGAGGCCATGACCACCCGCATCCCGGTCGTGGAGGCGCAGCTCGAGACGTTGCGCGACGATGCCCCCGGCTCGTCGCAAGCGGTGCACGGGAATGTGGCGGAGGCGCGCAAGCGAGTAGCGTTGGCGGAGCGCGGTGCCGCGGAGGGCCGTGCGGCGCTCGACCGCGGGGAGCGCGGGGCCGCCGCACGCACCGCCAAGGCGGCGCAGGACGCGCTGGGCCAGGCGGCCGCCCTCCTTGACGCGGTGGATCACGAGGCCGCGAACCTCGTCGAGGCGCGGGCTCGGAGCGACGGTGCACTGGTTCAGGCGACGGCCGATCTTCGAGCCGCTAACGCGGCGGTCGGCCGGGCGCCCGAATCTGACCAGACCGCTGCGCTGGCCGCCGCCGAAGGGAAGCTCGGAGCCGCGCGCGCGGCAATGAGTGGAGGGTCTCGTGACGTCGTCCTCGCCTACCGCCTTGCGCGCGAGGCCGAGGCCGCGGCCGACGAGATTGTGGCCCAGGTGCGCCAGGGCGAGGAGCGTCGCGCCACGGAGCGCGCCGCGGGGGAGGCGGCCATCCGCGCCGCTGAGCTCTCGGTCGATCGGGCCGAGGAATTCATTTCGGCGCGACGCCATGGCGTGGGACGACGGCCGCGTACCGCGCTCTCCGAGGCGGATGCTGCACTGTATCGCGCTAGGGCGCTCCGCGATTCGGATCCCGCCTCGGCTGTCACCGAGGCGCGGCGTGCGGCCGAGCTGGCCGACGAGGCGTACCAACGTGCGCAGAACGACTTCAGCAGCGCGCAGGGCGCGGGCCGGGGCGGGACGGTGGTCATCGGTGGGCAGCCGTTCCCGACTGGGCGTGGGGCCGAGTGGGGCGCAGACATCGGCGGCGCGATCATCGGCGGCATCATCGGCTCCATCCTCAGCGGCGGCGGCGGAGGTCGACGTGGCGGCGGCTTCGGAGGCGGCTTCGGCGGCTCGGGTGGTGGTGGGGGCTTCGGCGGCGGAGGCGGGCGCTCGCTCGGTGGCGGCTTCGGCGGGGGAGGAGGTCGATCCCGCGGAGGCGGCTGGTAGGTAAGGAATCGAATTCGACGGTCAGCTCGGCCGATCGGGAAGAAGTGGAGGAAACCAATGGCACAGACGTCAATCCTGGGGCGAATCGGACAGCTGGTTCGCGCGAACATCAATGGCATGCTCGACAGCGCTGAGGATCCGGAGCAGATGCTCGATCAGCTTGTTCGTGACTTCACGAACAACATTGCGGAGGCCGAAGAGGCAGTTGCGCAGACGGTGGGCAACCTGCGCCTTCTCGAGGACGACCATCGCGAGGCCACGTCGGCACGGAGCGAGTGGGGATCCAAGGCGCAGGCGGCAGCTCGCAAGGCCGGTGAAACGCGCGAGTCCGGCAACACGGAGGAGACCGAGCGGTTCGACGAGTTGGCCAAGATCGCCATCCGGCGCCAGATCAGCTTCGAGACGCAGGTCCAGACCTTCGAGACGCAGATCGAGCAGCAGACCCAGCTGACGGATCAGCTGAAGGACGGTCTGAACAAGCTGCGCCTCAAGCGTGACGAACTGGTTCAGAAGCGGGACGAACTCGTGTCTCGCGCGAAGATGGCCGCGGCCCAGCGCCAGGTACAGAACGCGGTGCGCGACGTGTCCGTCATGGATCCGACCTCGGAACTCAACCGGTTCGAGGAGCGCATCCGACGGGACGAGGCAATGGCTCGCGGGATGCAGGAGGTCGCCGCTTCGTCCCTCGACGAAGAGTTCGCCTCGCTCGAGGACGCGGACACCGAAGCGGAGGTTGAAGCGCGTCTCGCAGGGCTTCGCGGCTCCTGAGTACCCGCTCGTGTGACGGAGCTTCGCCGGAGTGTCGCCTTCCGGTGAAGCTCCGAATTCCGATCGCGACGCAAATATCCCCCGTTCTCGGGTCAATTTGGCGCGGCCGCTGCATGACGAGTGACGCGCCACATTGGTGGTACAGAGCGCCGGCACATGGCGCTTGCCGCATCCCGATTGTATTGGAGCCGCGACATGAATCAGGATCAAGTCCACGAGCTGTTGTACCAGGCGCTGGAGACGGAAATCGGCGGCCAGGAGGTCTACAAGGCCGCCATCAAGTGTGCCCAACATCCGGAGCTGCGTACGGAGTGGGAGAAGTACTTCGACGAGACGACCAACCACGAGAAGGTCCTGCGGACGACCTTCGAGCGTATCGGGCTGGATGCCGAGCAGGAAACTCCGGGCCGCGCGGTCGTGCGGTTCAAGGGCAATAGCCTCGTCCAGGCGATGGAGATGGCCCTCAGTGACGGGCCTCCCGGGGCGGCCGAGCTCGTGGCCGCGGAGTGCGTCGTGGAGGCCGAAACGAAGGACCATCAGAACTGGGAGTTGATCGGCAAGCTCGCCGGCCACCTTGATGGTGCAGTGGCGGCTGCGCTCTCCGAAGCTCATGCCCTGGTCGAGGAGGAAGAGGACCAGCACCTCTATCACACGATGGGCTGGGCGCGCGAGTTATGGATCGAGTCGCTCGGGATGCCGGCTGTGCTTCCACCACCAGAGGAAGAGAAGAAAGTGACGACGGCAATCACCGCGGCTCGGGCGAAGCAGTCTCGCGAGGAAATGCTGTAATGGCAAAGCGGCAGGCTTCCCGCCCGAAGGAAAAGCGCGCACCGCGTGCACCCTCAACTAATGACAAGCGCCAGCAGCTTGCGGCCAACACCGAAAAGTCCGCTGATACGACGCTCACCACGAACCAGGGCTTGCCTATCAACGACGACCAGAACACGCTGACGATCGGCGATCGTGGGCCGTCCCTGCTCGAGGATTTCCACTTCCGCGAGAAGATCACCCACTTCGACCACGAGCGGATCCCGGAGCGCGTGGTTCACGCCCGCGGTTCCGCCGCGCACGGCGTCTTTCAGGTCTACGAGTCCCTGGAGCGATTCACCAGGGCAGCATTCCTGACCGACCCGACCAGGGAGACCCCGGTATTCGTGCGGTTCTCGACGGTTGCGGGCTCGCGGGGATCCACTGACCTGGCGCGGGACGTTCGTGGGTTCGCGGTCAAGTTCTATACCGATGAGGGGAACTTCGACCTCGTGGGCAACAACATGCCCGTGTTCTTCATCCAGGACGCGATCAAGTTCCCCGACCTCATTCACGCGGTGAAGCCCGAGCCGCATCACGAGATCCCGCAGGCGGCATCGGCGCATGACACCTTTTGGGACTTCATTTCCCTGATGCCCGAGTCGATGCACATGATCATGTGGGTGATGTCGGACCGGGCGCTTCCGCGCAGCTTCCGCATGATGGAAGGGTTCGGCGTTCACACATTCCGGCTGGTCGACGCCAACGGCAAGTCACGTTTCGTGAAGTTTCACTGGAAGCCGCTGCTCGGCGTGCACTCGGTGGCCTGGGACGAGGCGCAGAAGATCTCCGGCAAGGATCCGGACTTTCACCGACGCGATCTGTGGGAAGCCATTGAGAACGGTGATTTCCCGGAGTACGAGCTCGGCCTCCAGATCGTTGAAGAAGAGGATGAGTTCGCGTTCGGCTTCGACCTCCTCGACCCGACCAAGATCATCCCCGAGGAGCTGGTTCCGGTGCAGCGCGTCGGCAAGCTCACGCTGAACCGTAA
>JBBSLF010000040.1:0-13808 GCA_038255505.1 Candidatus Limnocylindria bacterium
GAGTTCAACCTGGCCGATGCGCCGATGCCGCGTTTCGACCTGCTGGACATCGATCGCTACAACCGGATCACCGTCCAGACGCAGCGCGGCTGCCCGTGGCGCTGCGAATTCTGCGCGGCTTCCATCCGGCTCACCCCGTTGTACAAGATCAAGCCGGTCGCGCGGGTCATCGACGAGATCCGCGAGATCAAGAAGCTGTGGCCGAAGCCGTTCGTCGAGTTCGCCGACGACAACTCCTTCGTTCACCGGCGCCACGCCAAGGAACTGCTGCGAGCTGTTGCGGACGAGGACATTCGCTGGTTCACCGAGAGCGACGTCTCCATCGCCGATGACGAGGAGTTGCTGGAGCTCATGCGCGAGGCCGGCTGCGCCGAGGTGCTCATCGGCCTCGAGAGCCCGACCGCCGCCGGCGTGGAGGGCGTCGAGCTGCGGCGCAACTGGAAGCGGGGTCGCTTTGACCGCTATCTGACGGCGATCGAACGCGTGCAGTCGCATGGCATCGCCGTGAACGGCTGCTTTGTTCTGGGGCTCGATGGTGACGGGCCGGAAGTGTTCGACGCGGTGGCAGACTTCGTCCATGAGAGCGGCCAGTTCGACGTGCAGATCACGGTGCTGACGCCGTTTCCCGGCACACCGATGTATGACCGCTTCCTGGCCGATGGCCGGCTGTTGGAGCCCGAGGCATGGGAGCGCTGCACCCTGTTCGACGTGAATTTCCGCCCGAAGCACATGTCGCCCGAGGTTCTGCAGCACAATCTCGTCGAGCTCGGCCGTCGCCTGTACACCGAAGACGAGCGGACACGGCGCCGCAGCGCCTTCCACGAGCAGCGCCGCCGCTACCTGCGAGAGACACGGACACGGAGGATCAGCGCATGACAACGGCCACCACCGCCAACACCACGCCCGCCGGCACCGGTTGGCGCACGTTCTTCCTCGTCGCGGCGCTCTACGACATCGTGCTGGGTGTCGGCTTCTTCTTCCTGTTCGATCCGTTGTTTGCGGCACTCGGCATCGCATTGCCCAACAACACCTCGTACATCCACCTGACCGCCGCGTTCGTGTTCGTGCAGGGCCTCGGCTATTGGCTGGTCTACGCCGATGCGCCAGCCAACCTCGGTATCGTCAAGCTGGGGATTGTGTACAAGGCGATCTTCGCCGGCCTCGCGTTCTTCTACCTGGCCATCGGCCAGCTGCTGCATCCGGCCTTCCTCATCTTTGGCGTGGCCGACCTCGCGTTTCTCGCCGGGTTCGTGATGTTCCTGCGCGAGACGAGCGAGCACCCCGTCGCGGCATGAGCGCTGTCCTGCGTCGCGCGAGGCCCATCGAGCTCTCCGCCGACCGCCGGTTCGCGGGCCGCGTGCGCCGCCTGGCCGCCACGGCCGTCGTGGCACTGGGCCTCATCTGGGCGCTTGCCATCACCACCCTTGACGCGCCGCCCCTCGTGGGCCTGGCGCTGGCGGGAGGCTGGCTGCTCATGCCGACCATCCTGTTTGCAAGCCTCACCTGGCCCGTTACGCGGTATGCCCTCGTCGTCCCCGCGTCGCTCGTGGGACTTGCGCTGCTGGCGATCATGTGGGCGTGGCTTCCGGATCACCCGCTCGCGGCGGCTGGGTGGAGGATGGTGACCGCGGGAATCCTGCTCGGCGGATGGATGGGATTGTGGCTTTGGTATCGCCTGCTGCCGGTGCCGCAGCAGCTCGATGACCCGTTTTCGCCAGCGCGGTTGTCTCTGATCGGCGTCCACGTGGCGCTCATCGTGATGGGGATCCTCCTGGCTGCGTTGCCGCTCCGGGGCTGACCGCGATGGTGGAAACGTGGAGCCAGGTGGCGGGCAGCCCTCCCCGTTGATGCTTCTATGTCGTCAAGCCCGTCGATTGGAGCAGCAGCCCATGCACCTCCCGCGCCACATAGCGCTTCAGGCAGCGCATGATCTCCTTGGTCGTCTTGCCCTCGGCCGTTCGACGCCGGACATAGGCCTTGGTGCGCTCGTCGTGGCTCATGCGCGTCAGCACCACCATGTGCAGCGCGCGATTGGCCTGGCGATCGCCGCCACGGCTGAGCCGATGTCGCACCGTCTTGCCTGAGCTGGCCGGTAGCGGGGAGGTGCCGGTAAGCATCCCGAAAGCGGCCTCGCTGCGCAGGCGGCGCGGGTTGTCGCCGGCGGTGATCAGGAACTGGCCGGCGCTGCCGATGCCGATGCCGCGACGCGCCAGCATCTGCGGAGCGACACGGGTTACCAGCGGTCGCAGCTGACCATCGAGCGCCGCGATCTCGATGCTCAGCGCCTGATAACGTCGCGCCAGGCAGCGCAGCGCCATGCGCGTGGCGTCGAGCGGCGCATCGACCACCCCGGGCAGCCGGAATCCCGCCGCGCGCGGCACCAGCCCGCTCAGCGTCAGGGCGCGCAGGTCCGAGCGCAGCTCGTCGGGTGCCGTGACGCGCAGGGCGTGCAGCTGGTTGGCCACCCGGCTGCGGGCGTCCATGGCGCTGCCGCGCGCGATGCGCAGGACGCGGATGGCCTCGACCGCGCCGCCACCGGACTTGGACAAACCGTTGGCCCGGCCGGACTGCACCGCCCGCGCGGCGGCCTCGGCATCAAGCGCATCGGACTTACCACGACTGCGACGAGCGCGGCGCTCGGGACGGTCGACCTCGAGCACCGCCAGGCCCTGGGCGCTCAGCCAGCGCGCCAGACCGGCGCCATAGCTGCCGGTGCCCTCGATCCCGACGCGGTCGATGGTGCCCAACGCGGTGGCCCACTCCAGCAGCGCACGGTACCCATCCGGGGTGGACGGCAGGGTCAGGCGGTCGAGCAACACGCCGCGCGTGTCGAGTGCGGCAGCCACGTGGATGTCGGCATGGGTATCCACGCCGAGAGTGACGAGCTGATCGGGGTCTGCCATGCTGAGTTCGGTCACCGGAGTTCTCCTCTGCACTGTGAAGCGACGGTGACACGCACCTGCCGGGACGGCGGACAGCACTGTGACGAGGCCTTCAAGCCAGGCTTCTATCAGGTCACGTCCGCCCGACCGGTGGTGTCGAAGCTGTTCCCTCGCTGGGCCTGCTCGACAGATCAACGCCAAGGCACCAAGGGCCAGTGACAAATTGGGTCAGACCAGGCCTGCGAGGCCTCCTCAGAGTCTCACAGTGACAAATGCCGTCGTGGCGGGCATGAGACGCGAAATAGGCCCGTGAGCTGCCGAATCTGAGCGTGGGCAAGCAGGATCTGGCCCCCATCTCCCGGCTAATGCCCGCCAGGACGGCGTATGACCGAACGCAGGTCGCCGCCGCGCCAAATGCCGCCGCGCGGGCAATTTTTTACAAGCAGCGAGCCGATCGGCGCCGACCGCGCCGCGCCGTCAGGACCGGTCAGCTCGCGCGGGTTGGGCGACGTGACCGTTCTCGTTGGTGGTCGCCTTCGACGACGGGACGGGCGAGAGCGGGACGTCCCGTGCTACCCCCGTTTCGGCTCGGATGATGTGCATCACCGCGTTGATGAGTGCCAGGTGCGTGAAGGCCTGCGGGAAATTGCCGAGATGGCGACCGGTGTCGGGGTCAAGCTCCTCCCCGTACAGGCCAAGCGAGCTCGCATAGGACAGGAGCTTTTCGCACAGGCGTCGCGCCCGCGGAACCTCGCCGATCTCGACCAGCGCCGACACGAGCCAGAAGGAGCAGATCGTGAACGATCCCTCGGCTCCGGATAGCCCATCGTCGGTCTGTTCGGTGCGGTAGCGCAGGACGAGGCCGTCATCGGTCAGCTCGTCGGCGATGGCGAGGATGGTGCGACGCAGCCGCTCGTCATCGGGCGGGAGGAATCGGACCAGGGGCATGAGCAGCAGCGAGGCATCGAGCGCATCGGTCTCGTAGTGCTGGGTGAAGACGCCCCGGTCGTCGGTGCCATTGGCGCAGATGTCGGCGTGGATCTCATCGGCGGCGATCTGCCAGCGTTGGGCAAGGTCGTGCTCCTGACGCAGCCGTGCCAGGCGTGCGCCGCGGTCGGCCGCAACCCAGCACATCACCTTGGAGCTGGTGAAGTGCTTCGGCTCGCCGCGGACCTCCCAGATCCCGCGATCGGGTTCACGCCAGTGGTCGAGCGCGGCCTCCACCTGGCGCACCAGGATCGGCCAGATGCGTTCGTCGAGCCGATCGCGCGACTTGGTGTGCAGGTACACCGAGTCGAGCACGGCGCCCCACATGTCGTGTTGGCGCTGCCCGTAGGCGGCATTGCCGATCCGGACCGGTTGAGCGCCCTCGTAGCCGGACAGGTGCTCAAGGATCTGCTCCGTCAGGGCACGCTCGCCGTCGATGCCGTACATGATCTGGAGCTCGTCGTCGCGCTCGGCGACATCGGCGATGAAGGCGATGTAGTCGTCCGCCTCCCAGTCGAAGCCGAGCGTGTAAAGGCCCCATAGCGCGAAGGTCGAATCGCGGATCCAGCTGTAGCGGTAGTCCCAGTTGCGTTCGCCGCCCGGCGTCTCCGGCAGCGAGGTGGTGGCTGCCGCGACCACGGCTCCGGATGGCGCGTACGTGAGCCCTTTGAGGGTCAGGGCGGACCGCTCGAGATGGGAGCGCCACGGATGATCCGGGAAGGTGCCTCGCGCCAGCCAGTGCTGCCAGTGGTGCGCGGTCCAGACCAATCGCTCGTTTGCGTCCTCGGTGGTCCGCGGCGCGGTGGCGCCATTCCACGATAGGGCACAGAACCGCGTCTCGCCCTCCTTGATCAGCGTTCGGGCAACCGCGCGTGGTCCCTCGAAGCCGATGTTCATGTCGCTCGTCAGCACAAGGTCCACGTCACTCGTGTCCGAGCGGCATGCGCCCTGGCGATAGCCATCCTCGGTGTACCTCCAGGTGCCGATCCCGCGTCCGTAGTCAAAGACCGGCTCACAGTCGAGGGACAGCTGCATCTCTCCGTTCACGCAGCGCACGGTTCGCAGCAGGACGTGGCTGGCGTCGTAGTCGGTCGGCGCGCGGCGCTGGGTCTTGGACCGCTCCTCGGTGTGGCGCCACGGACCGATGAGCAGCACGTCGCGCACGATGATCCAGCCCGTGGGCAATCCCCAGCTCGTCTCGAGCACCATGGTGCCGGGCAGATAGCGCCGCGCGGCCGGGACGGTGATGTCGGAAGGTCCGAGGCGGAAGCCGCCGGCATCGCGGTCGACGATGGAGCCGAAGACGCTCGGCGAGTCCATGCGCGGCAGGCACAGCCACTCGACATTGCCGCTGGCGGCCACGAGGGCGGTGGTTTCGCAATCGGACAGAAATCCATACTCGCCGATGGGCGGGAATGGCGATCCGGAGGACCGATCGGCCGCGATCGGGTCCTGGCTTGCGCCGTTGCTGCTTCCGTTGGTACTCAGCGTCTTCTCCGCTCTGCGGGGCCGGTCAGTCTCACACGTTCGTCTCGCCGTGCCAAGGACCGATTGGTCCTGAGGCAATGAGACCGCCGTGGCGACCTGCCGTGATGCCGATGCGTCGGTGCTTCGGCTCGTTCTTGCGCTGAGCGCACCGATCTGCGGTGTGTCCGCTGGTGCGGCCCGCTACGGCGTCGGTGCGTGCGCCTCATGCACAGGGTGCCGGTCAGGGGGAAGATCCTGGGCGGATCGGCGCCGTGCCTCCCTCGGCGGGCGCAGATCGGTGCACTGAGCGCAAGCGGCTCGACGCTGGTCTGGGATCAGATGTCGGCCTCGAACGTATTGCAGGCGTCGGGGTCCTGCTGCTCGCGCCCGGTGGTGAACCACTGTTGGCGCTGCTCGGACGAGCCGTGGGTCCAGGTGTCCTGGTTGACCTCGCCCTGCGTCTGCTCCTGGATATGGTCGTCGCCGATGACCGATGCAGCGTCGAGCGCCTGGTCGATCTGCTCCTGCGTGATCGGTTCGAGGTAGGCCGTGTCGACCGCGTTGCCGGTCCACACGCCCGCGAAGCAATCGGCCTGAAGCTCGGTTCGCACCGCGTCGCCCTCTGCGCCCGCGTCACGACCGGCGTCGAGGAATCCGAGCAGGTTCTGGACATGGTGGCCGTACTCGTGGGCAACCACGTAGGCCTCCGCCAACTCTCCACCCTCGGCCCCGAATTGGGTCTCGAGTTGCTCGAAGAAGCTGAGGTCGATGTAGATCGTCTGGTCGAGCGGGCAGTAGAACGGCCCGACCGCGCTGGATGCGCTGCCGCACTCGGTGTTCACGCCGTCGGTGAACAGCACGGTATCGGCCTGGGTGTAGGACTGGCCGGAAGCCTCGAAGGCCTCGGTCCAGTACGCCTGGACGCTGTTCACGAAACCGACGATCCGGCAGTCCTGCCGCTCATTGGCGTCCGCGCCGGTCTCGCATTCCTGCACGAGGTCGCTGGAGGCCGGCCCGGCATCCGTGCCGGGCTCACCGGTCAAGCCGCCCATGATGTCGCCGAGATTGCCGCCGCCCAGCAGGGTCAGGGCGACCAGAAGGACCAGGCCGCCGAGGCCACCGCCGATCGCGACGCCGCCGCCGCGCATGCGACGGCCACGCCGGTCCTGCACTTGGCCTGGATCGAGCTTGGCGTCTGGTCGGAAGGTCATGCTGGCTTGCTCCGGACTTCGTGGCTGGCCGTCGACTGGGCGCCCGCCCGCCGATGCAGAAGCATAGCGTCCAGCGTGCCAACGGACCCCGGCAGGACTTTCGGGGCATGGTGCGCGCATGCATTCATGCGCCACGATCGGCCCAATGCAACCGACCACGACTCGGGGGGTGCCGGCGTCACGCGGCCTCCTTCCGCTTGCCTGGAACGGTGTGCGGTCGCGCGTTCGCCTCAGCGACGACCCCTACTTGTTCTACACCTCGAGCATCGTGCCAATCGCCGTGCTCGTTGCCGCCATCGGCCAGCACCCCGGCGATGTCATCCTCGCCGTGACGATCGGCTTCGCAGCGATTGCCAGCCAGGCGCTGCTCGGATCGATCGGGCGCCGGCGCAACATCACGTCGAGCGTGCGATGGCAGATCATCCGCCTTCTCCCGCCGCTGCTCTTCGTCGCACTGGCGACTCGGTTCATCGGTGGACCATCGGTGCCGCTGATCTCGCTCTACATCCCGGTCGTCGGAGCCGCCGCAGCCGCCGGCCGAACGCAGGGCCTCGTCGCCGGCGCACTCGCGGCCGTCGGCCTGCTAGCCCCCGAGCTCGCCAACCTCGGCTCGCCGACCGGTGTTGCGCTGCGGACGGTCACGCTTACCGGCGTTGCGCTCGTGCTCGGGCTCGGCACGCGCCGCATCGTGCGAGCGCTAGAGGAAGCGCTCCGTACCGCGCACGCCGCGGTGGCCGTCGAGCGACGGCGAGCGCGCCAGATCACCGCCCTCGAGACGGTCGGCGCCGCCCTCGCGCTGGGTGGTCCCACGGAGGAGCTCATCGAGCGCGTGACCGACGTCATCGTTGCCCGCTTCGGCTATCCCCACGTCTCGGTCTACATCGGCGACGCGACGCGCGTTGAGCTCGTGGCGCACAGCGGCTACCGCGACACGATTCCCGCCTTCGACTCGCAGACCGGGGTTGCCGGTCGGGTCATGCGATCCGGCGAGCTGGCCTTCGTGCCGCGCATCGCCGACGACCCCGATTACATCCGGGGCATGCAGCCGGCCACGAGCCTGATCTGTGCGCCCCTGACGTCGGATGGTCGGATGCTCGGCCTGCTAAACGTCGAGTCGAGCGGGCGCCGGACGTTCGACGAGACCGATCGCAGCCTCGTGGCCACGATCGCCGGGCGCATCGCTGCCGCGTTCGCACTTGGTCAGGATCGCCAGGCCCTCGCCGCGCGCGTCGAGCTCCTCCGCGGGATCGAGGCATTCGGTCGAGACCTCGGAGCGACTCGCGGCGTCGAGCCGCTGGCGACCCTCGTGGCCGACGCCGCGGCGCGCATCGTCGGCGCCGATGTGGTCGCGGTCACACTGCTCGACCGTGCCGACGGACGCTACCTGGTCCGTGCCGCGCATGGCGTGCCGGACAAGGTCATCGGACGCGAGATCGGTGTCGGCGAGGGGCTCGCCGGGACGGCGATCAAGAATCGTGCCCTCGTGCTTGAGGAGGGGATGGCGGAGGATCGATTCCCTCGTGCGGCGCATGGGCTCGCGGTTCAGGCGTTCGTCCATGGCGCAAGCCTGCCATTTGTCCGCGACGGCGTCGTGCTCGGAGCGTTCACCATCGGCCGCACCGATCCATCGGCCGAGCCGTTCAGCGACCTCGAGATCGAGGGCCTGCAGCTCATCGCGGGCAGCGTCGCGCTGGCTGTTGCCAATGCGTTCCTCCACTCCGATGTCGCCGAGCTGGCGATCCGCGATCCATTGACCGGCCTCTACAA
Source organism: Candidatus Limnocylindria bacterium (assembly GCA_038255505.1). GTDB lineage: Bacteria > Chloroflexota > Limnocylindria > QHBO01 > QHBO01 > JACDBZ01. Next base: position 8,315 of record JBBSLF010000040.1, read on the forward strand.
CCGGCGCCATTTCGACGAAGCGCTCGACCGCATGCTCGCAATGCATCAGCGAAACCGGCTGAGTTCGTCTCGACCGCTCAGCGCGATCGTCTTCGACCTCGATCACTTCGGTCGGTTCAACAAGGCCCACGGCCACCAAGTCGGAGACCAGGTGCTCAAAGCCTTTGCCGACGTCCTCTCGTCGCGCTTCCGCGCCAGCGACCTCGTGGCTCGCCTGGGCGGCGAGGAGTTCATCGTCGTGCTCGAGGGATCGGACCGCGAGCAGGCGGTGCAGATCGCCGACGAGGTGCGAGCCCTGCTAGCTGCCCGGGTGGTGCGCTCCGAGGACGGACAGGAGCTCAGCGTCACCGTCTCGGCAGGCTGCACCGAGCTGGATCCGGCGGGTGCCACGCGGGAGACGCTGTTGCGCACCGCAGACGTCGCTCTGTTCATGGCCAAGCGCGCGGGCCGCGACCGGGTCGTCGCAGCCTAGGGCGAGAGCCGCTCCGCGAGCCAGCCGATCGCGGCGGGGTAGCGCCCTTCGATGCCTGCGTGAGTGCCGTCGAACAGCTCGAATCGAAGACGATCACCCCCGACGCCAAGGGAGACGAGCTCCGCGTTGAACGCCTCGGCCCCGAGGTCGAGGTAGTAGTCGTCGCTCCGCCCCGAGTCAATCCAGATGCCCCGCAGCTTGCGCAGCGCATCGGCATGGAGCGGAGCCATGCGCACGGGGTCCCAGGCGAGCCATCGGTCCCAGATCTCGGGCAGCAGCCGCCCGGTCAGCGGGTCGAACGGAAGACGGACCGTGCCGTCGGCATCGGCGGAATAGCAGGCGGCCATGCACCAGACGTTGAGCATCGTGCCGTCGGAGCCCTTCGAGCGGCCCGGGCGGGAGCGCAGATCGGACCAGAAGGCGTCATACGAACCGTCGTACTCGTCGCGGAGGGCGCGGGCCGCTTCGCGGAAGTCGGGCTGATAGCAGACCTCGAACAGCGCATCCCCGGCGTGGGTTGCGAGACCGCCGAACAGGTCGGGCCGCAGCATGGGCGTGATCATGGCGCCGTAGCCGCCGCTGCTCTTGCCCGCCACGCCTCGGTGAGCGGCGCCCACAAGCGTGCGATAGCGTCCGTCCACGAACGGCACGAGCTCGTCGCACAGGTACGTGTGATAGCGGCCGGTAGCGGGGGAGTCAACGAACTGCGATCCGCCCAGGCGCGTCCACGCGTCGACGAACACGACGATGGCGGGGGCAGCACCATCGGTTGCGAACCAGGTGTCCAGCGCTTCGACCACCGACGGCTGGCCGAACTTGCGATTGCGCCACATGTCGACCTGTCCGGTCAGCCCCTGGATCAGATAGACCGATGGATAGCGCCGATCCGGATCGGCGTCGTAGCCGGGCGGCGTGTACACGTAGACGGGTCGCCGATGCGGGTCGCCGAGAGGGTTCCCGGTGAGTGCCTCGCTGTCGATGGTGAGCGTATCGAGACGCCCGGCCCATCGGTGTCCCCAGGGTGGTGGCAGGTCCATGTTCGGCAGCGTAGCAGGGCGGAGTGCCCCGGCCGAGATCGAGTCCGCGCGGCTTAGTTCGAGTCGCCTCGCAGCTCGACCCGCTCGAGGCGGCGCACCGCCAGACCGAAGGCCAGCACAGTGACGGCGAAGCCGATGAGCAAGGCCGATCCGGCTGCCAGCTCCGCGGTCACGGCACCGTCGCCGGCGAGGGCATCGCCGACCGCAAGGGCATGCTGCCGCACGCTGAAGATTCGCGTGCCGGCAAAGAGCCCGGCGACCACGCCCTCCCAGACCACCACGTACGCCAGGCCGATGACCAGCGCGCGTGAGGTCACGAGCGACAGGGCGAGGAACACGGCGGTGTACTCGAGCGCTCCGAATGCCGCGGCCACCGCGTACGCCAGGCCGAGTGATGCGCTGCCGCCCGTGCCGATGATGCCCGCGAGCAGGATCGGCAGCGCGACCAGGACCGTGACCACGCCGGCCGCAACCAGCAGCTTGATCGCCACGATGAGCATGCGAGGGATCGGCTTTGCGAGCAGGTAGAGGATGGTGCCGTCATCGAGCTCCGAGCCGATGGCGGCGGTGCCGACGATGACGGCGACCAGCGGCAGCAGGACCCCGAGGCCGAAGTCGGCCAGCAGGCGTCCCGTGAAGGTTGACGCCTCCGCTTCGGCTGGTCCTGACAGGCGGTAGATCACCGCCACGAGCAGGACGAGAGCGCCGATCAGGCCGAGCAGCAGGGTGCGTCGACGATTGAGGAGGCCCCGAAGCGTGAGCGACAGGAGGGCGGCGGTCATCGGTGCACCAGGTAGCTGAAGACCGACTCGAGCGACTCGTCCGCAGGTCGGAGCTCGAGCAGGGAGACACCGGCCCGCTGGGCGGCTGGGCCCACGGCGCGCGTGAGCTGGCCGTAGTCGCCGGTACGAACGGTCAGGGCGCCGTCGTGCAGCTCGACCGCCTGGACTTCGGGCGAGGCAAGGAGCTCGCGCGCCAACAAGCGATCATCCGAGGAGCGGATGCTGAAGGTGTGCGGCCGATCAGTCATGAGGCGGCGGATGCGCCGGAAGTCGCCACTTGCCGCCAGCCGTCCGGCCACCACCACCAGGACTCGATCGCTCAGGCGCTCGACCTCCTCGAGGATGTGGCTCGAGAACAGGATCGTGCGGCCTTCGGCCGCCATCGATCGCAGCAGATCCATCATGTGCAGCCGCTGACGCGGGTCCATGCCGTTGAACGGTTCGTCCAGGATGAGGACTTCCGGGTCGTGCACGAGCGATGCGGCGACCTTCACGCGCTGCCGCATTCCCTTGGAATAGCCGCCGATGGCACGGCCGGACGCCTCGCGCAGATCCACCATTTCGATGGCGCGCTCGGTGGCTGCGTCGGGGTCCTTCACGCCCTGCAGGCGGGCGGAACTGTGGACGAATTGCCTCCCGGTCAGGAACGGATGGACGGCCTCCCGCTCGGGCACGAAGCCGATGCGCCGATACACCTCCGGATGTCGCCACGTCGGCGACTCGTCGATTCGCACGTTACCGGCAGACGGAGCCAGGAAGCCGGCCATCATGTGCAGCAGCGTCGTCTTGCCTGCACCGTTCGGCCCCAGAAGGCCGGTGATCCCGGCGCCGACCTCGAAGCTCACATCGTTGACCGCGACGACGTTGCCGTACCAGCGGGAGACTTCGCGCAGCGTGATCTGGCTCATGTCGCGACGCTTCGATAGCGCACGGCGAGCATCGCCCACGACACGGCGACCAGCACCGCGATGGCCAGGCCGTAGAGATACATCGGCACTCCGGCGGCGCCAACAGGCGACTCCACCACGCTGCCGCCGAACAGCCATTCGCGCGCGCCGTCGAGGATGGCGAGCGGATTGACGAATGGCGCGATGGCCTCCAGGCCTCCACCCTGCGAGCCGAACGTTCCACCCATGACGCCGCCGACGAGGAAGACGGCCAGTACGGCTCCGGCCGCGTATGCCCGGCGTCCCGCGACCGAACAGATGGCCAGGCCGATGCTCGCGAGCACAACGGCGTGCAGCACGCCGCTGCCGATGATCGCCGGCAGGGCGCCGATTTCGTCGCCCACGGCCGCGAGCGCGTCTTCGGCGGCGAGGACGCGTCCGATGAAGAGCAGGAGGACGGGCAGCAGCGTGAGCGCCAGGAGCGCAAGGCTCATGGCCGCCAGCTTGGCCGCAACGTAATCCACGCGGCTGATGGGCCGGCTGAAGTACAGCGGCAGGACGCGATGACGCATGTCGTTCACGACCAGCTCGGGCGCCTGTGCGGCCATGAAGATCGGCAGGAGCGCGCCGATACCCCACAGGTAGTTGTCATAGCTGTACAGGTCGATCAGGTCGCCGGCGAGCACCCGAATGGCCACGGCCACTCCGGCCGGCAGCACGGCCAGCACGACGGCACCCCAGGGCAGGATCTTGGAGCGGCCGGAGCGGCCCAGGCCGAACACTGCGCGAAGGCCGGCACTCACGATGGCTCCGATTGCGCCCCTCCGACCAAGCCGCGGTCCGTCGTATCCGCGGTAGCCGATGTCGTAGATCGTGCCGGTGCTGTCAGGCATCACGGAACAGGTCCTCGAGCTGGTGCCGCCGATGCTCGATCCGGATGAGCGCCAGCGACAGCGCGACTGACTCGTCGCGCACGGCGTCATACACGGTGAACTCACCGTCGCCGGCCGATGCGATATCGACGACCATGTTCCTCCCGTCGGCGAGTGCCTCGATGCCACGCTCCCCGAGGCGCTGGGCGAGCGGGGCCGCGTCCTCATCGGTTTCGACCAGAAGTTGGCCGGTTCGTTCGGTGAAGTCCGTCAGTTGCGCCGTGCGCAGCAGCCGCCCGGCGTCGATGGCAACGAGCCAGGTGGCCACGCGCTCGATCTCGCCGAGCAGGTGGCTGGCGACGATGACGGTGATCCCGAAGTCGCGGCCGATGCGCTCGATGAGCGCCAGCATCTCGTCACGACCGGCCGGATCGAGGCCGTTCGTCGGCTCGTCCAGGAGGAGCAGGCGGGGGTCGTGCACGAGCGCCTGCGCCAGCTTGACGCGTTGCTTCATGCCGGTCGAGTAGCCGCCGATGGGCCGATAGCGCTCCTCGTACAGCCCCACATGCCGCAAAACGTCGGCGGTCCGCTCCCGGGCCGCGCCGGCCGGCAGCCCCGAGACGCGCCCCATGTGGCTGACGAACTCGGTGGCGGATACGTCGGGTGGCAGGCAATCGTGCTCGGGCATGTACCCGACCAGCTCGCGAATTTTGGAGCCCTGCGTCGCGGCATCCAGGTCGAGGACGCGCGCCTCGCCCTCGGTCGCCGGCAGGAGTCCGAGCAGGATCTTGATGAGCGTGCTCTTTCCGGCGCCGTTGGCGCCGACCAGCCCGATGACGCCCTCGCCGATCTCAACGGTCAGGCCGTCGAGCGCAGTGACGTTTCCGGGATAGCGCTTGGTGAGCGCGCGCGTGGTGATCAGGGGCATGGCGACGGAAGCTCGGGATGGGGGGGTTGTGCCGAGTGTACTGCCCGGAGTCGCATCTGCGCAGGCGCTTGGCGTCTTGTTGGCCATGCGCTCATTCGGTGAATCGGGACCTTTCGAACCACGGTTTTCGCGCATCGCTCAACCTGGCAAGGACGGAATTCGCAACGGGCACGGTGATTGCACTTCAGCACCGCAAATGGAACGTGAACGCGACGACCACGATGCGGCGCCGCTGCTGTTCGTGGTCGATGACGACGAGGGAACCCTCCAGCTGGTGCGCGATGTCGCGCACGATGCGGGCTGGATTGCGCGTGGGTTCACGCGGCTTGGTGACCTGCGCGCGGCACTGCGGGCAAGCCGTCCATCGCTGATCATTCTCGACGATAACCTGCCCGATGGAAGCGGCGGTGATCTGGCTCGCGAGCTCTGCAACGACCATCGCACGAACGACGTGCCGCTCCTCGTGTGCACGGCTGCACCTCCCAACCGTCGTGCCGAGATCGGCCGTTGGGTGCC
>JBBSLF010000041.1:0-13237 GCA_038255505.1 Candidatus Limnocylindria bacterium
CCACCGTCGAGACGTGGCTGGAGGAGTGGTGGTCACCCGAGGAGATCGCCCGCCGGCTGCGCCTCGAGTACCCCGATGACCCGACCATGTGGGTGAGCCACGAGACCATCTACCAGTCGCTCTTCGTCCAGGGACGGGGCGAGCTGCGCCGGGAGCTCCACCGCTGCCTGCGGACCGGGCGGGCCCAGCGCCGTCCCCGGACCGGCCACGAGCGCCGCGGCAAGATCCCGAACATGGTGATGATCAGCGAGCGCCCCGCGGAGGCCGAGGACCGCGCGGTACCCGGCCATTGGGAGGGAGACCTCATCATCGGCAAGGGTGGCCGGTCCGCCGTCGGGACGCTCGTCGAGCGGACCAGCCGCTTCGTCCTCCTCCTGCACCTCCCCGACGGACGGGAGGCCGAGAAGGTCAACGAGGCGATGAAGAAGGCCGTCACGACGCTCCCCGCCGAGCTCGTCCGCTCCATCACCTGGGACCAGGGCAAGGAGCTCGCCGCGCACGTCGCCTTCACCGTCGCCACCGGCGTCCAGGTGTACTTCTGCGACCCCCACAGCCCGTGGCAACGGGGATCCAACGAGAACACGAACCGACTGCTGCGTCAGTACATGCCCAAGGGAACCGACCTCGCCGCGTTCGACGCGGCGGACCTCGCCCGCATCGCGGCTAGCCTGAACAACCGTCCGCGCAAGACGCTCGCGTTTATGAAACCATCAGAGCGGCTCGCTGAGCTGTTGCGATGACCGGTTGAACCTGCCCCCGCATAGGCGTCATATGACCCAACGGGACGCTCGGTAGGGTCAAATTGACGTCGTGGTGGGCTATTCCGCTTCGGGGAGCTCCTCGGGCGGCCGGTTGTCGACGAAGACGGTGATCGACACGATGCGGTCATCCGTGCTGGGCTTCATGACGGTCACGCCGCGTGACGCGCGCCGGTAGCGGTTGATCCCGCCGACTTCGGTACGCAGGATGGTGCCGAGCTCGGTGATGAGCATCAGCTCCTCGTCCTCCTCCCCCACCAGCCGGATGGCGGCCACGGGGCCCGTCTCGGCATTCAGCGAGTTGGCGATCACGCCGCCGGTGGCCCGATGCTTCACCGGGAAGTCCGAAACGTCAGTCCGCTTGCCGAATCCCTGCTCGGTGACGACCAGCAGTTGCTCGGCGAGGTGCTTGACCACCTCCATGCCGACGACCTCGTCGTCGTTGCGGAGGCGAATGGCGGTGACGCCCTGCGTGCCGCGGCCCAGTGGGCGGACCTCGGCTTCCTTGAAGCGAGCCGCCTGGCCCTTCTTGGTGGCCACGATGATGTCGTTCTGACCATCGGACAGGCCGACCCATTGGAGCTCGTCGCCGTCGACGAGGTTGATCGCAATCAGCCCATTGGCGCGGATCTTGGCGTATTCCGCCAACGAGGTCTTCTTGATCATGCCCTTGCGGGTCGCCATGACGAGGTAGTGGTCCGGCTCGAACTGGGGAAGGCTGATGATGGCGCTTACGTACTCGCGCTGTTCCACCTGCACGCCCGGCAGATTGATGATCGGCAGGCCCTTCGCCTGGCGCGAGGCATCGGGCAGCGTGTGCACCTTGGTGATGAAGACGCGTCCACGGTTCGTGAAGAACAGGATGTTGTCGTGCGTGTTGGCCACGCGCAGATGCCGCACGGCATCTTCCTCGCGGGTGAGCATGGCAAGTTTGCCGCGCCCGCCGCGACGCTGCGATCGGAAGGTGCTGATCGGCTGGCGCTTGATGTAGCCGCGCTGGCTGAGCGTGACGACGACGTCCTCGGCGAGAACGAGGTCCTCAGCGGTGAGCTCGCGGTTCGCATCGGCCTGGATGCGGGTCTTTCGGTCGTCACCATACTTTTTGACGAGTCCATCGAGCTCGTCCTTGATGACGAGCAGGATCTTGCGCGGGTTGGCCAGCAGGTCCTCGAGCTCGCTGATGAGCTGGATGATGGCCCGATACTCGTCCTCGATCTTCTTGCGCTCGAGCGCGGCGAGGCGCCGCAGCTGCATCTCGAGGATGGCGTTGGCCTGGACCTCGGTCAGGCCGAAGCGCGCAATGAGCGCCTGGCGTGCCGCATCAACGTCCGCGGCCGCGCGAATGGTCGAGATGACCTCGTCCAGGTTGTCGAGGGCGATCTTGAGGCCCTCGAGGATGTGTGCTCGCTCCTGCGCACGAGCGAGGTCAAACTCGGTCCGGCGCCGCACGATGTCGCGCCGGTACGTGATGTAGTGCTCGAGCATCTTCTTGAGACCGAGCGTCTGCGGCTGGCCGTCAACCAGCGCGAGCATGTTGGCGCTGAAGCTCGTCTGGAGCGGCGTGTGCTTGAACAATTGCTGCATGATCGTGTGCGGCGACCCGTCGCGCTTGACCTCGACCACGATCCGCATGCCATCCCTGTCGCTTTCGTCGCGAATGTCGCGAACATCGGTGATCTTCTTCGAAGCGACGAGGTCCGCCATCTTCTCGATCAACGTTGTCTTGTTGACCTGGTACGGCAGCTCGGTGATGACGACCGCCATCCCTCCGCGTGCCTCCTCGAAGGCGACCTGTCCGCGCACGATAATCCGCCCGCGCCCGGTGGCGTAGAGATGCCGGATCGCATCGACCCGCTCCCTCTCGCCGGTGAGCGGGTTGCGCTGCTCCTCGTAGCGGAAGATGGTGCCGCCCGTCGGGAAGTCCGGCCCGGTGACGATCTCGCACAGGTCTTCGACGCTGAGCTCCGGGTTGTCGATGAGCGCGCGGATGGCCGCGCAGATCTCGTTGAGATGATGCGGCGGAATGTTCGTGGCCATACCGACCGCGATCCCGGACGAGCCGTTGACCAGCAGGTTCGGCAGCCGCGAGGGCAGCACCGTGGGCTGACGCAGGCGCCCGTCGTAGTTATCGACGAAATCGACCGTTTCCTTCTCGATATCGGCCAGCATCTCGTCGGTGATCGACGACATGCGCGCCTCGGTGTAGCGCATGGCGGCGGGCGGGTCGCCGTCAACGGAGCCGAAGTTGCCCTGCCCGTCGACGAGCGGATAGCGCAGGCTGAAGTCCTGGGCCATGCGCACCAGCGTCTCGTACAGGGCAAGGTCGCCGTGCGGGTGATACTTCGCCATTGTCTCGCCGACCACGCCGGCGCACTTGCGGTACGAGGCTGTCGAGCGCAGCCCCATCTCCTGCATGGTGTACAGGATTCGCCGATGTACCGGTTTCAGCCCGTCGCGCACATCGGGTAGCGCGCGCGAGACGATCACGCTCATTGCGTAGTCGATGTACGCGGTGCGCATCTCGTCCTCGATCGCGACCTCGCGGACGTTGCCGACCCTGTTCATCTCCATGCTCGGCTCCTTGTCATCGACAGTATCTGTGTCGCGATTGTCGTGATTGTCATTCGCCCGCGACCCCCGGCGTCATGCCGTATCGCTCCTTCAGATCCGCCTTGGCGGTCGGCGAGGCACCCAGGTACTTTCCGCGCCCTTCCGCTATGAGCCGCCCATCGCTGCCCCGGACCTCACCGACGACCTCGAAGATGCGGCGTCGTCGCTTATCCACGCGCCCGGTCGCCGTCAGCTCCTCGCCCGGTGATGCCGGAGACCGATACCGAATCGTCATCTCCGCCGTCACCGCCCACGAGTCATAGCTTGATGGTGCCCAGGCCATCACTTCGTCCAGCAGCGTGGCGATGATCCCGCCGTGCAGCTTGTCACTCCACCCGACGTAGTCGTGCCCGGCGTGCCACACCGCCCGGGCGGTGCCATCACCGATCTCGATATGCAGGCGCATGCCGATCGGGTTGTCGGCGCCGCACGCGAAGCAATTGTGATCCGCGAAGGCGTAGCGCCGTCCGTCGTCCGCCACGATCGAACGGCTGTCGCCGAGCGGAGCACCAGGCAGTGATTCGGGGTCCATGCCTACCAGCGATCCGTTCCTTCCTCGGCTTCGTAATCGGCCGCGCCCCATTCATCATCGCCGGTGCTGCGCAGGCACTTGTCGCTGATGGCGAGAGCGAAGGCGTGACTGACCGCGTACGAATCGCGCAGCATGTTGACGGCTTCGCGGCGGTCTCCCACCCCGTTCGCCTCGAGCAGCTCGCACCATTCGTCGATCGTGCGCCCGGTCTTCTGGGCGACCTGTCGCAGGTCGGCCACGTGTCGTGATGGCATCGGTGTCTTCGCTTGCCTTTCAGATGTCGAGGTTGCGAACCTTGCGGGCCTCGCCACGGATGAAGTCGCGCCTCGGCTCGACATGCTCGCCCATGAGGGTGCTGAACATCTCGTCCGCGGCTTCCGCGGTTCCCACCTGGACCCGCAGCAACGTGCGGGTCTCGGGGTTCATGGTCGTGTCCCAGAGTTGATCGGCGTTCATTTCGCCCAGGCCCTTGAAGCGCTGCACGGTGACATTCTTGGTCTTGCCATCGCGCGACAGCTCCTTGAGCGCCGTCTCGCGTTCCTTTTCGCTCGTCGCGTAGCGCGTCACCTTTCCGGTGCTGACGCGGTACAGCGGCGGCTGGCAGATGTACAGGTAGCCGTTGTCGATGATCTGCGGCATGTGCCGGTAGAAGAAGGTGAGCAGCAGCGTGCTGATATGCGCACCGTCGACATCGGCGTCCGACAGCAGGCAGATGCGGTGATAGCGCAGCTTGGCAATGTCGAATGTCTCGCCGATGCCGGCGCCCAGCGCAATGACCAGCGGCCGAATCTTGTCCGAGCTCAGGACCCGGTCGAGGCGCGCCTTCTCCACGTTGAGCATCTTGCCGAACATGGGCAGGATCGCCTGGAAGCGACGATCACGCCCCTGCTTGGCCGATCCCCCAGCGGAGTCGCCCTCGACGATGTACAGCTCCGATCGCGCCGGGTCGCGCTCCTGGCAGTCGGCCAGCTTGCCGGGCAGGGCCATGCCCTCGAGGGCACCCTTGCGAATGACGAGGTCGCGTGCCTTGCGCGCCGCCTCGCGCGCCCGCGCCGCGGTCAGGCACTTCTCGATGATGCGCCGGCCATCCGCCGGGTTCTCTTCGAGATGCTGCACGATGCCCTCGGTCACCGCGTTCTGCACGATGCCCTTGATATCGGCATTGCCCAGCTTCGCCTTGGTCTGGCCCTCGAACTGCGGGTCGGTCAGCTTGACGCTGATCACCGCGGTCAGCCCCTCGCGCACGTCATCGCCGGAGAGGTTGGCCTCTTTCTCGCTCAGCGTGCCCGACTTTCGCGACCACGTATTGAGCGAGCTCGTCAGCGCGGCGCGGAAGCCGGCGACGTGTGTCCCACCGTCGATGGTGTGGATGTTGTTGGCGAAGGCCAGCACGTTCTCGGCGAACGCATCGTTGTACTGGAGCGCAACCTCGACGTTGGTCGAGTCGATCAGACGGTCAACGTAGATCGGTCGCGAGTTCAGGACGCCTCGGCGCCGATTCAGGTGTCGAACGAAGCTCGTCACTCCGCCCTGGAAGAAGAAGTTCTTCTCGGTATCGGTCCGTTCATCGCGAAGGCGAATCCAGAGTCCCTTGTTGAGATAGGCGGACTCCCGCATGCGGGTGCTGATCGTGTCCCAGTTGAAGTCCATCGTCTCGAAGATCTCGGCATCGGGGTGGAAGAAGGTGCGCGTGCCGTGCGTCCGCTTCCATCCCGGGTCCAGGTCGCGATTGGCCTCCGCGTTGCCACCGATCTGCTTGACGGCGCCCTGCGGAGCGCCGCGCACGAACTCCTGAACGTGGAGCTTGGAGTCGCGGAGCACCTCGACGCGCATCTCGGAGCTCAGCGCGTTCACCACGCTGATGCCGACCCCGTGCAGGCCGCCGGACACCTTGTAGCCGCCGCCGCCGAACTTTCCGCCGGCGTGGAGCACGGTCATGATCACCTCGAGGGCGCTCTTGCCGGTGCTGTGCCGGTCAACCGGGATACCACGACCGTCGTCAACGACCTCGAGCTTGCCGTCGGCGTGAATCGTCACATCGATGCGCGTGGCCTGGTTGGCCATGGCCTCGTCGATGCTGTTGTCGACAACCTCCCACACGAGCTGGTGCAGGCCGCGGGCATCGGTCGAGCCGATGTACATGCCCGGGCGCTTGCGCACGGCGGTGAGGCCCTCGAGGACCTGGATGCTTGCGGCGTTGTAGCTCGACGCCTTGGCGGCGCGCGACTTCGGGGCTCGTTCGACGGTCATATGGGTGGGGCAACCTCCTGGTCGGAGTGGACCGATGCCGCTTCTCCGGCGACCGACCCGCCCGCTTCTGCGCCGTTCGCTGCGCCGGCTCCGCGGGTGATGATGGAATACAGGCGATCGAGTTCCTCGTCCGAGTAGAAGTCGATGACGAGGCGCCCGCCCCGCCGCGTGCGCACGATCCCGACCCTCGTGGCCAGCATGCCGCGCAACTGCGCCTCCACGTCCTGGAGATCATGGCTCAGGGATTTCCGTTCCCGTGCCGGCTGCTCGTCGCGCTTGCGACGCACGAGCTCCTCGGTCTGGCGCACGCTGAGTGCGCGCTCGAGGACGACGCTCAGCGCGGCCCGCTGCAGCTCCGGGATGGTGATGGCGGCGAGCGCTCGGCCGTGGCCCTCGCTGATCCTGCCTTCGACGATGGCCTGGCGCGTTTCGGCAGCGAGATCAAGGAGGCGGAGGGCATTGGTGACGGCCACGCGGCTCTTGCCGACCTGGCGCGCCACCGATTCGTGGGTCAATCCGAAGTGGTCGATCAACTGCCGATAGGCGAGCGCCGTCTCGATGGCATTGAGATCCTCGCGCTGGATGTTCTCGATGAGCGCCAGCTCGAGCGAGGTCTCGTCATCGCTGGCGTCGCGGATGACGACGGGCACCGTGTCGAGTCCGGCCATGCGGGCGGCGCGAAGCCGCCGCTCGCCCGCGATGAGCTGGTAGGTCCCATCCGCCAGCGTCCGGGCAACGATCGGTTGGAGAATGCCGTGCACGGCGATCGAGGCCGCGAGCTCGCCGAGCTGATCGTCGTCGAAGGCCGTTCGCGGCTGGTTGGGATTGCGCTCGATGCGATCAAGGGCTATCTCGAGGACGGCGCGCTCGTCCCGGCCGCGGGGAATGAGCGCGTCGAGGCCGCGGCCGAGTCCAAATGAGCGCGTCGGGCCCGTGGCATTGCTAGCCACGTGCGGTGACCTCGCCGGCCAGTTCGCGATAGGCGGTCGCGCCGCGCGAGGTCGGGTCATACAGGGCGATCGGCATGCCGTGGCTCGGTGCCTCGGACAGGCGGACGGAACGCGGGACGACCGTCTGATAGACCGATCCGTTCATGTGCCGGCGAACCTCGGTCGCGACCTGCGCCGACAGCCGCGTCCGCGCGTCGTACATGGTTAGCACCACGCCCTCGATCTCGAGCCGTGGATTCAGACCTTCGCGCACACGTTGAATGGTGTTCACCAGCTGGCTCAGCCCCTCCAGGGCGTAGTACTCGGTCTGGATTGGGATGAGGACCCCGTCCGCCGCGGTCAATGCATTCAATGTCAGCAACCCCAACGACGGGGGGCAGTCGATCAGCACCCGATCGTATCGGCCGTTCAGCTCCGCGAGGCTTGCGGCGAGCCGGCGCTCGCGCGCCATGACCCCGACAAGTTCCACCTCCGCGCCGGAGAGGGCCGGAGCCGATGGAACCAGGTCCAGATCCTTGACCGCCGTGCTCACAATGAGCTCACTGATCGGTACGCGATCGACGAGTGCCTCGTACGAGGAGCGTTCGACAGCGCGCCGATCGACGCCGAGGCCGCTCGTGGCATTTCCCTGCGGGTCGAGATCGATGACGAGGGTACGAGTTCCGGAGAGAGCGAGGTAGGCCGCCAGGTTGACTACCGTGGTCGTCTTGCCAACGCCGCCCTTTTGGTTTGTGCAGGCCGTGACTCGGACCACGAGCACTCCGCTGCGAGTTAAATGGGCTCCGCTTGGCCATCGTCATTCTACCAGTATTCACCCTGCCTGATGCCGCTCCGGGGCCGGCTTCGGCGTTCTCCCGGTACCGATTGTTTCACGTGAATCGTGGTTATCCACATCCGGATGGGTAGCTCGCACGACCGTATACTTATCGGCAGGCAGTCCATTCCTCGGTTTTTCGGAGCGCGACCATCTCGTATCTCGGACCTCTCCTCGCGATCGTCGTCGGCATTCTGCACGCGGCGCTCGCCCCGGTGATCGTCATCGGCGGGGTGAAGCCGAACCTTGTGCTCGTGGCAGTCGTGCTTGTGACGGCTCTTGGCGGCTTCATGCCCGGGATCACCTGGGCCTTCGTGGCGGGATTGACGGCGAACCTGCTCGTTGGAGATGCGCTCGGCTCCGTGCCCCTGGTCATGCTCGTCGTGGCCGCGCTCGTCGCCGGTGCCGGTCGCCTCGTGGGCAGAGCGGTGTGGGTCACCCCGATCATCGCCGCCTTCGTCGGGTCGGTCGTTGCCGACATCGGATCGATCGGGCTCGCCACGCTCGTGACCGACGCCTCGGCCGTCGTCCTGCCCACCGACCTCGTCATCGGTGCGGCCCTCCTGAACGCGGCGATCTGTGCGGTTCTGCTCTATCCGGCCCGGGCCATCGCGTCACGCCGCATCGCCGATGAATCGGCCGCGTGGTAGCGCCATGGCCGACCTGAACGACGGACGTCTTGACCTTCGACGTTCGCGTGGTCGCTTCATTGCATTCGGCGTCGTCGCCGCGCTGCTCGTGCTGGGGCTTGGCGGCCGGCTCTTCGAGCTCCAGATCGTCAACGGCGAGGTATATACGGGTCGCGCCGCCGCAGATCGGACGGTGGAGGTCGCCATTCCTGCGCCGCGCGGCCTGGTCTTCGACCGGATCGGCCGTCCGGTGGCGGTCAATACGCCCTCGTGGACCGTCCGGGTCCGCCCCGCCGATCTGCCGGACGCGGACCGGCGGCGCGTGCTGGCGCGCGTTGCCGAGCTGACCGGCGCAAGCGGCGCGACCTTGCGTGCCCGCCTTGAGGCATTCGTGGGATCGCCGTTCGACCTTGTCCCGATCGAGCGCGGCGTGACCCGCGAGGCGGCGTTGCTCATTGGTGAGGAGAGTGATGACCTGCCCGGGATCGTGGTTGCGGTGGAGCCGACTCGCCGCTACCTCGACGAGACCGGTGCAGCGGGCGGCGCGCTGCTGTCACACATCGTGGGATACATCGGTCCGGTCACGCGCGATGATCTCCTGACGCTCGAAGACGAGGGGTACCTGCGCGACGACCTGATCGGCAAGGCCGGCGTCGAGGCCTCATTCGAAGAGGAGCTGCGCGGAACGTACGGGTCCGAGCTGGTGCAGCGGGACGCGTCGGGCCGGCTGGTTCGGGTCATCGAGACGATCGAGGAGCCGCAGCCCGGCACGAACCTGATGCTGACGGTCGACGCCGAGGTGCAGCGGCTTGCCGAACAGTCGCTCATATGGGGCATGGACGTGGCCGGCGTCAGCCAGGGGGTCACGGCCGTCATGAACCCGCAGACGGGCGAGATCCTGGCCATGGTTTCCCTGCCGGCGTACGACAACAACAAGTTCGCCGCCGGCATCAGCACCGAGGATTTCAACGTCTACCTTGCCGATCCAAATCAGCCGCTGCGCAACCACGCCATCAGCGACATCTACCCTCCGGGCTCGACCTACAAGCTCGTGACCGGGATTGCCGCGCTCGAGGAGGGCGTCACCACGGCGGGCCGCGAGTGGCCGACCTACGGCTGCTACCAGATCCCCGGCGCGCCCGACGGCGAGTGTCTGTTCGACTGGAACCGACAGGGCTTCGGACCGCTCGCCATGGTCGATGCCTTCGCCAAGAGCTCCGACACGTTCTTCTACCAGATGGCGATCCAGACCGGCATCGATCCCCTGGCCGCGTGGGCGCGCGAACTCGGGTATGGCGAGCTGTCGGGCATTCGGCTGCCGGGCGAGGAGAAGGGCATCATCGCCAGCACGGAATGGGCGCGTCAGCAGGGCCGCGCCGGCGTCTTCACCGGCGAGCTGGCGCAGGCGGGCATCGGTCAGAACGTTATCGCAGTCACCCCGCTGCAGGTGCTCAACTCGTATGCCGCCGTGGCAAACGGCGGCAATCTGATGCGGCCGATGATCGTGCGCGGCGAGACCGATGCCGACGGCAACCTCGTCCGCGAATACGCCCCGGAGCTGCTCCACCGCATCGATGCCGATCCGGCCACGCTCCAGACGATGCGCATCGGCGCGCGCGAGGTCATCACGTCGGGTCACGCCTACAACATCCGTGATCTCGATCTGCCCGGCGCCCTGTCCGGCAAGACCGGCACCGCCGAGTTCGGAGAGTTGACCGAGGCGGGCACGCTGCCCTTCCATTCCTGGTTCGTGGCATATCTGCCCAGCGCTGCCGGCGCGACCGATGCCGACCTGGCCATTGTCTCGTTCAACTACTCGGCAGTCGTGCCGGGCAACGTGTCGGCCGAGGTCGTCAAGTACTTCCTCCAGCTGTACTACGACCTCGACCAGGATCTGCGCCTGGATCCGAACGACTTCAGCCTCGTGACGGCGAACTGACCGATGGGTGTCGCGACCGCAACCCTCGTCGAGACCTTCAAGGCGCGTGACTGGCGTCACTTCGACGTCCAGCTGCTGCTCTACGTCGTGCTGCTGATCACAGTTGGCGTGGTGATGGGCTACTCCGCGGGCTTCAATGATCCGGGAGCCGGCGCGGGAGCGTCGCAGACGGTGAAGACGCTGATGTGGGCAGCCATCGGTCTCACCCTCTTCTTCGTGGCATCCAGCGTCGACTACCACTGGCTTCAGACCCTGGGCGCCCCGATCTACGTCCTCGTCCTCGGGCTCCTGGCCATCACCATGCTCGTCGGCACCAACCTGTTCGGTGCCCAGATGTCGGTCACCGTGGCCGGGCTCGACTTCCAGTTCAGCGAGGTGAGCAAGGTCTTCATGATCGCGGTGCTGGCCGCGTACCTGACCTCGCGCCGTGAGCGCATCGGTCGACTCTCGACCATCCTGGTCGCGGGCGCGCTGATGGCAGTGCCCACCTTTCTCGTGTTCCGTCAGCCGGACCTCGGCACCGCCCTCGTGTTCGTGGGCATCCTCATCGGCATGCTGTTCATGAGCGGCGCCAGCCTGGGCTGGATGGGACTCATGGCCGCGGCGGTCATCGGCTCAGCGCCGGTGGTCGTCTCGATGCTGCACGGGTACCAGCGCCAGCGCCTCTTCTGCTTCCTGGACCCCTATGCCGATGCGCAGGACGCCTGCTTCCAGCTCGTCCAGGCCCTTAACGCGGTCGGCTCGGGCGGCTGGCTGGGACGCGGCCTGACCGTCGGCGGCGAAGACCAGCGCGGATACATTCCGGTGCAGTCGACCGACTTCATCTTCACCGTCGTCGCGGAGGATCTCGGTTTCGTCGGCGGGATCGTGGTGCTCTCCATCTTCGGACTTTTGCTGTGGAGGGTGCTGCTGATCGGTTGGCAGGCGCGCGACTCGTTCGGCATGATGATCTCGGTCGGGCTGGCCAGCATGATCCTGTTCCAGCTCATGGTGAACGTCGGGATGGTGATCGGGGTCATGCCGGTGACCGGCATTCCGCTGCCGTTCGTCACGTACGGCGGCTCCAGCCTCATCAGTCTGATGTTCGGGATGGGCATCCTCCAGTCGATCCGAATGCGCAGCCACAAACCCACGCTCTGAGCTCGCTCTTGGCGTGCGCCGCGGGGTCAGGGGAGGCGTCGGCGTAGTGTCAGACGTTATATCACTAATGATATATTCGTTGACAGCTGGCCGACACGGTACATGCGGCTCAGCGCACCGACCACCTGTGTGAACGCGCGAGGGGGCGCTCACGCGGAGACTGGCCGCGGATCGGTTTCGACGCTAGGATCAAGGGACCGATGAAAACACGATCCGATGACGCCCCACCACGACAGCGCTGGCAGCTCTTGTTCAGCCGCGCCGCGCCGGCCCTGCGCATGCGCCAGGCCGAGCTGGTCGATGAGCTCGAGCGCTCGTTCCGTGAGGCAAGCCTCCCTCTCGCATACACCCGCGCGCTGAAGCCACGGCCGCGGATCAAGCTCGCCGCCAACCTGCCGATCGGCCTTGAGCTGCGCGGCGAGGTCGTCGAGGCCTACTTCGATGACCTCGTGCCCCACGAGCGGATCACTGCAGCCGGCGAGCTGTTTCCCGACGGCATCGAGCTGCGCGACGCCAAGGAGGTGTGGCACGGCTTCCCGTCGGCCGCTTCTCAGCTGCGCGGCGCGGAGTACGAGATCGACGTGGCCGGCGATGACGCCCTCACCTCGGACGCGCTGCGTGGTGCCGTCGTCCGTCTCCTGTCCGCCGGCGAGTTGCAGGGCAAGCGACGTCGCGGGGAGAGCGAGCGACGGAGTGATGCGGGCGAGCGAGACCTGCGCCCGCTGATCGAGGACGTGGAGGTGCTCGAGGTTGACGAGAAGTCGCATACGGCCCGCCTGCGCACCGTCCTGCGCCTGGATCCCAGCGGTGCGGGTCGGCCCGAGGACGTCATTCATGCGCTCGACCTGCCGCTGAAGACCAGGCGCGCGGTTCGCACGCGGCTCGTGTTCGTTGACACTCCTCCGATCGCTCGGTAGACTCGGAAGTTCCGCGGGCTGAGTACTCGGCCCGTTTTCGTGTGCGTCAGACACGCCTTTGCCAGATCCAGGAGAGCAGCATGTACGCCGTCGTCAGCAGCGGTGGGAAGCAGTACCGCGTCGAGGCCGGCAGCGAGCTCATCATCGAGCGCCCCGGGGTCGATGACGGCGCCACCATCACCTTTGATCGCGTCCTGCTCGTCGGTGACGGCGAGGCGGTGACGGTCGGCACGCCCACGGTCGCCGGTGCCACAGTGAGCGGCACGGTCCTCGGCGAGGCGCTGGGCCCGAAGCTCATCATCTTCAAGTTCAAGCAGAAAGCCACGTACCGTCGCAAGAACGGGCATCGCCAGCACCTGACCCGCGTTCGAATCGACGAGATCACCGCGGACGGCAAGTCGACCAGGGCCGACAAGCCCGAAAAGGCGGAAAAGCCCGCGAAGGCCGATACCGCCCCCGAGGCGAAGACCGAGACGGCAACCAAGAAGCCGGCCCGCAAGCCCGCGGCCAAGGCAAGCACGGCGAAGGCCGCAACGACCGATTCGACCGATGAGGCTAAGCCGAAGGCTGCGCCTCGAAAGCGCGCCACCCCGGCGAAGGCCGCGAAGGCCAAGGAGTAATCGATGGCACATAAGAAGGCCGGCTCATCCAGCCGGAACGGCCGCGACAGCGTTGGCCAGCGACTCGGCGTGAAGCGC
>JBBSLF010000042.1:0-13203 GCA_038255505.1 Candidatus Limnocylindria bacterium
TCGCGATCCGCGGCGACCAGGTCGACCGCCTCGATTTCGACCGCCTCGTTGGCGCCGACCACGTCAGCATCACGGACCGCGTCCTCAGCCCAATCGGCGTTGCGGTCGCGCGCCTCGGCGATGCTGCGCGCGTACTCCGCAGTGTCGTTGATGATCTTGCGCGCCAGGTCCTCGGGGATTTCGGTGCCGTCGCCGCTCACCGGCGTGGCCGCACCGATCCGCGTGCTGGGCGCCATGGCAGCGACATGCCCGGCCATGGTGATGAAGACCCCGGCCGAGGCAGCGTGGGTTCCGGGCGGCGTGACGTACACGATGACCGGGACATCGGCGTTGAGCATGGCGCCGGTCAGATCCTGCGTGGCCTCCAGCAGGCCGCCGGGCGTGCTGAGCTCGATGAGCACGGCCGCCGCACCCTCGTCCGCAGCATCCGCGATGCCACGCTCCAGGTAGCGGACGCTGATCGGGTTGATGATGTCGTCGAGGGTGAGCAGGTGGACATCCCCCGCCCCGGCTCGGACCGGCCCGGCGCCGAGCAGCCCCGCGGAACCCGCGACCACGCACAGCGCGGCGAGCCAGCGCAGGATGGGTCGGGTCATGGACGGCATCGGTCCTCCAGTGAAGAAAAAAAGACCACCGGCTTGGTGCCAGCAGTCTCCTCCTATGTGCCCGGGTCAGGGAAGGGCACAGTTCCCGGCGGATGAGCGGCCATCCACGTCTATTGGTCTGTACGGCGCACGCTAGGGCCGCGCCCCTCCGCCGTCAAATGAGCTGCACCCCGGCATCGGTCATTTCGGCCATGGCGCGATCCCCATCGCCAGCGGTGAGGTCCACGGCGGCGATCGCCGTCGTGAGCAGTGTCACCTCGAATCCGAGGCGCACGGCGTCGAGCGCGGTGGCCTTGACGCAGTAATCGGTCGCCAGGCCACAGACCACGACGCGCGTGATGTCGCGCTGTCGGAGCAGTCCTTCGAGCTCGGTCGGCATCTCGTCATCGGTCAGTGGGTCGCGCATGGTGAAGCCGGAATAGCCGTCCTCGCCGTTCGTGCCCTTGCGTACCCGTGGCGCCTGATCCGGCAGCGCGAAGGCGGGATGCAGCTCCGCCCCCCACGTACCGCCGACGCAGTGCACCGGCCAGATGCCGCCGTCCTTCGCGAAGTGCGGCGTCGATTCCGGATGCCAATCCTGCGTCGCGACCACCAGCGCTCCGGCCTCGGCCGCAGCTCGCAGCCGGTCGTTCACGACCGGAACGATTGCCTCGCCGCCGGCCACCGACAGTCCACCGCCCGCATCGGCGAAGTCGTTCTGAAGGTCGACGATCACCAGGGCGGTGTGCTCGTCGTATCGGCTCATGGCAATGATGGTAGGCGCTTCGCCGTCGCCGTTTCACGGGGTGGAGGTATCGACGAAGAAGTTGCCCGTTTCTGACGCCTCGTTGGTCGCCTGTGCCATCGGGTGACCAGGATCGCCGTGGAGCGGCGCCAACCCTCGCCGTTATCTCCGCCGAGTGAAACGCGGCGCTCCCCTGCGCGTATTGTCTGCGCGTGGATGACCGCCTCCTGACCGATGACGACCGCCGACTCCGCCCTGGTCGCGGTCAGCGCTCTCCCTGGCTGCGCGAAGCGCTGGCGGCAGAACACGACCCCTCCCCGGCTCCGCCGCTGTCCGGCATCACCGACGCCGACGTGGCCATCATCGGAGGCGGATATACCGGCTTGTGGACCGCCTACCAAGTGCTCACACGCGAGCCATCGTTGCGCGTCGTGCTGCTCGAGGCCGATATCTGTGGCGGCGGGCCATCCGGCCGGAACGGCGGATTCGTCAACAGCTGGTGGGACGAGGCGTCCGGCCTGGTCGAGCAGTTCGGCACCAATGGCGCGCGGGCGTGCCTGGACGAGGTCGCCGCGTCCGTCGGCGGCATCGGCGCATGGTGCGAAACACACGGCATCGATGCGCACTACCGGGGTGCGGGCATGCTCGTCGTGTCAACGACGCCGCTGCATGACGGTCGCTGGGACGCTGACGTCCACACGGCCACCCACCTTGGCGAGCCCGATGCGCTGCGCGAGCTCACTGCCGGCGAGGTCGCAGAACGTTGCCGCTCTCCCCGCTTCCGCGGCGGTGCCCTGATGCGTGATGGCGCAACGATCCAGCCCGCGCTGCTTGCCCGCGGCCTCCGACGCGTGGTCATCTCGCTGGGCGTGGAGATTCACGAGGGAACGCGTGTCAATGCCGTCTGCGAGGGACCGGATGGCCGGCTGCGCGTGGTCACCGCCGATGGCGAGGTGCGCGCGCGGCAGGTCGTGCTGGCCGTGAACGCCTGGGCGGCTGGCTGGCGGGAGGCGCGCAACCGCGTGTTGGCCTGGGGCAGCTACATGGTCCGCTCCGAGCCCGCGCCCGACCTCATCGCCTCCGAGCTGGGCTGGACCGGCGGCGAGTCGATCGTCGATGCCCGCTTCAGCGTGCACTACCTCCACGTGACGCCTGACGGGCGAATTGCGATCGGCGCCGGCGGTGGGCGCCCGGGCTACGGTGGTCGGATCGGCGCCACCTTCACCGATGACGTGAACGCTGCACACCGCGCCGCCTTCGCCTTCCGCTGGCTGTTCCCGCAATTGAGCGACGTTCGACTGACCGATGCCTGGGGTGGCCCAATCGACGTCAGCCCGGATCACCTGCCGCACGTGTGGTCATCGCGCGGCGGCCGATTGCACGTGGCGACTGGGTACTCCGGCAATGGCGTGGCGCCATCGCACCTCGCCGGGCGCATCCTCGCGGCCCTGACTCTCGGGTCAAACGAGCCGCTGACGCGTCTGCCGATCGTCGGACGCAGCCGCCTTGCCTTCCCGCCCGAGCCGTTCCGATACGTCGGAGCGCGGGTCATGCGCGCGGCGATGATTCGGCGGGAGGATGCCGAAGAGGCGGGTCGACAGCCGCATCGGCTCCTGCGTCAGCTGAGCCGCCTCCCGCGCCGGCTCGGATACCACCTGGGACCGGGAAGCTGACGCCTCAGCCGGGGAAGATCCGCCGCAGCCGGCGATAGGCCCGCGAAGCCGGCGTGGTCGAGGTTGACGGTGTCCGGACTGGCGCGACGGGCATCGGACGCGGCGGTGCTGGCGACGACGCTGCCTCCCGCGGAGTTGCCTCCCCCGCCGCTGCCTCGCGCGGCGCCGACCTGGCAAGTGCGTCGAGCTCCGCGAGGGCTTTGTCGAGTTCGCTCGCTCCCGGCATCTCGCGCGGCGCCTCGGAGCGACCGGTCGGAGCGACTTCCATCTCATCGGCGCCCGAGTCTGCAACGAGCATGTCGTCGTCCGTAGCCCGGCCGAACCAGAGCATGGTCTCTTCGTCGCGGGGCGCTGCAGGGGCCGCCGCCATGGGTTCGGGTTCGGGTTCAGGCAGAGGCTCAGGCTCCGGTTGTTCCGGTTGCTCCTCGACCGAATCATCGTCCGTGAGCCAGTCGGGCTCCTCGATTTCGGCGGTATAGCGACCGGTATCCCACGTCGGAGCAGGCACAGGCTCCGGTTCGGGTTCGACTTGCGGTTCCGGTTCGGGTTCGACTTGCGGTTCCGGTTCGGGTTCGACTTGCGGTTCCGGTTCGGGTTCGACTTGCGGTTCCGGTTCGGGTTCAGGCAGAGGTTCGGGCTCAGGCTCGGGTTCAGGCAGGGGCTCCGGTTGAGGAGCCGGTTCCGTCTCAGGCTCGGGATCGGCTTCCGCTGCGTCGATCATCGACTCGGCGGCCGGAAGCTCACGCGGCATGGCCGCTTCGGCTTCGCCTGCCTCCTCGGCGGCGTCCTCGCGCATGACAGCCAGGGCTGCGGCCACCGTGGCGCCATCGGGCAGCTCGGGCGCGGTTGGATCTTGGGCACGAGCCAGCGCCTCCGCGAACGCATCGGTCCCGTGCGTCGAGCGTCGCCGGACAGGGCGCTCGGCCGGTTCATCAGCAGCCGGCACTGGGGCGGCGTCGGCATGGGTCTCTTCGGAGATCGATGGGGCGGTCGGCATGGGTGTCCGATCCATCGGCGCATCCAGCGGCGTGGTCGACCACGTTGCGGGAGCCATGGGCGGCGGAGCGGGCAGGCGGAGATCCATGCGGGCCTCGAGGAGATCCACGCGAGACCGCAGCGATGCGACTTCGCCGCGAGCCTCGCCCAGCGCCAACAGAGCCTGGCCGTAGCGCTCGGTCAGATTGCGGAACTCGGTCAGCAGCTCGCGGAATGGCGAAAGCTCGCGTTCCGGCTCGGTGGGTGTTCCACTCCCGTTCGGTCGCGGCTCGACGGGCGCAGGCGCGGGTCGCGGCTGGAGATAGACGCGCATGCCGGTATCGCCGTCGGGTGTGCCCGACAGGACGCCACGTGCCAGCAGCTCCCAGACGCGCTCCGTTGGCACGCCGAGAACCGAGGCCGCCTCTGTGACCGAATAACCCTCCATCGGCCGCTAAGGGTAGCGCCTTACCTCAAGCAATCACGCGCAGACCGCCGCGGGGGGCGCTCACGGCGTTTCACCTCACGGAGGTAACGACGAAGTTTGGGCCGATCCGACGCGAATCTGGTCATCGAGTGCAACGCACGACCACCCAGAGGCCGATATCGGCCGCTTCTTCGCCGATACCTCCACCCGGTGAATCGAGCTCCTAGGTCCCCGAGATCAGGTCCATGAGCCCATCCACCAAGCGGTCGACCTCCTCGAGGGTGTTGTAGTGCACCATGCCGATCCGGAGCAGCCCGCCGCCGTCGTCCAGACCCAGCGCCCGGACGAGCTCCCACGCGTAGAAATCGCCGTCCCAGGTGCTGATGGCACGTCGAGCAAGAAATTCTGCGATCGCACGCGGATGATGGCCAGCGAGCGTGAAGGAGAACGTCGGCACACGCTCCGCGACCCGCGCCGGATCGTCGAGACCGTACAGGCGCAAACCCGGCACCTTCGCCAGCCGCTCCAGCGCGCCCAGCGAAAGACCGCGCTCGTGCGCGTGGATGGCCGACATGGCGGCGCGCAGGCGACCGCGCCGGTCGGATCGATCGGCGGCACCACCGTACGCCGCACCGAGACGCTCGAGGTACGAGAACGTACCGAGCAGGCCGGCCAGCGATTCGAAGCTCGCCGTCCCGACCTCCCACGTGCCCGGTAGCGCCGCGCCGGCGGGCCGCACCCGATAGGCACTGAGCCGCTCGAGCAGATCGCGGCGGCCGTAGAGCATGCCGAGGTGCGGCGCGAAGAACTTGTACGGGCTGCACACCAGCAGATCGGCCCGCAGCAGCGATACGTCGATCGGCACGTGCGGAGCGGCATGCACGGCGTCCACGTAGGCGATGGCCCCAGCTGCGTGAGCCGCCTCGATGACGCGACCAACATCCGTCACGGTACCGAGCGCGTTCGAGGCGAGTCCGACCGCCACCACCTTCGTGCGCGGTGACAGCACCGTGTCGAGCAAATCGAGATCCAGGGACGCGCGGTCCGGTGCGAGCTCCAACCAGCGCACGGTCGCGCCGCGATCCTCCGCGACGGCAAGCCATGGCGCGACGTTCGCATCGTGGTCAAGACGGGTCACGACGATCTCGTCGCCCATCCCCAGATCGCGGCCGATCGCTCGACTGATCGCGAAGGTGAGGGTCGTCATGTTCGGCCCGAAGACGATCTCATCGGGCTCATGGGCTCCCAGGAAGTCGGCGCCGGCCGCGTGGACTTCGGCGAGGAGCGCATCGGTCTCGACCGAGGCAGTGAAGGCCCCGCCATGGTTGGCGTTGCTGCGCTCGAGGTAGGCCGTCATGGCGGCGATGCACTCGCGCGGGACCTGCGTGCCGCCCGGGCCATCGAGGTAGGCGACCGGCCGCCCGTCGAGCGTACGCGAAAGCGACGGGAAATGGTCGCGCAGCGCGGAAACGTCGAGAGAGGTGGATTCGCGAATGGACGTCATGACCGCCATCGTACGCGTTGACGCCGCTATCATCCGCAATCGTGATCACCTCCCCTCGCGTGCCGAACCTCCCCGGCCATGACTTCAACCTCCCTGCCACCCTCGAAGGGCTCGGCGAGCTCGCCTACAACCTGTGGTGGAGCTGGACCCCGCGTGCCCAAGCTCTCTTCAGCCGGATCCACTCGAGTGCCTGGACCCGCCACCGCAACCCGATCACCGTCCTGCGCTACACGGACCCCGGACGCTGGGCCGAACTGACCGCCGACGAGGATTTCATGGTCGATGCCAGCCGGGTCCTGGACGAGTTCACCCGCTACCTGGCAAACGGCGCGGACTCCTGGTACGGCGCCTCGCCCCAGCGCGCGCTGCCCGGGCCGATCGGCTACTTCTGCGCCGAGTACGGCATCCACGAATCCATGCAGATCTACTCCGGCGGCCTCGGCATTCTGGCCGGTGACCACTGCAAGTCCGCGTCGGATGCCGCGCTGCCATTCATCGGCGTTGGCCTCCTGTACCGCCGTGGCTACTTCCGCCAGCAGATCGACGCCGATGGACACCAGGAGCACGCGCAACCGGACCTCGACCCGGCGCTGCTTCCGTTGCGGCGCGCCCGTGCCCAGAACGGGCAGCCACTCGAGGTCAGCGTCGAGGTCGCCGACCGCCAGGTGCACGCCGCGGTGTGGGTCGCACAGGTCGGCCGCGTGCCGATCCTGCTGCTCGATACGGACATACCGCGCAACGACCCGTCAGACCGGCCGATCACCCACATCCTGTACGTCCGCGGCCGCGAGATGCGCCTGTGCCAGGAGCTCGTCCTGGGCGTCGGTGGCGTGCGGGCATTGCGGGCGTTGGGCATCGAGCCGGCGGTCTGGCATCTCAACGAGGGGCATTCTGCCTTCCTGCTGGTGGAACGCGCGCGCGAACTGGTGGTGGCCGAGCCGAGCCTTTCGTCGGCGGAGGCCCTGCGCCGCGTCGGCCGCAACTCGGTCTTCACCATTCACACCCCAGTTCCCGCCGGCAACGAGGTCTTCGGGCGCGACCTCGTCGCCCGAGACCTGCGAACCTGGTTCGAGACCACCCGGACGGAGCCTGGCGAGCTGCTCGAGCTCGGCCGCGGCCACACCGACGATCCGAACGCCCCGTTCGACATGACCGCATTCGTGCTTCGTCATGCGACCGACGCGAATGCCGTCTCCCAGCTTCACGGCGCCACCGCCACCGAGACGTGGCAGTCGCTGGCGGGGCATCCGGTGCAGGCCATCACCAACGGGGTGCACGTGCCCACCTGGTTGGGGCGTCCGGTGCGACGGCTTGTGCAGCGCGCCACTGGTGTGCCGTTGGGCATCGACATGAACGGACCCGGCGCGCTGGCCGGCCTGGCGGAGCTCGACGACGAAGAGCTGTGGAGCGCCCACCAACAGCAGAAGCGCGAGATGGTCGGCTTCCTGGAGGGCCGCCTGGCTCGCCAGTTCGCGCGCCACGGCGAGTCGCCCGAGGCCCTGCGGGACGTCCGCGGCGTCCTGGATCCCGACGCGCTGACGATTGGATTCGCGCGCCGCTTCGCGACCTACAAGCGCGCGACGCTGCTGTTCAGCGACGAGGAGCGCCTGTCTCGCCTGCTCGACGCGACCGACAAGCCGATGCAGATCATCATCGCCGGCAAGGCGCATCCTGCCGACCGACCGGGCCAGCAGGTGATCCAACACATCTTCTCGCTCTCGCGCTCGGATCGCCTCCGAGGGCGCATGTTCATCGTCGAGGACTACGACATGCGCATCGCGCGCTTCCTGGTCGGCGGCGTGGACATCTGGCTCAACAACCCGCGGCGGCCGATGGAAGCCTCTGGCACCTCTGGCATGAAGGCCGCGATCAACGGCATCCCATCGGTCTCCATCCTCGACGGTTGGTGGGACGAGGGCTTCAACGGCTCCAACGGCTGGGCCATCGGCGACCGATCCTCCGACGGCGACGAGGGCGCGCAGGACGCCGCCGATGCGGCCGAACTGTATCGGCTGCTGGAGGAGGAGATCGTTCCGCGCTTCTTCGACCGCGACGAGCGCGGATGCCCGCTCGCCTGGCTCGAGACGATGCGCGCGTCCATCAGCTCGGCGCTGTGGCAGTTCAGCACGTCGCGGATGCTCTCCGAGTACGTCGACCGCCTATACCTGCCGGCCCTCCGGGAGCCAGTCCAGACGTAGCCCGGCGCGCCGATGTGCGGCGCACCGTTTCACCCCGTGGAGGTAACGACGAGGTTCGAGCCCCTCAATGGTCATTCACGTCGTACGGCGAAACAGGCGGCCAATCTGAGGCCGGCCTCTTTGGTCGATACCTCGATCCCGTGAAACGGAGGCACGTGATCAGGGCAGTCAGGCCAGGCCCGGTCAGGCCGCCGAGACGTCGGCGTTACGTGACGTGGCGCGCGGTTCAGGTCACGGATCGCCGGTAGGTCGGCGGGCTCTGAGCGTGACTGGCGCATGGATGCGGATCCGGTGTCACCCACGAGCCGACAGATCGTGGATTCGTGTCATGGCGCCCGGTCCGCGCCGCGGATCGCCGACACATCGGTCTGTGGATGACAAGCTCACGCCTCTCGCGCGCCGCCCCGGCGCGGCACCTGCCGATACGTCCCTGAATCGTGACGTGGCGCGCGGTCCGGCGCCGCGGATCGCCGATACACCGGCGGCGTGGCGGGACGCGCGAGCGCGGACCGGATCCTACGGCAGGTAATTGCGCGGGTTTTCCCAGACGCCATTGTCGTTCACGGCAAAGTGGACGTGACAGCCGGTCGACAGGCCGGTCGTCCCCTCGTAGCCGATCACCGACTCGCTGGTCACGATGGTGCCCGGCGACACGATGACCCGCGCCTGCATGTGCCAATACCAGGTCTGCATGCCGTTGCCGTGATCGACCACCACCCCGTACCCGGTGTCCCACGGTAGGAGCGGCTGCCCAGAGGCCACAACGACGCCCGCCCCAGCCGCGTAGATCGGCGTGCCACAGCCGTTGGCGAAGTCAATGCCGGCATGGAAATTCGGATAGTAGGTGCCGCGATACGTGTACGGCGGCTCGAGGGCGAACCCGGTCGGTCCCCACTCCTGGGTGACCCGGTACGAGCGCTCCGGCCAGCGGAAACCGTAGTTCGAAGTCGCATTCTGGCGTGCCGCATCGGCGGCACGGCGCGCGTCGGCCTCGGCTGCCTGACGGGCCTCTTCCTCAATGGCACGTCGGGCGTCCGCATCTGCGGCTTGGCGAGCGGCCTCCTCGGCTGCGGCAGCTGCCTCGGCGGCTGCAGCGGCTGCGGCAGCTTCGGCAGCTTCGGCAGCCCGGCGGCGTGCTTCCTCCTCGGCAGCCGCGCGACGCTTGGCCTCTTCAATGGCCGCCTCCTGAGCCGACGCCTGTTGCAGGAGCTGTGCAGCGAGCTGCTCGGCCGCCTCCGCGGCGCGCTCGTTGTCGGCGATGGTGGCCTCAACGTCATCCTCCGCCTCCAATGAGGCAGTGAGAGACGCCTCCTGTTCCGCGCGCTTGAGGTCCGCGGCTGCGCGCAGTTCGGCGGTCCGCGCCTCGAGCAGGGTGAGGTCGTCGCGACGCGCCTTGAGCGATGCCTCCTCGTCACCGGCGACGGCGCGGGCCTCGGCCAGGGCGCGCCGGCCGTCTTTCAGGGTCTCGCGGCGAGTTTCAAGCTCGACGCGAATGGAGCGGATGCCATCGGCCAGTAGCTGGTCCTGGTCCGACACCGTCATGAGGTAGCCGACCTGGGTCGTCGCCTCGTCGAGCGAATTGGCGGACAACATGATCTCGAGCAATGACGTCTGCGTCTTCTCGTAGGCCGATCGGAGGTGATCCTGGAGCAGCTTTTCGCGCTCCCGGAGGTCAGCGGTGCGGCGCTCGATGTCATCGGCGACCTTCCCAAGCTCCCCATCGAGCGCGACGATCTGCGCGTGGAGCTCGGCGATGCGGGCCTCGATATCGGCCACCTGCACCTTCACCTGCTCGAGGAGGCCAACGACGCGGTCATATTCGGCTGTGGCCGATTCGAGTTCGCCACGCGCGAGGTCAAGTTGCACATCGAGATCGGCAGAACGACGCTCCAGCTGCGACAGCTCGACGCGCTGTTGGTCGAGGACGGCCGCCAGCGACTGCTGCGCCGACTGTGCGTCTGCGAGCTGTGCGCGGGTTTCGGCCAGTTGGGCCTCGGGATCAGCGGCAAGGGCCGAGCCGCTGGGCTGAGTTGTGACGACGCTCCACCCAACCGTCAACAGGGCGACGAATGTGACGGCGAGGTGTGACCGCCGCCTCATCGAGCGGTGATCCGAATCTGCAATTTGCCCTTGAGCCCCGTAGCGAGAGATGCGGGGCAATGGTGACCGGCGTCTGGTGGCACCGGAACGGGTGCAAAGGTACTACATCGGTCCAGTACCCGCCAGTGTCGTCGAGTAGCGCCAGCGGAGTTGCACCCGCGAAGTTGCACCCGCGGAGTTGCACCCGGTGCGACTAACGGCGAAGGAACCCGGGCTCGGTCGTCCCCTGTCGCATCGGGTGCAACCAGTGACGTGTGAGCCTCGCCTCGTTCGGAATTGGTGTCGCCGGGTGCAACTACAGATCCTCATCGTCGTGTGAGGATCGCTTGCTCAGGCGTCCGACCACGAGGCCGATGGCGGCCGCGCCACCCACGAAGATCCAGCCTGGGAGCCCCCGCGTCGGAGCTGGCGCCGGTCGAGGCGCAGGTTCGACCACGACGGGCAGGAGACGAGGATCGGCGTCCGTGATCGGTGCCAGCTCCCCGTCGAGCGCGCTGGAGCGAGCGAACTCGGCACCCAGCAGGACGATGACGCTGGCGAAGTACAGGAACACGAGCAACGTGATCGCGGTCGATATCGGTCCAAAGGCGCTGTCATAGCTGGCCACGTCGGTGGCATACCAGGTGAACCCGAAACGCAGGATCGTCCACAGCAGCGCGGCGACCACGGCCCCCGGCAGCACCTCGCCCCAGGTGACGGGCCTGTTCGGCACGACCTTGTAGATGACCCAGAAGGCCACCAATATCAGGACAATGGGCACCAGGAAGCCGATGAGCCAGATCGCCGTGCCGCCTCCCGGGAGGCCAGAGACGAGGTCGGCGGCGACCTGCTGAAGGATCCCGGTCACGATTCCGATGATCAGCGAGCTGACCGCAAGAACGCCGGTGAGGACCATGAGCAGCAGGCCGACGAGCTTGTCCTTCAGAAACGGTCGCGGCGGGGCGTTCTCGAACACGCGGCTGATGCCGGTCGATAGCGCCGAGAAGACGCCGAGCGCTCCCCACGTCAGGAAGGCGAAGCTGATGATCGTCATGCTGCCGCGCGACTCGATGAATGCATCGAGGATGCCGCCGATCGTCTCGCCGTCGAGCGGCGTGCCGGCCTCCACCTGCTCGACCACGAAATTGCGCGCCTCTCCCTCGCCGAGCACGTAGGACCCGATCACTACGCCCAGCACGAGGATCTGGAAGATGGAGAGCACGCCGAAATACGCCATGCTTCCGGCGAACTGGAGGGCACCATGCTCGAGGAAGCCGCCGATGGCGCGGCGCGAGATACGCGGGATGCGGTGACGCTGGCTCCACTCGTCGAGATCGGCGAGGAGGCGCTTGGCTCGGTCAATCATCGGTCTCACTCCTCTCGCAAGGCCCGTGCCGTCCGGTAGGCTGTCCGTACATGGCACGCGGTGAATCCGAGACTCTTACCCTCGACGGGCACGAGGTCACGATCAGCAATCCCGGCAAGATCTTCTTCGCCGATGCGGGCATCACGAAGCTCGACCTGGTCCAGTACTACCTATCGGTGGCCGATGGCGCCCTGCTGGGCGTCCGCGACCGCCCCATGGCGCTGAAGCGCTTCGTCGACGGCGCTGACGGCGAGGCCTTCTTCCAGAAGCGAGCGCCGAAATCGGTCCCGCCGTTTGTCCGAACGGTGGAGCTTTCGTTCCCTTCCGGGCGTACCGCCGATGAGGTCGTGGTCGACAACGTCGCGACGCTCGCCTGGGTGGTGAACCTGGGCTGTATCGACCTCAATCCTCATCCCGTGCGCTCCGGTGACCTCGAGCACCCCGATGAGCTGCGCGTCGACCTCGATCCCGGCCCGGGAGTGTCGTGGGCCGACGTCCGCTCGGTGGCGCTCGTGGTCAACGAAGTTTTGTCGGAGCTTGGCTATGCAGCGTGGCCGAAGACATCGGGTTCGCGGGGGATCCATGTCTACGTGCGGCTGTCGCCGGAATGGGGCTTTTCCGACGTCCGCCGCGCCGCATTGGCCCTGGCGCGCGAGGTGGAGTGTCGCGCCCCGTCGCTCGCCACCAGCAAGTGGTGGAAGGAGGAGCGCCACGGCGTGTTCCTCGATTACAACCAGAACGCCAAGGACCGGACTGTTGCTTCCGTGTACTCCGTCCGTCCTCGGCCCTCGGCCACGGTGAGCGCACCGCTGCTGTGGTCGGAAGTGCCGGATGCCTCGTTGGAGGACTTCACCCTGCGCACGGTACCGGCGCGGTACGCCCGCCTTGGGGATGTCGGCGCCGGTCTTGACGACCGCACCTTCTCCTTGGAGCCTTTGCTTGAGCTCGTTGCGCGCCATGAGACCGAGGGTCTCGGGGATGCGCCCTGGCCGCCGCACTACGCGAAGGCCATCGGCGAGCCTGCGCGTGTCCAACCGTCGAAGCGGCGCTTGCCTCCTCCTTCGGACCCCTCCGCGCCACGCGGGCGAGCGGGCTCGGTCGCGCCGGCCATGCCATCGGCACCGGCCCGCAACGCCGACGGGACGGTTCCGCCCACCGGACGCCGCCGGTCCTCCCAGCCACTGCTCGTGATCTCGCAAGCCGCTGACAAGGCCGATGCGCTCGCCGGCCTCGACCGCTGGCGCGCTCGCCATCCGGAAGCCGCCGCGTCCGTGCGCGACCCGGAGGACGTGCTGGTCGACGCCATGCGCGGCCGCTACAAGGTGTGGTGGCGCGTCCGCGTCAACCTGCGAAACGTGCCCGAGCCCCTGCGCCCCTCAGCCGAGCCGCCCGACCCCGACTACGACCCCTGGTCGGAGTAGCGGCCGCGGCCGAATCGGCCAGATATGCAGCCGGCGGGTGGGTGGCAGGGTCGGGGGTGCCGAATCGGCCAGATATGCAGCCGGCGGATAGGATCGGCCCAGTTGGCTGGGTGAATCGGTCCAAGAGCGGATTCTTCTGGTGATCGAGATCAAGTCGCGGCTGGATGATGCCCAGGATCTGCTAGGCCGGCTCGACATCAAGCGACGCATCGCACCCAAGATCGGCGCCGA
>JBBSLF010000043.1:0-13094 GCA_038255505.1 Candidatus Limnocylindria bacterium
GACCGATGCGCACTGACCGATTCACCCAGCGCGCGTCCGAGGCGATCGTCAGCGCGCAGCAGCTCGCGGAGGCCGAGGGCCATCCGCAGCTCGAGGTCGCGCACCTTCTCCTGATTCTGACCGAGCAGCCGGACGGCGTGGTGCCAGCGGTTCTCAACCGCATCGGCGTCCAACCCGCGTCGGTCGCGCGGGCGCTTCGCGATGACCTGGCGAAGCTTCCGAAGGTGTCGGGCGTGGCGCAACAGCTCCAGCTCTCGAATGAGGCACGGCGCGTTCTGACCGATGCACACGCCGTGGCCGAGCGCATGCGCGACGAGTACGTCTCGACCGAGCACCTGCTGCTCGCCGCCCTCGAGGCTGGCGATTCCAGCGCGGCACACATCATGCGCGAGGCGGGCGTGGGAGCCGCATCGGTCACCGACGCGCTCAAGCAGATCAGAGGGAACCAGCGCGTGACGAGCGAGAACCCCGAGGCGACCTATGAGGCACTCGACAAGTACGGCCGCGATCTGACCGATGCCGCACGCAAGGGTGCACTTGACCCCGTCGTCGGCCGCGATGAGGAGATCCGGCGCGTCATCCAGGTGCTGAGCCGGCGGACGAAGAACAACCCGGTGCTCATCGGCGAGCCCGGAGTGGGGAAAACCGCCATTGCCGAGGGGTTGGCTCAGAGGATCGTGCGCGGCGACGTCCCCGAGGGCCTGCGCGATCGCCGGGTCATCTCCCTGGACCTTGGCGCGCTGATCGCCGGCGCCAAGTACCGCGGGGAGTTCGAGGAACGCCTCAAGGCGGTGCTCAAAGAGGTGACCGATTCGGACGGCACCATCATCCTGTTCATCGACGAGCTGCACACCGTCGTCGGCGCCGGCGCCAGCGAAGGCGCCATGGATGCCTCCAACCTCCTGAAGCCGATGCTGGCGCGAGGCGAGCTGCACTGCATCGGCGCAACGACGCTGGACGAATACCGCAAGCACATCGAGAAGGACGCGGCGCTCGAGCGCCGATTCCAGCCGATCATCGTCGACCAGCCGAGCGTGGAGGACACGATCAGCATCCTGCGCGGCCTGCGCGAGCGCTACGAGGTCCACCACGGGGTGCGCATCACCGACGGCGCACTGGTCGCGGCAGCGGTGCTCTCCAACCGCTACATCACCGAACGCTTCCTGCCGGACAAGGCCATCGACCTGGTGGATGAGGCGGCCAGCCGCCTGCGGATGGAGATGGACTCAATGCCGGCCGAGCTGGACGAGATCGAGCGGCGCCGGATGCAGCTCGAGATCGAACGCGAGGCCCTGCGCAAAGAACGCGACGAGGCCTCCCGGTCGCGGCTCGATGCCCTGGAGCGCGAGCTTGCCGACCTCCGCGAGCGGGGCGACTCGATGAAGGCACAGTGGGACCGCGAGAAAGAGCTCGTGGCGGGCATCCGCGCCACGCGCGAGGAGCAGGAGCGCCTGCAACCGGAGATCGAAGCCGCGGAGCGCGCGGCCGACGATGCCCGCGCCGCCGAGCTGAAGTACGGCACCGCCACTGACCTTGGGAAGCGTCTCGCCGAGCTGGAAGAGCAGCTGCGCGAGTTCAGGGCCTCCGGACCGGTCCTGTTGTCCGAAGAGGTCGATGCTGATGACATCGGCGAGGTCGTCGCTCGCTGGACCGGCATTCCCGCCTCGCGCCTGCTGGAGACAGAGACGGAGAAGCTCATTCACATGGAGGAGCGGCTGCACGCGCGGCTCATCGGCCAGGAAGAGGCGGTCACCGCGGTTTCCGACGCCATCCGTCGTGCTCGCGCCGGGCTCAAGGATCCGAAGCGGCCAATCGGCTCATTCATCTTCCTGGGCCCGACCGGGGGCGGGAAGACGGAGCTGGCCCGCGCGCTCGCCGAGTTCCTGTTCGACGACGAGCAGGCAATGGTCCGGATCGACATGAGCGAGTACATGGAGAAGTTCGCGGTGTCGCGCTTGATGGGTGCCCCGCCGGGCTACGTCGGCTACGAGGAGGGCGGCCAGCTGACCGAGGCGGTTCGGCGGCGGCCCTACCAGGTCGTGCTGTTCGACGAGATCGAAAAGGCCCATCCGGACGTCTTCAACGTCCTGCTTCAGCTCCTGGATGACGGACGCCTGACCGATGCACAGGGCCGGACTGTCGACTTCAAGAACGCCGTGATCATCATGACCTCGAACCTCGGGTCTGCCGCCCTGATCGAGGCTGCCGACGCCGGGCCCGATGCGTTCGAGGGCGCCGCCGACAAGGTCCGTCTGGCGCTGCGCGACCATTTCCGGCCCGAGTTCCTGAACCGCGTGGACGAGATCATCGTCTTCCGGCCTCTGGACGAGACACAGCTTCGCGAGATCGTCGGGCTCCTGGCTGATGGCGTTGCTCGTCGCCTGGCCGAGACCAACCTTACCCTCGAAGTGACCGATGCCGCGCTCACCCTGCTCGCGCGCGAAGGTTACGACCCGGTCTACGGCGCCCGCCCGCTGCGTCGCGCCATTCAGCGCCGGCTCGAGAATCCCCTGGCGCGCCGCATCCTCGCCGGCGAGTTCGTTGCCGGCAGCACCATCCGGGTGGACACCGGGCCGGACGGCTCACTCACCTTCAACGGCTCGGCCGAGCCGCCGGCCGCGCTCCGGCCCTCTCGGGTTCCGGGAGGCTCCTCTTCGACCGTGCACTGAGGGCCCGTGTACGGCGTTTGCACCGGGGCGCAAACAACTGGCAAGTTGGACCCGATTTCCAGCGCGTTTCGCCCCGAACGGCCGTGAATTTGCTGCCCGGCGCCAAACCGCGGGCCGATCGGGCTCTTGATGGACTCTCCTCGCGGCAGTAGTCACCAGCGTCACCTTCGTTGGGACGGTTGACGCCAATTCGGGCAATAGGCGGCAGAACGTGCTCGATCACGGCGCTCCCTCGCACACGCAGGCGCCGAATCTCCCAATCGGTTCGCCTATTGCCCACATGGACGGCACATGGCCGAACGCGCGGTGTGCGCCAAACCCGGACACCGTGTCCAGCGAGCTACTCGCGGTGCTTGCGGCGGCGGCCGGCAGGGGTCGGCTTGGGACGTCCCTTGTCCTCGCGGCGCGGCGGAGGAACGAATCGGCGGCGGCGAATCTCGGCGTTGGCAGAGGCAATCCGCTCGGGGAATCGGACGAACGTGGCGTGGGCCGCCATCCCCATCCCGGTCAGCACGATAGCCAGCTGGAGGATCAGCGGAACGCCGATCACGACGAGCAACGGGATGACGCCCCAGGTCACGATGATCGGCCAGAAGATCCACTCATGCAGGGCGAGGATCTCCGGATAGCGGCGGTATCGGCGCTGCGCGACGTTGTACACGACAATCGCGCCGATACTGATCAGGAGCCCCGCCACCCACATCAAGGTGAACAGGTCCGGAAAGGTCGCCGGGTTGAAGGGATCGGTGAGGACGTTCATGGGCGGCCGAGTCTAGCACGCTCTTGACGCGCTGCCTTGACCGATGAAGGAGCTTGGCAACCCCCTATACTCAGCGTCCCCCGAGGCCCAAACCCCGACCCCGCACCACGAGGACGTCGATTGCGCGCCCTGCTCTCCGTCAGTGACCGCGAAGGCATCGTGGAGCTCGCCCGCGGCCTGACCGACGCCGGCATCGAGTGTTTCGCCACCGATGGCACGCGAGCCCACCTGGCCAATGCCGGCATCACCGGTATCCGCCCCGTATCCGAGCTGACCGAGACAAACGAGATCCTGGGCGGACGCGTGAAGACGCTGCACCCGGCGATCTTCGCGGGCCTCCTCGCCCGAAGAGACCAGCCGGACCACCTCGCCCAGCTTGCGGAAGCAGGCATCGAGCAGATCGATATCGTCGTCGTCAACCTCTACCCGTTCGCACAGAAGGTGCGCCAGCCGAACACGAGCCTCGACCAGGCGCTCGAGCAGATTGATATCGGCGGAGTCGCCCTCCTCAGAGCGGCGGCCAAGAACTTCCCGGGCGTGGCCGCGGTCAGCAGTCCGACCCAGTACGCATCGGTCCTGCGCGATATCAAGACGCAGGGCAGCGTCAGCCCGGAGACCCGACAGAAGCTCGCGGCCGAGGCATTCGCGCTGACGGCAACGTATGACGCGCAGATCGCGAGCTACCTCAACGTCAGCACCGGCACCGTGTTTCCGAGCCGCCTGACCATGGTGGTCGAGAAGAAGGCCGACCTGCGCTACGGCGAAAACCCGCACCAGCTCGGCGCCTTTTATACCGATCCGGCACATGCCGGTGGCAGCATCAGCGCCGCCCACCAGATCGCCGGTAAGGACCTGAGCTTCAACAACCTGCTCGACCTCGATGCGGCATGGACCATCGCGAGCGACTTCGGCACGCCGGCGGTCTGCATCGTCAAGCACGGAAACCCGTGCGGGCTGGCGAGCGTGGTCGATTTGGCCGAGGCCTTCCGTCTGGCGCTCGAGGGCGACAGCGTATCGGCCTATGGCGGCGTGATCGGCGTGAATCGCATGATCGACGAAGCCACCGCGCGAGCCATCCGTCCCGGCTTCTTCGAGGCCATGGTGGCGCCGGGCTACACCGCTGAGGCGCTCGAGATTCTTCGAACGAAGCGCGGCTTCGAGATCATCGAGATTCCCCCGGCCGATGACGACAGCGACGAGCTCGGCATCGGCAAGTTCGACTTCAAGCGCATCGGCGGCGGTTTGCTGGTCCAGACCTTCGACAACCTGGAAGAGGATCGCGACAAGCTCCAGACCGTCACCCAGCGCCGTCCGACCCTGGAGGAGCTCACCGACCTGCTCTTCGCCTGGCGTGCCGTGCGGCACGTGAAGTCGAACGCCGTGGTGCTGGCCAAGAAGCACGCCATGGTCGGCATGGGCGCGGGTCAACCCTCCCGCGTCGTGTCAGTCGAGGTGGCGCTGCGCAAGGCCGGCGAGCGCGCGCCGCTCTCAGTCATGGCCTCGGACGCCTACTTCCCATTCCCCGATGGCATCCAGATTGCTGCACAGGCCGGCGTGACGGCAATTATCCAGCCCGGCGGCAGCATCCGTGACGAGATGGCGATCGAGGTCGCCGACCGTCACCACATGGCGATGGTCTTCACCGGCCGACGCCACTTCAGGCATTAGACCGATGACCACTTCCACCCGTATCGACAAGCTCATCATCGCCGAGGCGGTTCGCGCGACCGAGGCCGGTGCCATCGCCGCCGCGCGGCTCATGGGACGCGGCGATCGCGACGGGGCCGATCAGGCCGCCGTGACCGCCATGCGCAAGGCCATGGACGACGCCGAGCTGTCGGGCACGATCGTCATCGGTGAAGGCGAGCGCGACTCCGCGCCGATGCTCTACATCGGCGAGCAGGTGGGCAACCCGGATGCCGCCATGTCGGTCGATATCGCGGTCGACCCGCTGGAGGGCACGAACCTTGTCGCGACTGGCTCACCGAATGCGACGGCCGTGCTCGCGGCTTCCGAACCGGGCGGGCTGATGCATGCGCCCGATACCTATCTCGAGAAGCTCATTGTCGGGCCGTCCGTGGCGGGGCATGTCAACATCACCGACCCCGTGGAGCAGACGCTGGCCAAGATTGCCGAGCGATTGGGCCGCAAGGTGTGGGACATCACCGTCGTCATCCTCGAGCGTCCGCGCCACGAGCAACTCATCGCGGAGGTCCGCGCTGCCGGCGCCCGCATCAAGCTCATTGGCGACGGCGACCTCACCGCCGCCATCTCGGTTGCGGTGTCCGGAACGGGCGTGCACGCCGTGATGGGAACCGGTGGCGCGCCGGAGGGCGTTCTCTCGGCGGCCGCACTGAAATGCCTGGGCGGCGAGATCCAGGCCCGCTTCCGCTGGTGATCCGACGAGGAAAAGGAACGCGCGCGCGTAATGGGCGTCGACGTGGACGACACCGAGCGGGTCTATTCAACGAACGACCTTGCGTCGGGACAGAATGTTGTCTTCTGCGCCACCGGCGTGACCGATGGCGAGCTCCTGCGCGGCGTCCGCTTCTTCGGCGGAGGCGCGCGCACCCACTCCCTGATGCTCAGCTACGCAGGCGGGCTCGTCCGGTTCATCGACACCGTCCACATGTGGGACCCCGGAAACCCGCCCAAGGTCCGCCTCTAGTTCTGGCTCGTTCTGGCTCGCCTCGCCGCCGGTACACCGTCAATCCGTGACAAGAACCGCCCTTTTGGTGACGAATCGCCGATACACCGCCGGCGCTGAGCGCTGACAGCGCGCGGGACTGCCCCCCTTGTCGTTTCAGGACCGACACACCGCCGACCCGTGACATGACGCAGTTCCACGTCACATTCCGCCGAGGTACCGGCTCGCGGATGACAAGACCGCGACCCTCACGCGCTCTCCACGCTCACGACCCATCGACAGATCGCTGATCCGAAACACAACACGTCCCCGGCGTCGCATTCCGCCGATATACCGCTGACGTGGGGCCAACGGGATCGATCGGCGAGGACCTCGCCAGCTGACTAGGTCAACCCTCGCGACAAAGGGTCGGACCATTCCGGTCCGCCGACCCGGACAACTTCTTGGTTAGCCACGGTGGCAAGCAGATCGGCCACGGTCACCTCAAGGCGGAAGTCGGAGCAGTTGCGCCAGGGCAGCAACGCGGGATCCAGCTCCGCCACGGGCTCCAAGGCAAAACGGCGCTCGTGGAAGCGCGGGTGGGGAACAATCAGGTCGTGCTCGGGATCGGTCACGCACAGGCCGTCGAAGGCAAGGATGTCCAGGTCAATCAGGCGCGGACCCCATCGGCGCCCCTGCGGATCTCGGCCCAGGGCGAGCTCCAGGCGCTTGAGCTCGACCAGGAGATCGATGGGCGAGAGATCAGTCTCAAGCTCGAGCGCCGCATTCTGAAACCGCGGCTGATCAAGCGAATCTCGGGGCGCGGCATCGTACAGCGAGGACACGCGAACGACCTGGCCGGTGCCTCGCAGCTCCGCGACCGCCGCGCGAAAAGCGACGGCAGGCTCGCCGAGATTCCCCCCAAGACCGATAAAGGCGCGCACGCGCGCACTGTACTCGATGCTTTCATTTGGCTGGTAATCGGCTGATAATCGGCCGACGCTAGCATCGGGATTTCATTCGTTGGAGGCCGGTGGTTTGTCGGATATCAAATACGCCTACCCGCTGATTCTGAACAAGGTCGCGTCACCCCACTACGCGACGCCCACCCTGCGGCGTGGCAGGCTGCTTGACTGGCTCAATGAGGGGGCCGACGGGCGAGCGATCGTGATCGCCGCTGATGCCGGCTACGGAAAGACAACTCTCCTGTGGCAGTGGGAGCGCGAGGTCCCGTTCCCGTGCTACTGGTACAAGCTGGACCGCACGGACCGCGACTGGACGTTCCATATCAGCTACCTGATCGAAGCGATCAGCGTTCGCCACCCCGGCTTCGGCCGGCGCGCGCACTCGATGCTCCAGCAGATGGGCGGTCCGGGATCATCGCGACCGGGCGTGACGGCCTATCTGCTTGCCGAGATGCACGAGCGGCTCACGACGCCGTGCACGTTCATCATCGACGACTGGCAGTACGTGAACGCCGTCACCGAGGTGCGTGGCCTCTGGAATCAGATCCTGCGCGATGCGCCACCGACCTGCCGATTTGTCTTCGCCTCGCGAGTGAAGCCCCGTCTCCAGTTCGCCCGTTTCAAGACACACGGCGGCTACGCAGAGATCAAGACCGATGCGCTGCGCTTCACCGAATCGGAGATCGCCGAACTCTTCCGCGACGTCTACAACGACCCGCTCGACCCGGCCGAGCTCGTTGAGCTCGAGCGACGCACCGAAGGCTGGGCGGCTTCGCTCCAACTGGTGGAATTCTCGCTCCGTGAGCGCCCGACGCCCGAGGAGCGCCGACGTTTCATCCAGTCGATCACCGCCACCCGGGACAGCGACCTGTTCGACTTCCTGGCCGAAGAGGTCCTCGACCAACAGCCCGAGGAGACGCGCAATTTCCTCCTTTCGACCTCGATCCTCCAGCAGATCACGCCCGAGGTCGCCGAACGGCTGGCAGGCGTACACGACGGGCGCAAGGAGCTGACCGACCTGGAGCAGAGGGGCCTCTTCACCAACCGACTCGACGACGTTCGATACCGGTATCACAACCTGTTTCGTGAGTTCCTGGAGCGACGGTTGATCTCCGAGCGGTCGGAGGCGGAGGTCGTGGGGCTGCATATCCATGCAGCGTCCTACTTCGAGACCACCGAGCAGTGGCCCGAGGCGATCCACCACTATTTGCGCGCCGGCCTCCAGCGACAGGCGGCCCGGTTGATTGCGAAGTACGGCGAAGAGGTTGTCGCCGAGGGCCGCCTTGGTCTGGTCGACGAATGGCTCCAGCAGCTTCCCGCCGAAACCATCAAGCAGAACGCGCGGCTGAGCCTTCTCCACGGTGAGGCGTGCGGCATCCGCGGCGACTGGGACCAGGCCATCGAATCGCTCGTACGTGCGCGCACGTACTTCAATCGAAAGGGCGATCGCCGTCTCGAGGCCCTGGCTTGCCTCAAGCTTTCATCGGTCTACTCGAACTATGGGGACCCCGAAGCTGGGTGGAAGCTGGCGGATGAAGGGCTCACCCTTGCCCCGCCGGACGCTCGCGCCCTGAGAATGCGACTCGAAGGTGATCTGGCGCTCACCCGCACGTGGCTGACCGAAGGGCTTCCCGCCGTTGCCGAAGCATGCAAGCGTCTGGCGATCGAAGCCACCTCTCTCGGCCTGGAGCACTACGCCTCGATCGCGCTGCACAACCTCGGCTACTTCGAGATGGAGATGGGACGGCCCACCGACGCGATCATGCATCTCGAGCGCGCTGCTCGGTTCTGGGCCGATCTGCCTCCAAATCCATTCGCCGACTTCTCGGACCTCGTGCGTGCGCTCGCCACGACCGGTGACTTTGATCGGGCTCACCTGTTGGCCGATACGGCAAGCGACAAGACCCGTTCATGGCCGCGTCCGTTCGCAGAGGCGAAGCACGGTAAGGCGACAACTCTGGCTCTGCAAGGACGGTTCAAGGACGCTGTGGATCCTTTGGGAGTAGCACTAGAGCATGCGTCAGCCCTCGGGGCGCAAGGTCGGATCATCATCGGCGCTCTCATGGTGGATTGTCTCTACATGACCAGTGCCCCGACAGCGGAGATGACCGCAGCCGTCGATGTGGTGAACCAGGGTCCACTCGACAAGCGCTACGGCTTGACGCTATCCGTGGCGAATGCTCTGGGAAACCATGTCCGCGGATCATGCTCTGGTGAATGCCAGGAGACATGGCGAGATGTATCCGCGTGGAAGGACAAGGGACTGCTGGCAAGCAGCGCGACAGCTTCGATCAAGCTCGCGCACCTGGCATTCGAGCATCGACTTCGGAACGCCACGAAGCTAGCGACTGATGCGCTTCACTCCGCGCAAGACCTGGGGATGCTTAAGGCCAACAAGTGGTGGATCAGGCTCCTAGCGCCGCATGCGCTGAAGATCGCCAGACAACGCGGAGGCGCACCGCTATTGAGAACCCTGGTTGAGGCCGATCCTGAAGGTTGGCGCGTGCGCGCGATCGATGCCCTCCCCATGCTGACAGGCGACGACCGCGCCAGGTTGCTTGCCTCAATCGTGCAGAACGCCAACCGGGAAACCGCTGCGGCACTCGAGCCCTTGGCGGGATCCGACGTGGCCAA
This sequence comes from Candidatus Limnocylindria bacterium, assembly GCA_038255505.1. Classification (GTDB taxonomy): domain Bacteria; phylum Chloroflexota; class Limnocylindria; order QHBO01; family QHBO01; genus JACDBZ01. Next base: position 9,655 of record JBBSLF010000043.1, read on the forward strand.
TGCCGTGAAGACCTTGGTCGTCCGGCAGGCGCCACGTCTCTATGTGCGAATGTTCGGAAGCCTCAGCGTCCAGCGCGGATCGCCCGAAGGTCCAACGATTTCGATCAGCAAGCGGCGGTTGCGGACGATGCTTGGCCTACTGGGTGCGCACCTTGGTCGTCCGCTATCGCGCGACCAGGTGATCGAGACGCTGTGGCCGGAAGCCGACATCACGGCAGGCCTGAACAATTTCAACCAGACGATCTTCCAACTCCGCCGCGAACTGGATCCGACCCACCGCGACGGAGAGACGGCGCCATATGTCGTCAGTACAGTCGAGAGTGTGTACCTTCACCCGGAACTCGTTCGTGCGGACGTGGGTGACGTTCGACGGTTGTCATCACAGCTCCTGACGGCTCCTGTTGCTCTGAAGCGGGAATCGGCCAACAAGCTGCTCGCACTCGTTCGCGGCGAGTTCCTCTTCGATCTGCGCTATGAGGACTGGACTCCGCCGATTCAGCTGCGGGTTCACGCCGAGGTCCGAAGCTACCTTGCGCCCCTCCTGCTAGCCGATGGCATCGAGATCAGTCATGAGACTGGCGTCCGAGCAGCGCTCGCGGTGATCGGGCTGGACGAGTACGACGAAACGGCGCAGTTCGCGTTGATTCGGCAGTTAGCTGCGAGTGGAAAGAGAGAGGCTGCGCGCCATGCGGCGGCGCGCTACATCGCGCGCCTGCGCAGCGAACTTGATGAAGAACCGGGCCCCGAACTGGCCGACCTCCTCGCCAGTGTGGGACGTCGTTGATCAACCGTTGATCAACAATTGGTTGACTAGTTAGGTGCCAGAGCCATAGGGGGTTGACTAGGTACCAGTTCATGGGTAGAGTACCACTCAAGCCTAGTACTTTGGTCAGCACCAAATGTCCCGGCTGACTCTTGGAAGCATCGATCCGGTCGCTGAATGTGGGCACTTAGGCGGCCGGGGAGCATGTAGTGCAACCGACCGTTCCGTCACGGAGTGTGTCGGTTGTTGGTCTATTCGTACAGAAGAGGGCACCTTCTGATGATTCGAGAGATCGTTAAGGGCTGGTAACAGCCATTTCGAAAGGACAACTAGCGTGCGAACGACATTGAGTCGACTTTCCGCACTGCTGGCAACTGTGGGAGGCCTCGTGGCCTTGGCTTTCGCCGGAGGTGCGGGCTTCCGCGGTTGGTAATTTTGTCATGCTAGACTCGCACACTTTCACCTCAGCGGTGAGTACATGAGTCCGGCAGTTAGAGCACTTGTCCTAGCAACGTTAGCCGCCGCAGTTGTTTCAATTGCGGCGGCTATGTTGCTTGCCCCCCTGCGACCCGAACTCGGCGGGCCTATGGGCTTGACCTTCTGGATCTTGCTGGCGCTTGCGAGCAGCCTGATGCCGGTCCGACTGCCGCGCGGAATCGTTGTCACAGTCAGTGTCGCCCCAGTCCTGGGTAGCCTGATTTTGGGCGGCCCGTTGGCCGCCGCAATAGTGGCCGCGGTCGGCACCACTGACTTGAGAGAGGTCAGGCGGCAAATCCCGTGGTACGGAACCCTCTTCAACCACTCTTCAGCTGTAATTGCCACTGTGGTCGCCGCGTTCGTTTATGAAGGCGTGACAGGCGGCACAGCCACCACGGGACTCCTGTCGTTCATGGCCGCGATGATCGCCGGTACAACCCTCACTGGCGTATCCATTGTCCTGGGGACGGTCGCGGTTTCCGTTCGTACTGGCGATCAATTCAGAACGATATGGCAACAAGACGTCGCGGGCGTAGCATTCAGCCTCGGCGGATTGGTTCCGCTGGCTTGGTTGATGGCGCAGATCTTCCAGTTGCCGGATGGAGTGGGCTGGTGGGCGACGCCGCTGTTCGTGGTTCCGCTGTTCACCACCAGGCTGGCCTACGCCCGATACGTCGAGACGCGCGAGTTGTTCGAGCAGACCATCGAGGCGCTCTCGAAGGCGGTCGACGCACGCGACTCCTATACCCGCAACCATTCGAGCCGCGTGAGTCATATCGCAGAGGCGATGTGCCGCGCGATGCGGCTGCCGGAAACCGATATCGAGAAGATCCGCTGGGCGGGGCTGCTGCACGACATCGGCAAAATCGGTATCAGGGACAACATCCTCTTGAAGGAAGGGCCGCTCGATAAGCACGAGCGCGTCCTGATGAACCAGCACCCCACCATCGGGGCGGAGATCGTGGCGCCGGCAACCCAGCTCAAGGCTGAGGCCCCGCTGATCCGCGCGCATCACGAGTGGTTCAACGGCTCGGGCTATCCGGACGGAATCGAGGCGCTCGACATTCCGACCGGCGCACGCATCCTCACCATCGCCGATGCCTACGAGGCCATGACCAGCTCGCGCCCGTACCGCAAGACGCCGCTGACGCACGAGATCGCGATCGATCAGCTCCAGAAGTTCGCCGGGATCCAGTTCGACCCGGAGATCGTGCCGGTATTGGTCGGCCTGGATCGGGCCATTTTGGATCGACCTCCGGATCGGCCCGACGAGCTTCCGAGCATGCGCCACCGCCCCGACCCTCGCGACAACCAGCCGGCCGACGAAGAACCCGGGACGAAGGCGAGGCCAGCCCTGGCCTCGGATGATGTTTCTTAGCACCATCCTGCTGGCGCTGATCGTTGGCGCCCTTGCCGGGGGTGGACTACCTCGCCTCGCCGATCTGAAGCTGCGCTGGACCGTCCTGCTCATCGTGGCCCTGGGCCTGCGCCTGGCGGCCGGCCTGACGCGCGAGACCGGCATCGGCGCCGATATTCCGGTCGGGTGGGCCTACATCGCCGCCTATGGCCTCATCTTCGCGTGGCTGTGGGCCAACTGGCGCGTGCCGGGATTGCAGATCGCATCGGTGGGCATCGCCGCAAACATGGCCGCCGTCCTCCTGAATGCCGGACAGATGCCGATCTGGTCAGCCGCCTTCACCGCCGCTGGATTCACCGCCGCGGATCTCGTCAACAACCCGTTCCATTTCCTTCTCCAGGCCGATACGATCGGCGGCTTCGTCGCCGCCGGCGGGCTCTTCGGCGACGTCATCCCGCTACCGATCCCGATCATTCGCGACGTCATCAGCATCGGCGACGTGTTGCTCGCGCTCGGAGTCTTCTGGGCCATCGTGTACTCGATGACGCGCGCGGATGCGCCGAGCCGCAGCGCCTACGCCCTGGCCGGAAACTCCGTCCTCCGTCCGGGTCCGGCGGGACGGGCAGCGATCGGTGTCCCATACGCCGAGCCGGAACGCATCCCCGCCGAGATCACGCGCGAGGCGGCGGACGAGGCGGGCGTGCGACGCCAATCGCCGTACCTCCGTCTCGTGCGCAACCGCGACTTCTCGCTGCTGTGGGTTGGCCAGTTGGTCAGCCTGTTCGGCGAGCGAATTCACTACGTGGCGCTCGGGTTCCTGGTGTTCGAGGCGACCGGCGGCTC
>JBBSLF010000044.1:0-12541 GCA_038255505.1 Candidatus Limnocylindria bacterium
ATCCCACGGCCTCCATTGCACTGCTCACCGCGCTCGGTCAGCACCTGGGCGTGGAGCTGCCGGTCGGTTCGCTGGCCGCGCGCGCGCTCGAGCGCCGCAACATGCTCGACTCAGCGGCTTCGTCGGATGAGAGCACGAAGGCGCATGTCGAGCGCCTCGAGCAGATGGCCGATGAGTCACGGCTGCCGGAGGGCGACGAGCTGATCGCCGATATCGAGCGATTCCTGCGCGAGGGTGGTGGCGGCGATGACGACGGCTCCGAGGGCGGCTCCGGGGGCTCGCGGCTGCACTGAGGTCGGGCTCTTGATCGCGATATATCGCGGTGAGAGCGCCGGAGGGCGGTTTCGGGCGCGGTTCTCGCGTTTTATGACCTCACTGTGAGCGTGAGGTCCGCCGCCGGGCACAGCTCAGGCGTCGAGGGAGGCGGTACGACGCGAGAATCGCGCCCGAGCAGGCCTTCGGGCGCACCAGTCCCGAATAATCGAGGCGTAAGCGCGCGGTAATGGGGCGTCGCCATCATGGGCGTCATGACCAGGACAGCATCGAGCAGGCGGCGAGCGCGCGAGCAGAACACACGCATCGGTGACGAGGCTCGGCAAGCGCGAATCAGCCAGGGATTGACGATCCAGCAGGTGTCAGAGGCATCGGGCGTCGCCTGGTCCTCGGTGCGTCGGGTGGAGCGTGGAGACCCGGGCGTCAGCGTCATGACTGCGTGTGCCGTGACGGAGGCGGTTGGACTTGACCTCGTGCTGCGTACCTACCAGGGAAGATCACTTTCTCTGCGGGACACCGGCCAACTCACCCATGCCGAGTGGCTGTGCGAGCGGGTCCATCCGTCACTCCATCCGAACCTGGAGTTGTTGATCGGTCAACACGGAGAAGCGATCGACGTCGTGTTCTTCGGTCCGGAGGAGATCATTGCTACTGAAATCGAACGGATGGCCGCTGATTTCCAGGGTCAGTATCGGCGGGCCAACCTCAAGCGCGAGGCGCTGGCTGCGTTGCATAGGCGGCCCGTTCGGCTGGTGATGGCGATCGCGGACACCGCTCGCAACCGAGCGGCGCTGGAGCCACACCTCGCGTTCATCCGATCCACGCTGCCTGCAGGCACTCGAGAGGTACTCACCGCTCTTTGCGCCGGTAAGCCATTGGGGCGCGACGGCCTGATCTGGGTCCGGACCAGGCGCGGTGTCAATGGCGGTATATCGCGGTGAGAGCGCCGGAGGGCGGTTTCGGGCGCGATTCTCGCGTTTTATGACCTCACTGTGAGCGTGAGGTCCGCCGCCGGGCACAGCTCAGGCGTCGAGGGAGGCGGTACAACGCGAGAATCGCGCCCAAGCGGGTCGTCGGGCGCACCGGTCTCGATAGATGACGACGGAAGCCGACGGGCGTGCGAGAAGCCTCAACGAATGCGCGGCGCGGCCTGGTCGGATGCATCCGCGGTGGCGAGTGGCGCAGCGTCGGAGCGAAGCGGGGCGTTGGTCAGCGCGGCATCCAGCAGCGCCAGCAGTGCGGTGGCTCGCAGACCGGTGAAGATTTCCCGGGCCTCGTCGGCAACGCGGCGACGCTCATCGGCCTCCATGGCTCCGGTGGTGACGATGTCCAAGCCCGTGATGGCCAGCCAGAAGGTCGCACCAATCTCTCGCCAGATACGCTGGGCGGTGGCATACAGCGTTCGAGCATCGGCGGTGCGCCCTTCGAGCATGGCGATGCCGGCGTCCATGGTCGCTCGATGAGCGTCGTTCCTGCGTCCGGGAGCCGCGATGTCGTGGGCGTCACGGAATCGGCGAGCCACGGTCACGTCCCCCTTCCAGACGGCCGCCCGCACTCCGAACACCGATCCATCGGCCCCGGCGATGCCGTGCGTGAGGATCTCGTCGGCCAGGAGGATCACTTCGTCCAGCTCGCCCCGCACCAGGCGCGACGCTGTCAGCCCGGTCAGGCCAGCCACGCGGAACTGCGGGTCGTCGTACGGGACTGCGTCAGCACGAAGCTTCAGTGCGTCTGCAAGGACGTCCTCGCCGCGGTAGGCGCGAATGATCGTCATGAATGCGCCGATCCAGAGACGCTCGGCCGGCTCGATGAAGAGAGCCTCCTGGTCCGCGGTGGCCTCGACGGCCCAATCCCACTCGCCGATCTCGATCCCACTGTCGATGGCATTGCCCAGGATGTAGCGCAGGCCCCAGACGACGCCATCCCGCTTCGCCTGCTCGATGGCGGCGCGTGAGATGGCGAATGAGGCCGTCGGATCATCGGTACCGTGAGCGTATCCGAGGTTGACGGCGGCGCGGTTGGCCATGTCGTTGTGGCCGGTTCGGGTCGCCACGTCGAGCGCGCCGGTGAGGAGGACCACCGCCTCGGTCGTGCGTCCAAGATTAGAGAGCGACACGCCGCGCGTGATGAGCAGGTCGAGGACCAGGCCCTCGTCCCCGGCGAGCTTGGCTTCTGGGAGAGCAATGTCGGTAAGCTCCACGGCCCGGGCGTCGTTCTGCATCCGCATCTCGGTCTTGGCAAGGATGGTTGCAACCTGGATGTATCCCGGATCAGCCGGCGTCAGTCCGGGCTCATCGAGCGCATCCGTGAGGAGCCGGCGGGCTTCGGCATGATGGCCCTCCAGGAGCGTGTCGGCCAGGTGCGCGATGGCCATCCGCCGCTCACCGTCGCGACTGAGCTCGCGCGCCAGCGCGATCGCCCGTTCCCCATGCGTGCGCGCCATGTCGAATATTGCCGCCGCGGCAGCAGCTCGAGCAGCGGCCTTGCGCAGGTCCAGCTCTTCGGACGGGTCGGAGACGACGAAAAGCGCGCTCTCGAGGTAGCCGTGCGCCAGTCGGTGTGATCCGAGTGCCTCTGCCCGCTGCGCCGCTCCGCGAAGGGCGACTCGCGCCTGGGTCGCCACCGCCGCTCCTTCCGGACCGTCAGGATGCGCGCGGTAGGCATCGATGTAGTGCTGTGCCAGCACGCCCGAATGCTCGTCGTCGCCCAGCGCCTCGTAATAGCGGGCGGCGGCAAGATGACGTGCCCGTCGGTCGTCGCGCGAGAGCGTGCCGTAGGCGACCTCGCGCAGCAGGCCCTGCACGAACTGATACATGCCGCGCTCAGGCGACCGCGGGTCGTCATCGATCGTCAGCAGCTCGCGCTGCAGCAGATGCTGGAGCATGGGCCCGATCTCATCGGCCCGGCGGGAGACGGCGGTGATCGCCGCGAGGTTGAACGAAAGACCCAGGACCGACCCGTCCTGGAGCAGCGTGCGCTCGGCCGCCGGCAGCCCATCTATCCGCGAGGCGATCAGCGCGTGCAGGGACTCGGGCACCGCCAGCTCGGCGAGATCACCGCATGGACGGAAGGTCTCGCCGCGCCGCTCGATTCGGCCGTCATTGAGTAGCATGCGAACGGTCTCGACGGCGTACAGCGGGATGCCTTCGGCGCGTTCCACGATCTGCAGAGTGATGGGCTCGGGCAGGCCAGGGACGAGGCCGGCCAGGAGGGCGGCAACGTCGTCATCGGCCAGAGGCGCGAGGCTGAGCGAGGTGAATGATCGCTGTCCGGCGCCCCACGTCGGCCGTCGGTCAAGCAGCTCCGGGCGGGCCAATGTGATGAGGTAGATCGATCGCCCGCGTGACCAGGTGACGAGCTCCTCGATGAAGTCCAGCAGGCCGTCATCAGCCCATTGGAGGTCCTCGAACACCATGACCACCGGCGCCGTCTCGGCGATGCGTTCGAAGAAGGCGCGCCACGCGACGAACAGCTGTCCACGTTCGCGGGTCTGGCTTGCGCCGATCCCCAGCAGGTGCAGGAGTGGCTCCTCCATGCTGCGCCGCTCGTCCGCATCGGTCACAAATTCGTCCAGGGTCGCCGCAAGGCGCTCACGGGTGGAATGTTCGTCAGCGCCCTCACTGACACCGATGCGCATGCGAACCATCTCGCCGAGCGCCCAGAAGCTGATGCCGTCGCCATAGGATGGTGAGCGACCCTGGTGCCAGTACACGATCTCGGTGACACCATCGATGTACTTGAGGAATTCCCAGGCCAACCTGCTCTTGCCGATGCCGGCCTGGCCGATGACGCTCACGAGTCGCGGCCCTCGATCGCGCGCGGTGGCGTGATAGAAGTCCTTGATCAGCCGCAGTTCCGATTCGCGGCCGACGAATGGCGGCTCGAGCCCTTCATTGCGACCGACGCCACCCCGCTGTGCCACGACGCGGACAGCTGTGAAGGCGGGGATTGGGGTCGCCTTTCCCTTGAGCTCGTGCTCGCCGGCCGGCTCGAACACGATGGCCTCGCCGGCTGCCCGGTACGTGCCCTCGCCAACGAGCACCGTGCCGGGCGGTGCGACGGACTGGAGGCGTGACGCGGTGTTGACGAGATCTCCGGCGACCATACCCATGCCCGTGGCGCCGATGGTCACGACCGCCTCTCCGGTGTGGACGCCGGCCCGCAGCGACAGCTTCGGCATGTCACTGCCGCCACCCAGGCGACGGACCGCATCGACCAGGTCCAGGGCGGCGCGGACGGCACGCTCGGCATCGTCCTCCTGAGCCGTCGGCGTTCCCCACACGGCCATCACCGCGTCACCGATGAACTTTTCGACCGATCCGCCATAGCGCTCGACGATCTCGCGACACGCGTCGAAGTACCGGCCGAGCAGCTCGCGGACGTCCTCCGCGTCGCGTGCTTCGGAGATGGTGGTGAAGCCGACGAGGTCGGCGAATAGGACGCTCACCAGCCGGCGTTCCGTTGCCGGCCTGGTGGTGCTGCTGATCGCGGGGGTGGGTGTGGTGGTCGGCACCTGGCGGTCGTCCAGGGCGGTGCCGCATTCGCCGCAGAAGCGCGCTCCGGGCGTATTCGCCATCCCGCACTGAGGGCATGTCTCGGCAAGGCGCTGTCCGCAGCTCAAGCAAAATTTCCGGCCGGACTCATTTTCGGCCGCGCAGTTCGTGCAGATCACTCGGGTGTCACCAGGACGGGGGTCAGTACTTCAGCCGTGACCCGCAGTATTACGGTGCGCGCGTCCGCTTCGCAAGTCAGTTGCGGAGCGGCGTCTCGGAGAGCCCCACGCTCATCTGTGATCAATGCAGGGCACAAACGACCGCACCCAGCGGTTCGCGTGACGTTTGGCCTACACGGGGGTGCGGCATGACGCCGCGCCGGGTCAGCCCTTCTTCTTGGACTTCTTGCCGCTGCTGGCCACGGGCTCGGGGGCATCGAGGATCTCGTCGATGGCTCGTCGTGCCTGGAAGGCGGAGCGGAAGGAGGCCTTCGAGCGCGGCGCGTCCGCATCGGCCTTGATGTACCAACTGCGTTCGCCGGCGACGTACAGGATCTCGTAGCCGCGATGCTCCTCCGAAGATCGGGGAGCGTCATTGGCCAGCATGATGGTGGCTTCGCGCGCCGTCCGTGGCGAGCAGGTAGCACAGCGTGATTCGTTGATTCCGTGAGGGCACTGGCGGCAGGCGGCGCAGTGTTGCGCCTCGAACCCGTGCATGCATCGTTCGGTCATAGCCGCCTTTCGATTTCGTCAGCCCCTAGCGTACACCGATACGGTGTGGTACATTTCGCACACGTGTTCGATTGGCGCACCGGTCTGCGCCGCTTCTCCCTGAAGTCTCATATCGATTTTCAACCTTTTGCCCTGACCGGGCCCCGCATTCCGCGGGAGGGCCTCGTCAGGAGCTCTTTCCCTTGTCTTACTCTGCACCGCCCGTGTCTGGACCGCCCGTGTCCGGGATGTCTTTGTCCGGGCTGTCGTTCTCCGATCTCAGGCTACACCCCGACCTGCTGCGCGCCGTCGCGAAGCAGGGCTACACCGTTCCCACTCCCGTCCAGCTCGAGGCGATTCCGCTCGTCCTCGCCGGCCGCGACCTCATGGCTGGCGCCCAGACCGGCACCGGCAAGACGGCCGCCTTCGTGTTGCCGATGCTGCAACTGCTGGCGGCGCGTCCGTCGCGCGATCGGCGCGTTCGCGCCCTCGTGCTGGCGCCGACGCGCGAGCTTGCCATCCAGGTCGAAGAGTCGGTCCGTACCTACTCCGGCGGCACCGCCCGCTCGACCGCCATCTACGGCGGCGTCGGCTTCGGTGGCCAGGTCGGCGCGCTGCGTCGCGGTGCCGAGATCGTGGTCGCCACGCCCGGTCGTCTGCTCGACCATGCTCGACAGGGCACCATCGACCTGCGCGCGGTCGAGATCCTCGTCCTCGACGAGGCCGATCGCATGCTCGACATGGGCTTCATCCGTGACATCCGCCAGGTGATGGCGCTGTTGCCGGCCCGTCGCCAGAACCTGCTGTTCTCCGCCACTTTCTCCCGCGAGATCCGCGCGCTGGCCACCGGCCTGCTCGATCGGCCCGCATCGGTCCAGGTCACGCCGGAGAACACCGCCGTCGAGCTCGTCGAGCAGGTCGTCCATCCGGTTGACCGCGAGCGCAAGCGTGATCTGCTCACGCACCTCGTTCGAACCCGGGTCATCGACCAGGCGCTGGTCTTCACCCGCACCAAGCACGGCGCCAACCGTTTGGCTGAGCAGCTGAACAAGGACGGCATCGCCGCATCGGCGATTCATGGCAACAAGTCGCAGTCGCAGCGGGTACGCGCGCTCACCGATTTCAAGGCCGGGCGCATCCTGTGCCTGGTGGCGACCGAAGTTGCGGCGCGCGGACTCGATATCGAGGCGCTCCCGCACGTCGTGAACTTCGAGTTGCCGATGGTTCCGTCCGACTACGTGCACCGCATCGGGCGCACGGGCCGCGCCGGCATCACCGGCACTGCGGTCTCCCTGGTGTGCGTGGATGAGGCACCACTTCTGCGCGAGATCCAGCGCCTCCTGGGTGGACCGATCCCGTCGCAGGTCGTGCCCGGCTTTGAGCCGAACCGCGACATTCGAGCGGAGCCGATCCGGCTTCGATCTGGCGGCCAGCACGGGAGCCAGCACGGGGGCCAACACGGCGGCCAGCGGCGCGGTGCGCCTGGGCCGCGACATGCGTCGGGTGACCGTGGTCGCGTGCGCTTCGGTGCCGGTCGTGATCGCCGGCCACGCCGCGCCGCCGGGAGCTCCATCGGCCAGCGCTAGAAAGCTCTTGCGGGGGAGTCCCTTGCCGGATCAGTCTGTGGCGCGTATGGTTTCGCGCATCGTGACCATCGCGCGCCACAGTCTTCGCAGTACCTGCACCTGTAGCTGTCGCTAGGCGGGAGGAGCTCCGCTCCCGTCTCATTTCCGCGCACCGTCACGGTCCGCGCGCCCGCTGAGGCCCTCCTTCCGCCACCACCATCGGTCTTCTCATTTCTCGCTGTGCCTCATTTCGGAGCCCCGCATGTCCGTACTCACCCGCACCGCCCATCCCTATCGCGATACCGACGTCATCGACGCCCGCGCGCCGCGGTTCAACCAGGCCACCGTCGGCGTCGTCTCCCTCGTTGCCGTCGTCACCGGTTGGTGGCCGCTCTTTGGCGTGCTTGCCGCTCAGCTGGGCATCGGGCTGCGCTTCGGCCGTCGCTACTGTCCGCCGTGCGTGGCCTACTTCGAGCTCGTCCAGCCACGCTTCGGCGAGGGACCGATCGAGGATTCGCGGCCGCCGAAGTTCGCGAACCAGGTCGGGTTCGTCGTGCTCACTTCGACGACGCTCGTCCATGCGGTTGGACTTACGGCGCTCGGGACCGGGCTGGGCCTGTTGATCGTCGTCCTGGCCCTGCTGGCCGCGGCGACCGGTTTCTGCGCCGGCTGCGAGATGTACCGCATCGGCGCACGACTCCGAGGGATTCGACATCGGGTCATTGATCGCGTCGAGCTAGCCGAGCTGGGCGAGCCGCAGGGATCGGGCGTGGGTGGTGACGTGGTCGTGGCCTTCAGCCACCCGCTGTGCACGGATTGCCGGACGGCGCTCGACGACCTGGCTGCGGGCTCCGATCGGTGGGTGAGCGTCGACGTGCGCTCGCGACCGGATCTCGCGCGCAAGTACGGCGTGGCGCTGGTGCCGACCCTGATCCGCGTGTCGGCTGACGGTGGCGTCCTTCAGCAGGCACCATGAGCCGATGCCTGCACTGCTTCCACGTTGCCACTTACCACTCATGATCGGCTTAGGCGATGTGCTCGGACGTGGATGCGTTGTCCGATAGGCCCGCCACGCTCACTGGAGCCGCTCTCAGCCTGACTCGTCGCTGCCCGGCCCGCCTAAGCCCGCCTCGGTTGGTACGTGGCAACGCGACGAATACGAGCAGGCCTTCCGTTGCGCCACGCGGATCGCGGACGAAGGCGTAGGCGGCTCGCCCACGCGTTTCGTATCGGGCGAAGAGCGTTTCGTGATCAGTGACGCGACGGCGCACGGTCGTCCCGTCCGCGACCACGAGCGCGCCAACCACCCGACGCACTCGCCACCCCCGCGGTTCGACCACGCGGGATGCCAGCCGCACCTTTGCATCGAGGCGTCCAAGCGTCTCCTGGACGTCCCAGATTCCCGTCTTTCCCTCAGTGACCTCGAGAACGCCCGTCGGGGGATGGAAGGCCAGCTGATCGATGCGTCCACGCTCTCCGTAGATGCTGTAGCTGGCTTCGTTCCAGACCTCCCAACCGGCCTGCCGATGTCGGTTCGCCCAGGCTTGCAACACACGTGCGTGGTCAGCATCCATCAGCCGATCCAGATCTCCACGCCCGCCCCAGGTCACATCCAGGACAGCCGTCGCGTCCAGCGCGCGTAACAGCCGTCGGATGGTGGCGACCGTGTATCGGTCGATGCGACCTCGCTCAATGTCCGAGATCGCCGACTGGCTTACGCCGGAGCGGGCAGCAAGATCCGCCTGACGCCATCCGCGACGCTGGCGAAGAATAAGAATCACGCGCCCGATTCGTTGATCGTCCATGGCGACATTCTGCGGTTTTGGCCATTACCAGCCGCTTAGCAGCGGCTTACCGCCCCGTTCTCCTGCCACGTACCAATCCGCGTCGGCTTAGGCGCTCTGCGGGCTATCGAAGCCCGGTGTTGATGGGCCTCTCCACGTTCGGCGGGCGTCCGGTTCCATCTCTTCTCGTGTGTAAGCCGATCCTGATTGGTAGGTGGCAAGGAGGGCGGCCGACAGGCTGCGTAAGCCGATCCTGATTGGTAGGTGGCAACGGCGGCGGTCGACAAGGTTTCTAAGCCGATCCTGATTGGTACGTGGCAAGCGACGAAGGAACGCCCGTGGACGGCCGCAGCGCATCGGCCTAGGCTGGAGGCCGCATGAGCACGTTTCGCTACTCGAGATGGGATGGCAGCCAGCAGCTGCCTGCGTTCGACGCGGATGATGTGCTCGACGCGCTCTCCGACGACATCCTGGCCGAAGGTGACGTGCGCCGAGCGCTCCAGCGGCTCATGCAGCGGGGCTTGCGCGGCACGCGAGGCGGCGACGTCCCCGGGCTGCGGCGCATCATGGAGCGCCTGCGAGCCCGTCGAGCGGAGGAGCTGGAGAACGCCAACCTCGACGGCGTGATGGAGGACATCAACGGTCGGGTCGAGGAGATCCTGGCGCAGGAGCGCGCGGGGATCGCCGGACGGACGACGGCCGCCGAGCAGCGTGCCCTCGACGCGCCACCCGGAGCGGACCAGGACCAGGCGCGCATGGCGGAGCAGGTCATGCGGCGCACCGCGCGCCAGCGCGAGAACCGACTGGATGCCCTGCCGCCGAACCTGGCGGGTCGCCTGCATGGCCTGCGCGACTACGAGTTCATGGACGACGACGCACGCGATGCATTCAACGCGCTGACCGACGAGCTCCGGCAGCAGATGCTCCAGACATACTTCGCCGGGCTCAAGGAGGGCGTGGCGGGCATCACGCCAGAGGACCTCAACGGCGTGCGCGAGATGGTCCGGGACCTGAACTCGCTGCTCGAGACGCACGCCACCGGCGCCGACACGGCCGATGAATTCGGCCGGTTCATGGCCCAGCACGGCGCCTATTTCCCACCCGGGATCGCCAACACCGATGAGCTGATCGAGCATCTGCACAGACGGGCTTCCCAGATGTCGTCGCTGATGAATTCCATGAGTCCGCAGATGCGCGACGAGCTGCGCGACCTGATGGATGATCTCCTGCGCGATGATCGGCTCAAGATCGACATGGCCCGATTGGCGGGCAACCTCCAGATCGCCCGGCCGGATCTGCCGTATGGCGAGCCCTACCCGTTCGAGGGTGATGAGCCGATGGGTCTCGCCGATGCGCTTGCCGCCATCGATCGGCAGCAGCAGTACGACGCCATGGAGGAGGCGCTTGGCGCGGCGCGCGACCCCGACGCGCTCGAAAAGGTGGATGCCGATGCGCTGCGCGACCTCGCTGGCGACGACGCGATCGACGACCTCGACCAGCTCCGCGAGCTGACGCGGGCGTTGGAAGAAGCGGGCTATCTCGACCGCGACTCGGGACGCCTGGAGCTCACGCCGCGCGCCGCACGCAAGCTCGGAATGCGCGCGCTGACCGATATCTTCAGCCGGCTGCGACGCGAGGGGTTCGGCGGACATGCGCTGCCGCGTGCCGGGCGCGGCGGCGAGCCGACCGACGAGACGAAGCGCTACGAGTTCGGCGACCCGTTCAGCGTCGACATCAACCGCACCCTGTTCAACGCCATGACACGCGGTGGTCCGGGCACACCGGTCGTGATCGGTCCCGACGACTTCGAAGTCTCGCGCAGCGAGGAGACCGTTGTCTCGAGCACGGTCCTGTTGCTCGACATGAGCCGATCGATGCTGCTGCGCGGTTGCTCATCGGCGGCAAAGAAGGTCGCGATGGCGTTGCACACGCTGATCCACACGAAGTACCCGCGGGATCGACTGTACGTGGTTGGGTTCGCCTACTACGCGCGCCAGCTCAAGCCGGAGTCCATCCCGACGCTCAGCCCGTACGAGTTCGAGTACGGCACGAACCTCCAGCACGCGCTGATCATCGCGCGCCAGCTGTTGGGCCGATCCGCCGGCGGCAACAAGGAGATCGTCGTCATCACCGATGGCGAGCCGACCGCGCACATCGAGAATGGCCAGGTCGAGTTCGCCTACCCGCCCACCCTGCGCACGGTGCAGTCCACCCTGCGTGAGGTGGGCCGATGCACCCGCGAGGGGATCGTCATCAACACGTTCATGCTCGAGCGATCGCGGTATCTGTCGGAATTCGTCGACCTGATGTCGCGCATCAATCGTGGTCGGGCGTTCTACGTCGAGCCTGAGAACCTCGGCGAGTACGTCCTCGTCGACTACGTGTCAAAGAAGACGAAACGCGTGGCCTAGGCGGTCTCGCTCGCCATGCGGGAGACTGTCCGCCAACGTCAGTCGTTATATCGTTAGTGATATAACCGGTGACAGTTTCATCGCCTCCCTGTGATCCGTCCCGCGTTGCCGCGCTTGAAGTTGCCCGTCGCGCGCGCCATGAGTTGCTGTGCAGCGGCGGCATCGGCGCCCGCCACGCGGGTGGTAAAGCGCACGGCCGCCTTTCCGCGCAGGAGCGTGACCGGGGCAGCGTGATAGCGGATCACGACCGAGCCATCCGATCGCGAAAGATAGCTGAACGGCTCGCCGGCGAGCGGATCGGGTTTCGTCACCGCCGCACGATACGCCGTCCGCGGACGGGTGGGACAATCGAGACATGACGAGACCGCTGAAGGTCGGGATTCAGCTCCCGGAGGTCGAGCGCGAGGTGCCCTGGGCCGAGATGCGCGAGATGGCGCAGCGCGCGGAGCGCATCGGCCTGGATTCGGTGTGGGTCGGCGACCACCTGCTGTATCGCGATGACGGGCTCCCGGCGCGCGGTCCATGGGAGGCGTGGTCGCTGCTCGCGGCGCTCGCGGCCGTCACTGAGCGGGTCGCACTCGGACCGCTGGTGGCGTCGACCAGCTTTCACAATCCGGCCATGATCGCCAAGAAGGCGGCCACGATCGACGAGATCAGCGGCGGCCGGTTGATCCTGGGCCTCGGCGCCGGCTGGAATCGGTCTGAGTACGATGCTTTCGGCTTTCCGTACGACCATCGCGTGAGCCGCTTCGAGGAGGCGTTCACCATCATCCGCGAGATGCTCGGCAGCGGCGCCAGCGACGTCCACGGCACCTACTACCATCTCGACCGGGCCGAGCTCCTGCCGCGCGGTCCGCGTCGCGAAGGCCTGCCATTGATGGTCGGCTCCATGGGCGAACGGATGCTGGGTATCACGCTGCCTCATGTCGCGGCCTGGAACGCGTGGGGCCCATGGTTCGGCAACACGGTCAGCGGCTATCGAACATTGCATTCCACCATCGATGAGGCCTGCCGGAAGGCCGGTCGCGATCCGGCCGACGTCGAGCGCACGGTGGCCCTGGTCGTGGCTTTCCCGGGCGCCGTCGGTCGCGGATCATCGGTCAGCGATGAGACCTTCGAGCCGATCCAGGGCGACGCAGCCGACCTGGTCCCTGCACTGCGGGCATTCGCCGACGCCGGTGTGAGCCACGTACAGCTCGTGCTCGACCCGATCACCGTCGAGAGCATCGTGGCCCTGGAGCCGACTCTCGCCGCACTCGACGGCTGATACCATCGCCGACGTGGACATTGGTCGTTCTGGCCGGC
>JBBSLF010000045.1:0-12384 GCA_038255505.1 Candidatus Limnocylindria bacterium
GTCTGCATCGGTTCACCTCCTTGTGAGACCGATGTTCGCGCGTACGTGTTGCCTGGCGCCATCCGGTACCTTACGTCCGCCGATTGCGTGATTTCCCGTATCGGTGAGCCGATGCGCCTCTGGTACCGTCCGAGCATGTCGATCTTGCGCCGCGATCTTCTTGCGCTGGGGCTTGCGCTGGGCGTGGCGATTGCCGGCCTCGTGGTCTGGGACTACGGCAAGGTCAACCTGGGCATGACGCTCTCCTCGCGCGACGATCGCGTACTCGTGGCGGACGTCACGCCCGACGGGAACGCCGCGCGGAACTACTTCTATCCCGGGGCTGCCTTGATCGACCTCACGACGGTCGACGGCGTGGAGGTCGAGCGTGGGGAGTCGACCGGCGCCCGCCTCGAGGGTTGGGAATTTCAGCAGGAGATGGTGCCCTGGGAGCACCTGGGCCCCGTCGGCGCCGAGCTCCATACGTTCGACGAGGATTTCAGATGGCCCATCGAGGCGGTCGAGCCGGCGCGCATCGCGACGGCCGTGGCGGGTGACGTCTACGTCGACGGCGAGGAACAATGGGTCAATTCATTCGCCTCGATCGACCGCGGCTATCTCGAGTTCCTGCTCCAGCAGTCGATCTGGCTGCTCGCGCTCGGCATCGGCCTCGGGGTCGCGGCGTCGCGCGTCCTCGTCCATGGCGTCGCAGGCGACCAGGGCCGTGATCATGCGATCCTGCTCGGCGCCGCCGTTGCCACGCCGTTCCTGCTGGTGCCGGTCGTCCAGGTCGGCACGACCATCGGGATATTCGCCGGCTTCCTCGTTCCGGTCGCGCTATCGCTGATGCTGGGACTGTCGCTCGCCCGTTCCCATCCGGATCGCGCCTGGGCGCAGACCGGCGCAGCCGGCGCCATCGTTGCGGCCGGGCTGGCGGCGATTTTCGTCGTTCGCTACATGACCTCCCCGTCGCTCGCACCGAACGATCGCGGCACCGTGCTCATGGTCATCGTCGCCATTGCCCTGGTGCCGGCCATCATCTCGGCCTTGACGCTGCCCGGCCGTCTTCGCGATCGCGGCACGCACGTGTCGCTCGCCCTGGTGCCCGGCGCTGCCCTCCTAGTCATCGGTCCGCCAACGAGCCAACCGATCCTGGCCATCGCGTTGCTCATCGGTCTGCTCGGATGGCAGCTTCTGCCTGTCGAGCGCGGACTCGCCGCCATGAGCGCGGGATGGGGACGCGTTCGCCCGTCCGGCCTGCCCGTGGCCGCCGCCCAGCCACGCACGGTGGCATTGCGGGACTGGCTCACCCTCGGGCTGTTGGGGCTGATCACCGTCCTCGGCATCGGGCAGCCCTACAGCTTGGCGGTGATCATCGGAGTTGCACTGGCCGCCCTCGTTGGCTTCGGCCTTCGGCGCGGCTTCCTGGGGCCTTCCTGGACCGATGCCGCCATCCCGCTCGCCGCCTCGGTCGGCATTCCGGTCGTCCTGCTCGCCTTCGGGGGGTGGGACTTCAGCGGGGGCATGGGCTGGGCGAGCGTGCCTACCGCCCTCGGCAGCCTGAGCGTGGCGCACCTTCTCGCATCCCGACACAGTGATCCCGAGTGGCGAAGGCGGCTGTTCCTCGGGTCAGGCGGCCTCGTCGTTCTGACCGTGTTCCTCGGCGCCTCCAACCTGTCAGTGGCGATCTTCCTTGCCGCCCTCGTGCCGCTCATCCCTGGGCTGCCAGCCGCGTTCGCGGAGGAGCCGGGCGAGACGCGCGCCCTGACCTCGCGCCTGGAAACGCTGGTGGTCACGCTCACGCCCGCCGCCGCGGCCACCGTGCTCTTCCCGTCGACGAACGGATTCCTGCTGGGTGCCTGGCTGGTTGCCGTCGTCATCTGGCGCCAGTTCACGCTCAACCCCTTGCTTGGGCTCGCTCGGCGCACCGAGATGCAGCGTGACGTGGCCGTGGCCGCCGCAGAAACGGAGCGGGCACGACTGGCGGCGGACCTCCACGACGACGCGCTCCAGCAGCTCACGATGCTCGTCCGCAAGCTCGATGAGGGCGGTCAGAACGAGGCGGCGGAGGAGGCGCGAGAGATAGCCACGAAACTACGCTCGGTGGTCGGTGATCTCCGCCTGCCCATCCTCGACGACCTCGGTGCTGGCGCGGCCCTGGAGTGGCTGGTACAGCGGGTGGAGCCGCTGGCGGGTGGATCGGTCAAGCTCGAGCGATCGGACGAGGCGCGCCCACCGGCGAACGTGGAGCTCGCGGTGTTCCGCGTGGCGCAGGAAGCCCTGACGAATGCGATCAAGCATGGTAAACCGCCCATTGCGGTGCGCTATGACGTCCGTACCGACGGCCGGGTGACGCTGGCGATCGACGATGCCGGCGACGGCATCGGCTCAGAAGCTGCCGCCGAGGCGCCGCACCAGGGCCATTTCGGACTGCTGAACATGCAACAGCGCGCTGAGCAGATCGGCGCATTGCTGGACGTTCGACGCTGGCCGGCCGGCGGCACCCGCGTCGCCCTCGAGTGGCGCCCGCAGTGATCCGCGTCGCGGTGGTCGACGACCATCCGCTGGTCCGCGAAGGGACGGCCGCGCTCATCGACCGCCAGCAGGACATGGCGATCGCTGGCGTGGCCGGCTCGCTGGAGGAGCTCGGGCCCATCCTTCGCAAAGGCTCCGTCGAGGTCCTGCTGCTGGACCTGCGGCTGGGCCAAGAGTCCGGCTTCGACCTCCTCCGTGAGAGTCATGGACCGATGCCGGCTGTCGTCGTCGTGACCTCGTACGACTACCCTCAATACGCCGATGCAGCCCTGCGCCTCGGCGCCGCGGGCTTCGTGGTCAAGACCGCACCAACCGGCGAGCTGCTCGATGCCATCCGCCGCGCGGCCGGTGGTGGTCTCGCGTTCGGTGTTCGGCCCGGGGGCGGCGTGACGCTGTCGGCGCGCGAGCGCGAGGTGCTGCGTTACGTGGTCGATGGCGCCTCGAACGATGAGATCGGGGCTCGTTTGGGGATCAGCTCGCGCACCGTGGAGTCGCACCTGCGTCGCCTCTTCGAGCGCCTGGCCGTCGCCTCGCGCACCGAGCTCGCCGCCCGCGCCCTGCGCGAAGGCTGGCTGGAAGAGGTCAGCTGACGTCTTTGCGAGGCGGTGCGGTGCGTCCCGAGTTGCACCCCGCGACACTAAACCCGAACGAACGCGGGCTCAGACGTCGTGCGTTGCACCGGATGAGACACCGGACGGTGGAGCTCAGGCTCATTCGACTTTGGTCGCACCCGGTGCAACATCTGACGCGTCACTGAACGCTATATTCGGACCCGTGAAGCGGCACGAGTTCCTGCGACATCTCCATGCGGCCTTCCGGCCGCGGAACTACCTGGAGATCGGCGTCAACGATGGTCGCAGCCTGGCGCTCTCACACGTGCCGAGCATCGCCGTCGATCCGGCGTTCAACATCACCGCTGAACTGCGCTGCGACGTGCAGCTCGTGCGGAAAGAGAGCGACGCCTTCTTCGCCCGTGCCAACCCGATCGCCCATCTCCGCAGCGGACGCAACCCCATCCGCAATCTGCGCCGGACCCGTCCGCCGTTCGCCTGGTACCTCGGTGGGACGGTCGTGGACCTGGCCTTCATCGACGGAATGCACCTCGTTGAATTCGTACTGCGCGACTTCATGAACGTCGAGTGCTTCGCTGGTCCGACCAGCGTGATCGTCCTCGACGATGTGCTGCCGCGCAACCACGACGAGGCCGCTCGCGAGCGCCATACCAGCGATTGGACCGGCGACGTGTACAAGCTCGGCGGCGTTCTGCGTCAGCACCGGCCCGATCTGATCCTCCTGCCGATGGACACGCAGCCGACCGGAACCATGGTGCTTCTCGGCGCCGATCCGACGAGCACGGTGCTGCGAGACCGATACGACCGGTTACTCACCGAATGGGTCACACCGGATCCCCCGGCCGTTCCGGCGGAGATCATCGAGCGGCGCGGCGCGATCGAGCCCGAACGCTTCCTGGCGTCCCCGATCCTCCCCTTGCTGATCAAGGCTCGTGGCATCCGCGGCGGCCGTGGCCTGCGCGAGCGGCTGCGGGAAGAGGCGGCCGCTCTCCGACGCTGAGCACGGCTCGCCGCTCATCGTGACCCATGCAGTCGACAGACGCGGCGCCAACCGGCGTTCGCGTGATCATCGGTCCACAAGGTGACTGCCGCGGCTGGTCGACATCAGGCGCTGATCAGTCGCAGCCGGGCGGCTCGGCAATGGTGGGGCGACCAATTCCGAGGGCACCAACCGCCGAGTGATCCTGAAGCGGCGATATGCCTCCAGGCGCATGAAATCTGGGCCGCGGCACCCGATTGATCACCCGGCACCGAGCCGGTCGGCCATCTTCCTGCTGGGCGTATTCTCGGCGACAATGGACCCACCCAGAACCTGCACGGAGAAGACGAGCGATGGACAAGGCAACCACATCACCGGTCATCACCGAGATGAATTGGTGGGAGATACCGGTACCGGACCTGGACGACGCCCAGCGCTTCTACGGTGAGGTATTCGGGTGGACCTTCCAGCCGTTCGGTGAGGACTATTTCGCGGCCTTCGGCCCCGACGGTGACATGCTCGGAGGCATCTTCAAGGCACCTGATGACGAACTCGGTAACGGAGTCCGCATCACGTTCAAGACCGATGAGCTTGAGGTCGCACTCGAGCGAGTCAGCAGCGCGGGCGGCACCGTCGTGACGCGGCGCTCCGAGATCGGCGGCGACATGGGCTGGTGGGCGGCCTTCACCGACCCTGCCGGACGGTGGATCGGCTTCTCGACTGACCGACCGGCGGACGGTTGATCCGTTCGTGACGCTCGACCGTTCACGGCTCGCGCGGTGGTTCGATTCGCCAGATTTCACCCCACGGAGGTATCTGCCGAGTTCGACCCATTAGATGGTCGTTCACATCACCGCGTGCAACGAACGACATGGCCGAGGCCGATTTCGGCCACTACTTGGTCGCTAGCTCCGTGGGGAGAAACGCCCACGGCCTTCAGTGAGGAGCCGGACGACCGCGGTAGACCTGCTGCCGGGACCGATAGACTGAGTTGGAACGTGGGCCGTTAGCTCAGCGGTTAGAGCAGGGGACTTTTAATCCTCGTGTCGTGGGTTCGAATCCCACACGGCCCACCACGATCCACGCCGATTCGACTCGGCCAGCGCCTCAATCGACAGCTCGGCCTCGGGATGGTCGGCGACGTGTGCCCTTCGGCAGCGGGGTCACTGGAACGGCAATGGCGGGGGCGACCGGCAATCAGCGTGGAGGAAGGCGGCGATGGATGACGAGCGCGGCGAACGGTCAGGGGGTGCGCATCACGAGGGCAGCAGTCCCGACATGCGGCGGATGTACCTGCGCTTCGGGGCGATGATCGCGACCTCGACGGTCGTGATGTACCTGCTCACTTACCTCAACGTATTCGACGTCGCGCACATCCACTTCAGCGAGGAGCGCCTCTATATGGCGCTCACCATGGGCGGCGCCATGGGCGTCGTGATGATGGCATGGATGTGGGGGATGTACGCCAACCGCCGATGGAACATCGGCGTGCTGGCTGCATCGGTCGCGCTTGCCGGCGTGGCGACCTTCCTGTCACAGTCGCAAGTCCTCGTCGAAGACAGCAACTACATGCGCGGCATGATCCCGCACCACTCGATCGCCATCCTCACCAGCAAGCGAGCGGGCATCCGCGATGTGCGCGTCCGCGAGCTGGCCAATGAGATCATCGAGGCGCAGCGCCGCGAGATCGCCGAGATGGAGTGGTTACTCGCAGACATCGCAGACAACGGTGAGGCGATGACCTCGGAGGAGGCCGCCGGGCGGCCCGTCCCATCCTTCGAGGCGAGCCCCTAGATCGGATCGCGGCTGAAGACGAACCGGACGTGCCGATCGGCAACCGGGCATCGGCGGCGCGGCGCCCTAGGTGGCCGGAGGCGGGTACTTGAGACCGGTGCCTGTGTTGAACAGCACCACCCGTTCGTCACCGGCCAGGAAGCCAGAGGCAATCAGATGCGGGAGGGCGGCAAACGTTGCCGCGCCCTCCGGAGCGGCGTAGATCCCGGTCAAGCGCGCCAACGTCAGCTGCGCCTCCGCGATTTCGGCGTCCGAGACGGTCAACGCGGTCCCGCCGCTGTCACGCACGGCCCGCAGGATCAGGTAATCGCCGATGGCGGCCGGCACCCGGATTCCGGATGCGACGGTGTGCGCATCAGTCCAGGGCTCCGCATGGTCCGCTCCAGTTTCGAACGCCCGCACGATGGGCGCACAGCCATCCGACTGGACCACCACCATGCGTGGCCGTCGCGAGCCGATCCAGCCGAGCTCCTCCATCTCGGCAAACGCCTTCCACATGCCGACGATCCCGGTGCCGCCACCGGTCGGATAGACGATGACATCCGGGCACCAGTCATCGCCCCAGCCGCCGGCCTCGGCCAGCTCGATGCCCATCGTCTTCTTGCCCTCGACCCGATACGGCTCCTTCAGCGTCGATAGGTCGAACCAGCCTTCGGCGGCGGCGCGCTCGCGGATGAGTCGGCCCGCCGCGTCGATCAGACCGTCCACCAGCAGCAGTTCGGCGCCGTAGATGCGCACCTCGTCCTGGTTCGCGGCAGGCGCGTCGCGCGGCATGGCCACGTGGCAGGCGATCCCATGCGCCGCGGCAAAGGCGGCGGCCGCACCGCCGGCATTGCCTGCAGACGGAAGAGCGACGTGACCAACGCCCAACTCGGCCGCGCGAGCGACCGCCATGGACAGGCCGCGTGCCTTGAACGAGCCTGTCGGATTCGCTCCCTCATCCTTGACCAGCAGCTCGCCGCGCGACATGCCAGCGGCCTCCGCTGCACGCGGTACCAAGAGCAGTGGTGTGCGTCCTCGCCCAGGCTCAGCGCAAACCGTTCATCGCGCACCGGGAGGAGTTCGCGATAGCGCCACAGGTCGTCGGAACGACCCGAGAAGTCAGGCACCGGCATGGCCGTTCGCAGGGCATCAAGGTCGTATCGGGCGTAGAGCACCTTGCTGCATGCGGCGCACACGCCCTGCGGCTCATCGGCCGAGCATGCGGCGCCGCAGGCGGTACAGGCGAGATCCAGCAAGTACGAGTGCGGCATCAGCCGTGCCCCCAATCGTCGCCGGACGTGTCGGCCGGTGCGAGCCCCAGGACATCGCCGGCGGTCGTCACCCCGAGTCCGCTCACCGTCCGGTTGGCGTACGCGAAGTAAGCGGCCACCTGGTTGACCTCGAGGATCTCGCCGTCGCTCAGTCCAGCCACGCGCAGGCGCTCGAGATCGGCTTCGGTGACCGATGCCGGATCGAGCGTGAGCTGACGTGCATAGGCCAGCATCGCCTGCTCGCGCGGCTCGAACCCAGCGAGGTCGTCGGCGTCCAGGGCGGCCAGGATGGCGGCGGCGCGGTCGGCATCGGCCAGCAGGCGACGGAGACCGGCGAAGTGGTGGTCGACGCAGTAGTCGCATCGGTTCAATGCGCTGACGTACACGCCGATGGTCTCGAGCCACCAGGTCGGCAACTGGTTGCCGGTGTGATGGAGCACGTTCTTGTACAGGGCCATATGGCCTTCGAGCGTGTGCGGGCGCAGGCTGTGCACGGTGAGGATGTTGTCGAGCTCGCCACGCGGACCCTTGATGCGATCGTAGATCGCTCGGAGACGGCCGGTGGCCCGCTCGTATGGAATGCGTTCGATCCAGCTCATGCCGGAATGCTAGCGCCATACCATGGCGACATGACGCTCCCCAGAGTCCCCTATCCCGCCGTCCACATGACCGATGCAGAGCGCGCCGTCGCCTCGGATGCCTTCCTCGACGTGATGCGCCGCCGCCGGTCCGCCCGAGACTTCGCCGCCACCCCGGTCCCGCGTCACCTGGTGGTTGACGCCATTCGTGCGGCGGCCCTGGCGCCGAGCGGGGCGAACCAGCAGCCGTGGACCTTCGTCCTCATCGGCGACGAGCCCAAGCTGCGAGCCCGCATGCGCGACGCGGCCGAGACCGAGGAGCGCGAGAGCTACGAGCATCGCATGTCACCCGAATGGCTCGAGGCGCTGGAGCCGCTCGGGACCGACTGGCACAAGCCGCACCTGACCGATGCTCCCTGGCTCATCGTCGTTTTCGAGCACGCGTACGGGGTCCGGATCGATGGGGATCGCCAGCGCAAGGTCAAGCACTACTACGTCCGCGAGTCGGTGGGGATCGCGGTCGGGTTCCTCCTCGCTGCGCTCACGCACGCCGGCTTGGCAACACTGACGCACACGCCCAGCCCGATGGGGTTCCTGCGCGAGATCCTCGGCCGCCCCGAGAACGAACGGGCCTACGTGGTCATCCCGGTCGGCCACCCAGCCGTCGATGCCACCGTGCCCGACATCACCCGCAAGCCGCTCGACGATGTCCTCGTCGAGTTCCTTTCAACGTGAGGCATCCATGGCGAGTGGAAGTGCCTGCCAGATACCAACCGCCGTCGGCTTAGGCTGGGCGGCGGCGTGACCAGACCTTGTGCGGCGCGGCTTTCACACACAGATCGCACCGCATGCGGCCGGTTCCTGCGCGCTCTGACCCGCCATGGCCGCCTAAGGCGCGCGTGGTTGGTGACTGGCGAGAACGCCACGGGCCGTGGCGACGTGCGCGCTCTCGTCGGCGATGCCGCACACTGGACTGATCATGGAACTCGGGATCTACACCTTCGGCGAGGTGACGCCGGACGCACGTACCGGCGAGCAGATCAGCGTCCAACAGCGGCTGCGCGATCTGATCGAAGAGATGGCTCGAGCTTCGTCGGTTCACCGGACGAGGTGATCACGAAGATCCTGTTCCAGCACGAAATCTTCAAACACGACCGGTTCCTCATCCAGTTCACCATCGGCTCCATCCCGCACGAGCACGTGATGCGATCCATCGAGCTGTTCGGGACGGTCGTGGCGCCGGCCGTGCGCGAGACGCTCGGGTAGTCGACGCCGTGGAGCAGCCGCCACCGATTCGCTTCGAGCTGCGCGCCGGGGCCGTCACCGCGATCCCCCTGGCCGTGGCCGTCGGCCTGTTCGGGGTGTCGTTCGGCGTGCTCTCGGCCACATCCGGCGGGATGGGCGCGCTGCCGGCCATCGTGATGAGCGTCACGACCTTCGCAGGTTCGGCCCAGTTCGCGGCCGCTTCGATCCTGGCAGCGGGCGGACAGCCAATTGCAGCCATCGCCGCCGCGCTCCTGCTCAACGCGCGCTACATCCCGATCGGGATCAGCGTGGCTCGCTTCTTGACCGGCGGACCCGCGCGGCGGTTCGCAAAGGCGCAACTCGTGATCGATGAGTCCTGGGCGATCGCCGCACGTGGAGACGGACATTTCGAGCAGGCCCGGCTGCTTGGCGCGGGCATCGTCCTGTGGCTGGCCTGGGTCGGCGGGACGATCATCGGCGTCATTGGCGGCGAGGCGCTGGGCGATCCGGCAGCGCTGGGCCTGGATGCCGCGTTCCCCGCGCTCTTCCTGGCCCTGCTCGTCTCGCAGCTGCAATCCCGTCCGGCGATCGGCGCGGCGCTGCTCGGGGCTGCGATCGCAATTGCGCTCACGCCATTCACCCCGCCCGGCGTGCCGATCATCGCCGCCGCCGGCGCGGCGCTCATCGGCTTGGCGCGACGATGACCGAGATCTGGGTGGTGGTCGCCATCATTGGCGTCGGCACCATGGCCATCAAGGCGGCCGGCCCTGTGCTGCTGGGCGGCCGTCCGCTACCGTCTCGTCTCACCGGGGTGGTGGCGCTCCTGGCGCCGGCCCTGCTTGCTGCCCTGGTTGCAACCACCGCCCTGGGTGCCGGCCAGGAGATCGTGGCGGATGCGCGGCTCATCGGCCTCGGTGCGGCGATCGTGGCACTCATTTTGCGCGCGCCGGTCCTGGTGGTCGTCCTGGCGGCGGCGATCGCGGCGGCGATCGCGCGGTTGATTGGCATCGGCTAGGCGCGGCACCGGCTACCCTGCGCGGGGCGCGCAGATGGTGGACGGACCATCATCGACCGACGCCTGGTATGGGGCACGCCCACCGATGCGCCTTCCCTTCATTCCTCGTGAGGAGAAGTTCTTCGAGCTGTTCATCATCGATGCCCAGAACGTGCTCGCCGGAGCCCGCCTACTCGAAGAGTTCTTCCGCTCCTACGACCAGCGGGAGCGGATCGCGAGCCAGCTGCTGGACCTCGAGCGCCTCGGCGACGGCATCAGCCACGACATCGGCAACAAGCTCGAGAAGACCTTCGTCACGCCGTTCGATCGCGAGGACATCCACCAGCTCGTCAGCCGTCTCGACGATGTGCTCGACTTCATCGAGGAGGTCGCCGACACCTGCATCCTCTATAAGATCGAGGCTCCGTCGCGGCCTGCCCTGGCACAGGCCGAGATCATCGTGAAGCAGGTCGAGGAGATCGTCCGAGCGCTCCAGAAGCTGAAGGGCTTCAAGGACATCGGCAAACACTGGATCGAAATCCATCGGCTAGAGAACGACGGAGACCGGATCGGGCGACAGGCGATGGCCAACCTGTTCACGGATGTGACCGATCCGGTCGAGATCATCAAGTGGAAGGATCTCTACGCCCTGCTCGAGGACACCATCGACTCCTGTGAGGACGTCGCGAATGTGATCGAACGGATCGTCGTCAAGCATGCCTGAGGGGTTCACCCTCGTCCTGCTGGTCGTCCTGGGGCTGGCCGTCGCGTTCGACTACATCAACGGCTTCCACGACACCGCCAACGCCATCGCGACGAGCGTCAGCACGCGCGCGCTCAAGCCGGGATGGGCGATCGGCATGAGCGCCGTTGCGAACTTCTTCGGCGCGCTCACTGGGACCGCGGTCGCGCGGACCGTCGGCTCCGGCCTGATAGACACGCAGATCGAGTCGCAAACTGTCATTGCCGCGGCGCTGATCGGCGCAATCGTCTGGAACCTCCTTACCTGGCGGCTGGGCATCCCGTCCTCGTCGAGCCACGCGCTCATCGGCGGCCTTCTCGGCGCGGCGCTCGTCGCGTCCGGCATCGAGTCGTGGCAGATCGAGGGAATCGTCGGCAAGGTGCTCATCCCCCTGTTCGCGTCGCCGATCATCGGCTTCATCATCGGCCTGGCGCTGATGGTCGTCATCTTCAATGTCTTCCGGCGGGCACACCCCGGGAGGCTGAATGGTGTCTTCCGGCGCCTCCAGGTGCTGTCGGCGGCATACATGGCATTCAGCCACGGAAGCAACGACGCACAGAAGACGATGGGGATCATGACCCTGGCGCTCGTCACGGCCGGGGTGCTCGACGAGTTTGTCGTACCGCTGTGGGTCATCCTCGTGGCCGCCTCCGCGATCAGCCTCGGAACCGCGGCGGGTGGCTGGCGGATCATCAAGACGATGGGGACCAAGGTCGTGAAGCTGGATCCGGTCCATGGCTTCGCGGCTGAGACGACTGCCGCCACCGTCATCTTCGGCGCCACACAGCTGGGAATGCCGGTGAGCACGACGCACGTCATCAGCTCAGCGATCATGGGTGTCGGCTCGTCCGACCGATTCAAGACCGTCCGCTGGGGCGTGGCGCGCACCATCGTCACGGCATGGTTCCTGACCATTCCCGCATCGGGTACGGTCGCCGGACTCGCGTATCTCATCCTCAGGCCGATCCTCGGCTGATCGGTGACCGAGCATGGCCTGGACCGCCGGACTCGACTGCGCGAACTCGTCGTCGTGTTCGGGACGCTCGGGGTCATCGGCTTCGGCGGGCCGGCAGCCCATATCGCGCTCATGCGGCGCGAGGTCGTTGAGCGTCGACGCTGGTTGACCGATGCGCAGCTGGTCGACCTGATCGGCATCACGAACCTCATCCCGGGTCCGAACTCGACCGAAATGGCGATGCATGTCGGACGCCTGCGCGCCGGAGGGATCGGCCTGATCGTGGCAGGGCTGGCGTTCATCGTGCCCGCGGTGGCGATCGTGCTGGCATTGGCCTGGGCATACGTGACATTCGGCGAGACTCCCGCCGCGGAGGCGCTGCTGTACGGGATCAAGCCCGTGATCGTGGCAATCGTGGCGGCCGCCCTGTTCGCCTTCGCCCGCAGCACGCTCACGTCGCTGCTGCGCGTCGCCGTTGCGGTCGCAGCGGGGCTGCTGTGGATCGCCGGCGTCAACGAGCTGACACTGCTGGCCGGCGGAGCGATCGTCGTCGCAGTCATCAGGCTGGGGACGGGCCATCCGTGGGCGGCCATTGGCCTCGTGCTGCCGGCGACGGCCGCGGTGGCATCGGTCAACCTGTTCACGCTTGGAGCGGTCTTCCTCAAGGCCGGCGCGCTCCTGTACGGCTCCGGCTACGTCCTGCTGGCCTTCCTGCGCGGCGACCTGGTCGACCGTCTCGGCTGGTTGACCGATGCACA
>JBBSLF010000046.1:0-12345 GCA_038255505.1 Candidatus Limnocylindria bacterium
AGCCAACCGGCGAAGTCGTCGGTGCGACCGGAGCGCCACGCTTCGGCGCAATCGAGGTCGGT
The DNA here is from genome assembly GCA_038255505.1 of Candidatus Limnocylindria bacterium. Taxonomy (GTDB): domain Bacteria; phylum Chloroflexota; class Limnocylindria; order QHBO01; family QHBO01; genus JACDBZ01. The sequence continues at coordinate 63 of JBBSLF010000046.1, forward strand.
CGCGAAGGTCGTCGACGTCATCCCATCGGGGACATCGGCGATGTCGCCAGCCTCCGGTGGCAGGCTCAGAGTTCCGTCGATCCAGAACACGTAGGTCGTAGACTCACCGGCGCACACGGTCTCGCCGGCCAGCCCGTCCAAACTGGTGATGTCGCTGCCCTCGAGCACCGACATCTGGGCCGGCGTGAAGTAATACGGCTGGGTGAAGTCCAGCACTTCCTTGCGATCTTCGGTCACAGTGACGGACCCCACGCTCACGTCCCAACGCCCGGACCAGCTCCCGGCGACGACCGCATCGAACGTTGGATCGGTGAGCTCGAGGGTGACGCCGAGCCGATCCGCGATCTCCTGCGCCACGTCGATGTCGAAGCCCTCGTAGTCGCCCGTGGATTCGTTGAGGAACGACTGGGGCGGATACGCAGGATCGGTCGAGACGACGAGCACGCCCGCCTCGCAGATCTCCGCGAGGTGGCCGTCCAGGTCGGAGGAGTCGCACACGGCGCCGCCGGATGGCTCGCCGCTGGACATGTCGCCGCTGGCCGAGGCTTCGGATGAGGCGGATGCTCCGCCGTCGCTGCTCTGGCAGGCAGCCAGGATCAGGATGGCGATCGGTAGGATCGCAAATCGTCGCAAGTGGTTCATGGTCTCCTCATCAGGGATCGCGGCGCCTCGCGGTCGCCGATCTCGTCTTCCGGGTCGGCACGTTGTAGCACTTTCCGCCATGCCGGGCAAGGTGGGCAAGCTGCGAGCACCTGGCCCACGGCGACATCGTAGTACCGATCGGATTCCTGTATCGGTACACTCTCGGCATGACGACCACCCAACGCGACGCGGCCGCCGCGCCCCTCTCTCGCGCGGCGACCCTGCCGTCGCGCTACTACCTGGACGCCGAGATCCTCGAGCGTGAGAAGGAGCTGGTGTTCGGACGCACATGGCAGCTGGTCGCCCGGACCGATGAGCTTCAGCGGGTGGGGGACTTTGTCCCCGTGACCGTGCTTGATGAGCCGATCGTCATTACCCACGGCCTCGACGGCGAGCTGAAGGCGTTCTACAACGTGTGCCGGCATCGGGCTGGCCAGGTGGCACTGTCGCGCGGAAATCGGAAGTCGCTCCAGTGCCGGTATCACGGCTGGACCTACGGCCTCGACGGCTGCCTCCGTGCCGCGCCCGAGATGGAGGAGACCGAGGGGTTCGCCAAGGAGGACTTCGGTCTCCTGCCGGTGCGCGTCGAGACCTGGGGTCCGTTCGTGTTCGTCAACCTGGACGCATCGGCTCCTTCATTGGCAGAGATGATGGGGGCGATTCCTTCCGAGGTTGCCGCCGCTGGCTACGACGTGAGTTCCATGCGCACGGTCGAGCGACGCGAGTACGTGATCGAGTGCAATTGGAAGGTCTACGTCGACAACTACCTGGAGGGATATCACCTGCCGATCGCGCACCCGGCGCTGTACAAGGAGCTCGACTACGACTCCTACCGAGTCGAGGAGTTCCGGTACCACTCGAAGCAGCATGCGCCGATCCGGGAGCTCAAGGCGGGCGAGGAGATCGGCGTGGATCGGCGCTACCTGCGCCAGCCCGGCGCCGAGGATTCAGCGCTCTACTACTGGCTGTTCCCGAACACGATGTTCAACATCTACCAGGACAACATGTCCTCGAACGTCATCCTGCCATTGGGGCCCGATAAGACCCTCACCATCTTCGAGTGGTTCTTTGTCGAGCCCGGCTCGGGTCCCGGGTGGGAGTCGATGCAGCAGACGATCGCGTTCAGTGACGAGATCCAGCAGGAGGACATCGTGATCTGCGAGCAGGTTCAGCGTGGGTTGCGTTCTCGCGCGTATGACACCGGCCGATTCAGTGCCAAGCGCGAGAACGGCGTGTATCACTTCCAGAACCTCGTCCGCGAGTTCCTGGGGGAGTAGGTTCGTCATTTGGCGCGGCCGCGAGTTGCATGGGGCGACACCAAAGTCGAATGAACGAGAGTTCGTTCGTCGCCTGTGGCATGGCATGCAACGGACGACGTGTGAGCCGCGCTTCGTTCGGTTTTAGTGTCGCCGCGTGCAACCCGACCGAGAGGAGGCCAGCATGATCCATGAAGAGCTCCTTGCGCTGGTCCGACAAAACGCGGGGCGGACGCTCGAGACGGTGACCGGGAAGAAGTTCACGGTGGGCCTGTACCGGGATTGCCCGTATTTCACGCCGCAATCCAGCGGCTATGGCCAGAGTGACGGCCGAAAGGCCGCCGAACGCTTTTTGGTCCGATACAACAGGAGCGGCAGCCTCCGGCCCGGTGACTATTCGGACGTCACGCGGAACGCTTCCTATTACATCGGCTTGCTAATCCGGCAGTGACTCACCGCGGCGATGGTGCGCCCCAGACATGCCGCGGCCGTCCAGATAGGCGATGACAGCCAGGACCCGTCGGTTGTCATCAGGGTGCTCCTCCAGCCCCAGCTTCGAGAAGATCGTCGCCACCTGCGCCTCGACCGTCTTGACGGAGATGGAGAGGTGCTCGGCGACGGAGCGATTCGAGCGCCCCTCGGCGACGAGTGCCATCACCTGGCGCTCGCGTGATGTGAGTACGGAGAGCCGCTCCTGTGTTGACCGGCCGCGCACGATCTCGTCCACGACGGACGGGTCGATCGCGGATCCGCCCGCCGCCACCCTCCGCGCCGATGCCAGGAGCTCGGTCGCGTCTGCCACCCGGTCCTTGAGGAGATAGCCGACGCCACCCGATCCGCCGGCCAGGAGCATGAGCGCGTACTCCGGCTCCAGGAACTGGGAGAGCACGAGGACGCCGACCTTTCCGCGGTGCATCTCGCGAATCCGTACCGCCGCCTGGAGGCCCGCGGTGTCGGAGGGTGGCATCCGGATATCGATGACCGCCAGATCCGGCATGAGATCGTCGACGAGGGCGAGGAGCTCGTCAGCGGTGCGGGCCTGGCCGGCGATCGTTGCGCCGCCCTCGGTCAGGATGCGGACCACGCCTTCGCGGATGACTGCCGAATCGTCCGCGATGATCACTCGCACGGCAGCCACACCTCGAGCATCGTGCCGCGGCCGGCGGGGCTGTCGAGCAAGAATCGACCGTTGAGCGCGCGGACCCGATCACGTAGGCCCTCGATGCCGGAGCCCGCCAGCGGGTCGGCCCCGCCGATCCCGTCGTCCACGACCCGGATGAACAGGCCGTCATCCCGGCGCTCGACGGCAACCTCCGCGCGGTTCGCCCGCGCGCTCCGCGCGACGTTCGTCAGAGCCTCGGCCACCACGTAGTACGCCGTCACCTCCGTGGGGAGGGGCATCCGCCCGTCCAGGTTGACGGAGAGGTCCACAGGAACGGTCGATCGGCGCGCGAGCGTTGCGAGCGCGGGGCCCAGGCCTGCCTCGGTCAGGATCGCCGGGTGGATTCCGCGGGCGAGCTCACGCATCTCGTGCATCGCGTCGCGGAGCTCGGCGGCGATCTCCGCGAGCTGCTCGGCAACCTTCGCCGGGTTCGTCACGGCCGTCCTGCGGACGTCGTCCAGGCGAACCGCGATGCCGGTGAGGTGCTGCTGCGCGCCATCGTGAAGCGCTCGCTCGATGCGACGACGTTCGGCGTCTCCCGCCGCGACGATCCTGGCTCGCGACGCACGAAGCTCGGCCAGCTGGTTCCGAAGCAGAGTGGCGAGCTGGTCATTCTCGATGTACGTCGCCAGCGCGTCGTCGACGTCGGCTGGTGACGCCTCCCGCTCGAGCCGGGACGCCATCGTGGCCAGGGCGCCGCCGGCCGATCGAAGGTGCAGGGTCCCGACCAAGAAGGCGACAGGCACGGTCGCGCGCGCCGCCAGGATCACCCAATCAAACAGCCCGCTCAGGCTCTCGGGGACATCGATGAGTGGGGAGCCCGTCGCCGTCGTCCAGGCGAACTCGGCGGCGTCGAACGAGGCGAACAGCATCGCCACGACGGATCCGATCAGCACCGGACCGATCACCGCCTGCGTGAGGGACGGGCTCCGCAGGAGCCGGCGCGCGGCAAGCAAGGCGATGGCGATGGCGAGGACCGCAATGCCCGCGTTGGCCAGCACCTCGACGGTTTCGAAGGCGGCACGGCTCTCGAGGATCGCGAAGGGGTTGAAGAGACCATCGGCAGGAAACTCAGGGTAGGTGCGAGGCGGATCCTGGAGAAGCAACCGTCCGGCGCTGCGGAGGAGGAACGACCCGCCGAGCCCCCACATCGCGACACGGCCCACGCGCGACAGCCGAGCGGCCGGGAACGTGAGGGCGAGGAGTGCGAGCGCAACGTCGTATGAGCGCTCGAACGCGAACCCGAGCACCCACAGCGGCACGATCCCGGTGGGTCCGTAGCTGCCGAGGGACCAGAGCGCGCCGCTCAGAATGAGGAGCGGGCCTGTGCGCGAGGTGGGTCGACGTCGCCATGCGACAGCTCCGACGATCACGAACAGGAGGCCGATCCCGGTGTCGACGATGAGGAAGGTGAGGGGTGCGCCGGCAGCGATCCCCACGTAGTGGGTCACCACCACGAAGGCCGCCGCAGCGCCGATAAACAGCCACGGACTGCGACCGACTTTTTGCGCGAGGGTCATATACGGATCGTGGCACAGGCGGACGGTCGCGCCTACAGGGAAAACCCTCGGCGAGTTGTGGTGCCTCCACCGATGTGCGACCGGCTTGCTGCGGCGAATAATCCTGCCGACCAATCCGTCCCGCCCGAGGTTGCCAACATGTCGACATCCACTTCCGCACGCCGTGCGATCGCACTCCTCTTCGCCTGGCTGGTGGTGCCGGCGTGCGGGACGGCGCCGCTCGCCCCGACGCCCACCGCGTCACCGACTGCGTCCGAATCCGCTCAGGCCAGTGCCTCACCGTCCTCGACGCCGGCCGCGACCGATGCACTCGCCGCACGGACCATCGCAACCCTGGATATTGGCGGTGGCCCCGACCTGCCGACCGAGGCGTTCGGCTCGCTGTGGATCATCGCGGTGGACGGGCCGCTCATGAACGACGGGACATCGCCGGCCGTCCACCGCATCGATCCCGACACGAACGAGGTGATAGCCTCGGTGCCGGTGCCCGGGCGCGTGTGCCAGGGGCTCGGCGCGAGCCCGGAAGCCATCTGGGCCTGCGGGCCAGATGGCCTCGTGCGGATCGATCCCGCGACCAACGAGGTCGTCGCAACTGTCGACTTCGACGCCGCCCTGGTCGTGAGTCGGCTCGCCTACGGCGCCGATTCGGTTTGGGCATTCGCAACCGCGACGGTCGGCCCGGATCTCGTGGTTCGAGTAGACCCTGCGACGAACACCATCGCTGCGACCATCGAGCTGTATCGGACCGCGGGCACGATGGCATTCGGCTTTGATGCCCTGTGGGTCACGAGCCCCGCCGATGATCAGCTTCTGCGGATCGACCCTGCCACGAATGCGGTCGAGGAATGGAGCGACGGCCTCCAAGCACCCGGCCTTGTCATCGTGGGTGCCGACGCCCTCTGGGTCTCGCTGCTCTTCGAAGAAAACCCCCAGTCCGACGAGGATGATGTGACGGTAGTGCGCATCAATCCGAAGACCGGCGACGTGATGGCATCGATCGCCACCGGCGCAGCGTTGGCAACCAGCTTCGGCATGACCGCGACCGCGGACGCCATCTGGGTCCGCGGCTCCGATCCGCTCGTCGTCAGGATCGATCCCGCCACGAACGAGGTCGTTGAGCGAATCGATGGTCGCGGAGGGCCGGGCGACGTTGCCGTCGCATTCGGATCCGTCTGGGTCACCACCGAGCGTGGGGAAGTCATTCGCCTTGAGCCGTGACGTTGGCGGACAATCCACGGTACGCTCACGCCATGCCTGATGCACCTCCCGCCCGAGCCGACGGCCTCCTGACCGTCGCCCTCATCTCCGAGGTCTTCTGGGAGGCCGATGGCGCCATTCGCTTGAAGGAACGCCTTGCGGAGGCCGCAGAACGGGGTGCGGACCTCGCGGTCCTGCCCGAGCTCCCGCTCAACCCCTGGAGCCCGGCCACGAAGGAGCCGCGCGATGATGATGCGGAAGGCATGGACGGCGAGCGGGCGCGAACCCAGGCCGAGGCGGCGGCCGAGGCCGGCATCGGTCTGGTCGGAGGCATCATCCACCGTGCTGCGGACGGACGGAGAACCAGCCGCGCGCTGGTGATTGATCGGTCTGGAAGCGTCGTGGCGACCTACGAGAAGCTTCATCTTCCCGAGGAAGAGGGCTTCTGGGAGACGAGTCACTACGAGCCGGGCACTGATGCGCCGAAGCGGATCGACGAGTTCGGGGTTCCGATCGGCGTTCAGCTTTGCTCCGATAACAACCGGCCGGAGGGCACGCATCTGCTGGGCGCCCAGGGTGCCGTGGCCATGATCAACCCACGCGCGACCGAGGAACGAAGCTACCAGCGCTGGAAGACGGTCTTCCGGGCGAATGCGTTGACGAGTTGCCTGTACGTGCTGAGCGTCAACCGGCCTCACCCGGAGGAGGGCGTCCTCATCGGCGGCCCGACGGTGGCCTTCGACCCGAATGGCGAACTCCTCGTGGAGACGACCGACCGACTCGCGCTGGTCACTGTGGACGCGAAGACGGTGGCCGATGCGCGTCGCGGATACCCCGGCTACCTGCCGATTCGCGCTCGCCTGTACGCGGATGCCTGGGACGAGATCGCCCGCGGCGACGGGTAGCGGAGCGGCGTCAGCCCTCGGTGAAGTTGAACGTGCCGCGCGCGACGAGCGTGTCGTCCACGTACACGCGCCACTCGAACGTGCCAGGGCCCCATTGACCCAGGAAATCTCCCGCGGTGCCGATGACGTAGCCGAAGACGGTCGCGTCCGGGTTCACGCCGACGCCCTGCTTCTCGAGCACGATGACTTCCTCGGCGTCCCCCGCCCCCTGCTTGGCGATCTCGTTCTGGATACGGTCGCCGCCGAACCCGTCGGGCACGGTGACCGAGTATGCGAACGCCACGCCAGGTGTGAACGTGTCGACAGGCTCCACCACCTCGCGATCATCGTTGAGCTGGGAACCGAAGGCCATGGTGCCGGGCAACGCCGGCGTGGCGGTGGGCGTCGGTACCGGCGTGGCGGTGGGGCTCGGTGCGACCGTCGGTTCGACGGTGGCCTCCGCCGACTCTGACGGAATCGGCGTTGGTGACGTGGATGACTCGGGCTCGCCCACGCTCGGTTCGGTCGGGTTCAGGCCCGAAATGAAGAGGCCAGCAAGTACGGCGAGGAAAATGGTCCCGATGACGGCCGCGATCGAGATGAGCGAGGCCTGGTCGGTGGGGAATCGGCCTGTCGGCACAACGCGAGTATCGCCGTGACGCAGGGGGACGCCGCATGATCGGCAGACCTGCGCCCATTCGGGGTTCGCGCGGCCGCAGTTGAAGCAGTCGACGGTCTCGTCGGTCATCGGGCGCTTGGGTTCCTCGTATGCATCCGCCGGTGGCGGGCGCAAGCCTAGCATGCAGGTGGCCGCCGGCGGTGAGAAGCGCCGACGGCCGGGTGGCCAACCCCGCAACGGGTCAACCACGTCCGAGTCTAGCGCGAGGCGCAGGCGGCGTCCGCTACCACAGTTACATCACTCCTTGACACTCGCATGACGTTGGAGCGGCAGTCTGGGTGTTGCGGTCGCCAGCGGTGTGACCGGTGCCCAGGAGAATGTGCCATGCCCGAGATCTTCATCCCATGTCCGGTCAGCGGTGACCTCGTTCCGACGGGCGTGCCGCCCGACCAGCTCGACCCGCTCATCACCATCTACGTTCTCGTTGGCTGCCAGGCGTGCGGCGACGAGCACATGTGGATCGCGCGCGACGCGTTGCTTGCAGCTGCGTAATCTCGCCCCAGGCGTCCCTCGTTCAGTTTCGGCGCGCGATATGCAGTACAGGGGCTGCCCGCCAAAGGGCCGATTACGAGGAGAGGCATGATGGACGATCAGCACAATAGGCAAGACGACGATCGCGATAGTGACGCTGGCGAAGGGTCCACCGAATCGGCAACCCCGTCAGAGAGCGGCGGCCGCTCGTGGGATGCCCCGATACAGACGCCGGCCGGCAGCGACGACGAAAGCATGAGCGATGTCGATCCCGCCGATGGGGCTAAAAGCGAGCATCCCAAGGGAAGAGACCTCGCCGATCGAAGCTGACGATCGGATTGCAGGCACGGTGTACCCTCGGTCTACCTTCGGAGGGCTAGTGATGAGCACCAGTTACGACGCCTGCATTGGCTGTGGACGACCGACACGTGTGGGGACGAAGCTCTTCAGCGATCGAAGGGCCCTGAGTTTGTGTGGTGCCGGAGGTGAGACTTGAACTCACACGAGCTTGCACTCATCGGTGTTTGAGACCGACGCGTCTGCCGATTCCGCCACTCCGGCACGGGGAGGGGTCATTATAGGAACTCGATGACCGAGTCTCCTACGCCATCAAGACGCACGCCACCACTGCCCGATGAGGCGGCGGTGATCGCCCGCGCTGCGGACGGCGACCGCGTGGCGTTCACGCAGCTCATGGAGCACTACCAGAGTGCGTGCTACGGCCTTGCCTGGCGCCTGCTCCACGACGCCGACCAGGCGGCCGATGCCACCCAGGACGGATTCATGCACGCATACAAGGCGATCAGTTCGTATCGCGGCGGCGTATTCCGCTCGTGGCTGCTCCGCATCACCGCGAACGCGAGCTACGACATCCTGCGACGGGCGCAGCGACGGCCGACGACCGTTCTACCGGATCCGGAAGATGGTGCCCCCGAGTTGCCGGACATCCACGCCGTGAACCCGGTGGAGGAGGCGACGAAGAGCGAGCTATATCGGTATCTCGAGGTTGCTCTTCGAGAGCTTCCTCCCGATCAGCGGGCCGCCGTCGTGCTGTGCGACGTGTATGGCATGGACTACAACGAGGTTGCGGCCATGACGGAGTCGGCGCTGGGGACGGTGAAGTCGCGAATTCACCGCGGCCGGCTGCGTCTACGCGAGCTCATGGCCGAGCACAGGGAACTGTTCACGCGATGAAGGCGTCTGGAGCATTGGCATGTTGAACTTGAATCACCCGGACGATGAGCGCCTGTCGGGACTTGCATCGCACGATACCGATGCTCGCGCGGACTCTTCGTTGACCGCGCACGTCTCCAACTGCGACCGATGCACCGATCTCGTCAGCGAGCTCGGTGCGCTTCGTGCGTCCCTGGCCGAGCTCCCGGACCTCGTTCCCTCCCGTCCACTTCGACTGCTGCCCGAGGTTGAGGCCTCGCCGTCGAGCGCAGGTTGGGTGCGACGCATCTTTGCGCCGATGCTGACCGCTGGCGCGGCGTTGGCCCTGGTGGGCATGGTGGGAACGAGCCTGCCCGTGCTCGACGGCATGGCATCGGGCGGTGCCGCGCTGACGAGCGAGGACGCGGCGGCGGAGGAACTCGGGGGCGGGGCGCCGAATGCGGCCGGGGGTGCCGACGGAGAATCAGTCGACGATCTTGGCACCCAACGGAGCGTGAAGCCAGAACCATCATCCGCGTTCTTAGGGGCGGGTGACGGAGGCCGTGACGTCGACACTGCCGGCGGTGGGGATGATGAGGGCGAATCTCTCACGAGAGAGCTGCCGGCCGAGCGTTCACCGTGGCCCATGGTGTTGTTCACCGGTCTCGCCGTGATGATCCTTGCTGCACTGCTCCGATGGGTGCTTGTCCCTCGCGCCGGCTGATCATCGCCCGGGAGCGGTCACGCTACGGGCCGTTCATCACGCGAGTGCCTCGCGGCGTTGTTTGTCCATTCAACTGGTCGCAGATGAGCATGAGTCGCACGCCCGCGTGCGGTTCGTGCTCAGTGGTGTTCCCCTGACGGGCCAAACCGCACCCGGCATCGGCGTTGGGTGAACATCGACCCATATAGAGGCCACCGCATCATGGCGGCCGTCGAGCGGCGGCGTTTACAGCGTGAGGCGACCGATGGCGACGGCCCCGAGCAACAGGGTGATGATCACGACCGCGGCGAGGACGGCGGCCCAGCCCGAGTCGCGGAAGGTGGTAGGGGCGGGATCGGCGCGCGCCGGACGCCGCGTGCGGGGAATCGGGACCTCGCCCGGCTGACGGACGGTGCGCGGAGCCGCGCGGGTCTCGGCGGCGGTCGCGCGCCAGGTCGCCCAGGTGCGCGTGGACGATGGCGCCGACGGCTCGATCGGTGACCGCGATGCCCCCCAATGTCCAGCGGACGGAGTGCCGGCGGCGGGATACACAAGGTCGTACTCGGCACGGCGGATCGGGTTGGAGAGGATCGTCCAGGCCTGGTTGATGCGTCGCATGCGCTCAGTTTCCTCGACGGCGCCCTCGTGCAGATCGGGATGGTGACGCTTCGCCAGCCGCCGATGAGCGCGTGCCACCTGGAGCGGCGAGGCATCGCGCGGCACGCCCAGGACGGCGTATGGATCAAGCCTGCGTTGCGCGTGCATCGGTGCCGATTCTACGGTGCAGGGCGCGCACCCGATCATGCGGCCGGCAGGGCGCCATCGGTCTAGACTTCGACGCACCGATGGCCGACCGCAGACCTCTCCTCATGCTCATCGACGGGCCGAGCCTCGTCTACCGCGGGTATTTCGCGCTGCCGCCGCTCACGATGTCGGACGGCACGCTGGTGAACGCGGTGTTCGGCTTCCTTCAGATCGTCCTGCGTGGCATGGCCGACGTGAAGCCGGACTACGCCATCGTCAGCTTCGACGTCGGCAAGCCGCAGTTCCGCTTCGACGCGTACCCGGAATACAAGGCCGGGCGACCCTCCATGCCGGACGACCTGCGCGGGCAGTTCCCGATCGTGCGCGAGATCGCGGCCATGCTCGGGATGCCGACCCGCGAGCTCTCCGGCTACGAGGCCGATGACGTCATCGGCACGCTCAGCAAGAGGGCCACAGCCGCGGGAGTCGACACGATGATCGTGTCCGGCGACCTCGACGGGCTTCAGCTGGTGGATGACCACGTGCGTCTGCTCACGACCCGCATGGGCGTTGCCTCGACCGTCATCTATGACGAGGCTCGCGTCATGGAGCGGTACGGCCTGCGTCCCGACCAGATGCTGGACTATAAGGCGCTCAAGGGCGACACCTCCGACAACATCCCGGGCGTACCCGGGGTCGGGGAGAAGACCGCCAGCAGCCTGCTTCAACAGTTCGGCACCCTCGATGCGATCTACGAGCGACTGGACGAGGTGAAGGGCAAGATGCGCGAGCGACTGGCCGAGCATCGCGAATCGGCCTTCATGTCGCGCGAGATCGGACGCATCCTGTGCGACCTCCCGGTTGAACTTGGCCTCGAGGAGGCCCGGATGGGCCGATACGACCGTCGCGCGGTCGCGCAACGTCTGCGGGAGCTCGAGTTCCGGTCGCTCATCGACCGGCTGCCGGCATCGAGCATTGCGCCGACCGGGTACGAGTCGCCCGACCAGGAGACGCGGGGTGGCCTCCAGCTCAGCCTGGATCTGCTTGGCGGCCGTGCCCCGACCGATGCGGATCTTCCGCGCGCGCAACCGGACGCTTTGGCCGATCCGGGCGGCGCAATCGAGCACGTCGATCCTCGGATCGTGCGGACCGATGGCGACCGAGCCGAGCTCGAGACCTGGATGGCCGCGCATGAGGGCGGGCTGGGGATCGGCTGGGCCGCCGGCGCAGGGCGTCCGCTCGAGCGCCCGCTGTTCGGGGTGGCGCTGGCCGGCGCCGACGGGTCAAGCTGGTACGTCCCATGGTCGGACGATCGGTCGCTGCCAGCCTGGTTCGGCCGAGAGGATCGCGACCTGGTCGGGCACGATCTGAAGCAACTGATCGTCATGCTCGGGTCGCGCGGGGTGCCGCTCGCGGGCGCCTGTTTCGACACCTTGGTGGCGAGCTACATGGTCAATCCGGCCCTCCGCGCCCAGACGCTGGACGACGTGGTCGCGACGCGCTTCAGCGGTGAGCTGCCAGCGAAGCCCCTCAATCCCGAGACGGGGGCCGAAGAGGCGGCGTCGTCTCGGCGGGCCGCGGCGGAGGCGTTGACCGCGCTCCTCGTCAAGCCGGCGCTCGAGCAGGAGCTGACCGATGGCGGGCTGGCGAGCCTGTTCGGCGAGGTGGAGATGCCATTGGTCCCCGTGCTTGCCCGCATGGAGCTCGCCGGGATCATGCTCGACCTCGAGACGCTTGCAGCCATGCACGGGGAGTTCGGCGCGCAACTGGCCGGGCTCGAGGCGCGCATCTATGAGCTCGTCGGGCACGAGTTCAACATTGGTTCACCAAAGCAGCTCGAGCAGATCCTGTTTACCGAGCTGGAGCTGCCGGC
>JBBSLF010000047.1:0-12257 GCA_038255505.1 Candidatus Limnocylindria bacterium
ATCTGCTGCTTGTCGGTCGCCATCGCCAATGCCTGGCGCACCGCGAGGTCCCTCAAGGCCGGGTGGCCAGAGCACACGCCGTCATCGGGCGGGCAATCCTCTTCGGCGGTGACGTTGAAGAAGACGTCGCGCAAGCTGCCGCCGGCCGCGATATCGGCAATGTGAACGTTCACGCCTTCGGCATTCTGCAGCGCGCTCACGGCGGTTGCCGGAAATTCGGTGATCGCATCGACCTGGCCGGTGGTGAGGGCCGTGACGCGCGCGTCCGGGTTGTCGAACGTCTGGAAGATGACGCCATCCACGCTGGGTTGGGTGCCCCAGTAGTCCCGATTCGTGTCGAGCTCCACGAACTCGCCCTGGCTGAACTCGGCGAGCGAAAACGGCCCCGAGCCGACCATGTCCGCGTTCTCGAAGGCGACCGGGTCGTCCTCCGCTTCCCAGATGTGTTGCGGCACGATGTACATGAAGATCATGTTCGCCTCGAAGTTGCCGAGCGGCTCCGCGGTCGTCAGCTCGACCGTCGTCTCGTCAGGCGCCTCGATCGTCTCGAAGTACGAGGCATAGGAAGGCAGGAACGGGAAATCCTCGGTGTCCTTGTACAGCTGGATGCTGTACGCGACGTCCTCGGCTGTCAGCGGCTCCCCGTCGTGGAAGGTGGCGTTGTCGATGATCGTCAGCGTCCAGGTCAGGCCATCGTCGGAGACCGACCAGTCGCTCGCGAGCTCAGGCACAAAATCGCCATCGGCATTGATTCCGATGGGCGTGTCGTACATGAGCTCATACAGCGTGTATGCCTCGGACAGCAGGCCGTTGCCGGGATTCAGGCTGTCGGGCGACCCGCCCACGCCGATGCGAACGGTGCCGCCACTCGCGGTGCCGCCGTCGGTGGGAGCGGACGACGCATCGGGCTCAGTCGACGTATCGGGGGCGGTCGACGGCGTGTCCTGGACCGCCGTGCATGCCGCAAGGATGAGGCCCAGCGTACTGAGCAAGGCAATAAGCACGTGAAATCGACGCACCGTCCCGTTCCTCCAATTACGACCTCGGCGCGGCTTGCCCGGGGCGGGACGGCCGCTTCAATGGCGTGAGGATGGCACACGCCACGGAATCCGGTCAACGATTTCGGGCGAAACGACGGAATCCGCAAACGGATGACGCGGCATACTCCAGCCCATGACCGATGCCACCCCGCGATCCCTCGTCCGCGCGCAGGTCGCGCTCGAGTCGTTCCGGCTCTCGAACGATGCCGCGTTCGTCGTGTACGCGCTGCGCCGCGTGGCGGGCGATGACTACGAGTCGCATCTCTTCACGCGCCCGTATCGCGGTGGCCGCGCTCGCCAGCTGACGCGTGGGCACGTTCGCGACGGGGCTCCGGCAATCTCCCCCGACGGCCGCCATCTCGTCTTCGTCCGCTCGCCGGTCGGCACGCCCGATGCGGTCGGGCAGGTCTGGGTCCTGCCGCTCGACGGTGGGGAGCCGTGGATTCTGACTTCGCTGAAGCACGGCGTCGCCAGCGTCCACTGGAGCCCCGACGGTGAGCGCCTGGCACTGGTAGCGCAGTCCGGCGACCCGCGGTTCACGGTCGGGACCGAGACAAAGGGGCGGACCCCGACCGCCCGACGCATCACGCGCCTCGACTTTCGCGACGACGAGTCTGGCCACGTGGGCCGTAGGACTCACCTGTGGGTCTTGCCGTTCCGACGAGGAGCGAAGCCGCGCCAGCTCACGAGCGGCGACTATGACGCGCTCCATCCGACCTGGTTTCCCGACGGCTCGCGGCTCGCGTTCGCTGCCGATCGCGGGCCGGATTCGACCATCCAGCCGCGACTCGAGCTATGGTCGGTCGGAGCCGATTCGTCACGTCCGCGCGTACGCAATCTGGTCAGCCTGGCCGGCGACGCGGATCGTCCGGCCTTCTCGCCCGATGGGCGACGGCTGGCATTCATCGGGACCGATGTCGCGGACCCGCCGGACGAGCTACCGCCCTCACTGTGGGTCATGGACCTCCCGTCCGGGACGCCGCGCAACCTCACCGCGTCCCTGGACCGGCCGGTCGGCGAATGGGCGTGGTGCGACCTGCTGATGGCCGAGGAGGCGCCGGGGCCGGCATGGATCGATGACGAATCGCTCGCGGTGATCGTCGGCGACCAGGGTCGTGACCTGCCCTACCGCGTCACCCTCGACGGCGAAGCGGCCGCGCTCGTGGATCCATCGCTTCCGCTGGCGGCCGCCGGCATTCAGAGGGCGCCGGGCGCCGTGGTCGTCAGTGCCGCGCTGCACAGCGCTTCGGGTGACCTGTTCGCCGTTGAGGATGGCCGGCTGCGCCGTATCGCGGGGGAAGGGTCGGCCTGGCAGTCGCGCTTCCCGAGCGTCGACCTGACCGAGCTGTCGGTGGACGGACCGGGTGGACCGATCCAGGTTTGGCTCGCCTCGCCGGCCGATGCCGGCCGCCGCCGGCTGCCGACGGTACTCCACCTGCACGGCGGCCCGACCGGCGCGTGGGGTCCGGGCGGCACGCTCGACGCCATGCTCCTATGCGCGGCCGGCTACCGCGTCCTGATGCCGAACGTCCGCGGCTCGACGACATTCGGAGCCGCGTGGGTGAACGCACTGCGGCTTGGCTGGGGCACCGTCGACGCGGAGGACGCTCTGGCCGCCGTCGACGGTCTCGTGGCACGTGGATTAGCCGATCCGAATCGGCTGGCCGTGATGGGTCTGTCGTACGGCGGCTTCCTCACGCATTGGCTCATAGGCACGACCGATCGCCTCGCGGCCGCAGCCGCGGAAAACGGGGTCACGAACCAGGTGAACGCGTGGGCGAACTCGTACTTCGGGGTGCACTACAACCGGCGCGCCGGACTCGGCGATCCGCTGACCGATGAGGGCATGCAGTCGCTGTGGCGCTCCTCGCCGCTTCGCCATGTGCAGGACGTCCACACGCCCCTGCTCATGCTCCAGGCCGAGGAAGACCGCATCTGTCCCGCATCGGACAACGAACAGCTCTTCGTTGCTTTGAAGGTGTTGGGGCGTGAGGTGGAGTTCATCCTGTATCCCGACGAGCATCACGAGATGAAGGCGTCAGGGCGACCCGATCGGCGCATCGACCGCATGGAGCGCACGCTCGCCTGGTTCGACCGCCACCTGAAACACTAGGACACTCCAGAACATCCGCATTCAGAGATCGCTGTTGGATTTTGTCAGATGGCACTGGTGGTGCCACCAGCCACCATCGGTCGGGGTGAAGAGGTCGGAATCGGGCTGTTCGAACCGGAATCGCGCGCAGATGGCACCGGTGGGATGGCATATGCAGAGAACCAAGACGCCATGTTCCCTTATGGCACCTGATCGTGCCAGGTGATAAGCGTGGGCGGAAGGGTGGGTCCTGACTACGCCGGTGACTTGCGGCTCAGACGATCGGCGAGGCCGCCGATGGTCAAGGCCAGACCCAACGCCAAGATGCCGATTGCGGCGATGAGCCGGAACGCCTCGCCCCCGAAGGCGATGGCAAAGACGAGGTAGGCGATCACGCCACCGACGGCAATGCCGGAGCCGATCCACTTGAATGCCGGCGCATCGGCGATCCATCCGGCGGCGTACATGCCGAGCCCGAAGCTGAACGGGAGAACGCTCCACAGGTAACTCCAGGCCGCCCATCGGTCGCTCAGGCTGGTGTAGAGCAGCGCGCCGCCCACGCCGGCCAGGATGGCGCCCGGAATGACCATGCCCGCTCGAAGCCGTCGGTTCTGGCGACCGAGCAGGCTCGGCACCAGGAAGAAGAGCGACAGGCCGATGATCAGCAGCGGCCACCACGCCAGGACATCGTCGCCGATGCCGAGGTCGCGAAGGAAGCCGATGAACGGTTCGCTGGCCAGCACCACGACGCCGACGAGCAACAGGAGCAGTCCGGCGATCAACTCGATGGTGCGACTCACGCCGGCGAGTATACGGTGGCATCATGCTCACCGATGCCCGCTCGTCCTCGCCTCCGTTCGCTGCTGCGCGTGCTCGGGCGTCGGCTGGCACGCACGCGGGGGTCGCTCCGCGTCACGGGGATCACTGCCGACGTCACGATCAACCGCGACCGCTGGGGCATCCCGCACATCGAGGCCTCTGACGACGCTGACGCCTGGTTCGGCCTCGGCTTCTGTCACGGGCAGGACCGAGCATTCCAGCTCGAGCTCCTCGCGCGAGCCGGACGCGGCACGCTCGCGGCGCTGGTCGGCCCGGCCGGTCTGCCGATCGACCGACTGTCGCGCACCTTGGGCTTCGGGCGCATGGCCGCCACGCAGGTTGCCGCTCTCGACGAGGACGTGATCGCGACCGTCACGGCCTACGTCGCCGGCGTGAACGCCGCCGCGCTGGCAACACCTCGTCCGCATGAGCTCGTGATCCTCCGCGCGCAGCGGTCCAGTTGGCGCGTGGATGACGTGCTCGCTTTTCTGGGACTTCAATCGTTGTCGTTGGCGGGCAACTGGGACGCCGAGCTGGCGCGGCTCCAGATTCTCCTGCTCGATGGGCCGGAGTCGCTACGCGCCGTGGATCCCACCTACGCGCCCTGGCTACCGGCGGTGATGCCGGTCGGAGTTGCCGCCGGACCCCTTGTTGGCCGGCTGGCGGCGGACGTCACCCGACTGCGCGACCTCGTCGGCGGATCCGGCGCGTCGAACGCGTGGGCCGTCTCCGGCTCGCGAACGGCCACCGGGTCGCCGATCCTCGCCAATGACCCGCACCTTGGCCCGTCGCTGCCCGCGCCCTGGTACCTCGCCCACCTGCGAACTCCCGATTGGGAGGTGGCCGGCGCCTCGTTCGTCGGCGGGCCGGCATTTCCAGGCGGGCACAACGGGCACGCTGCGTGGGGCATCACCGCCGGATGCACCGATTCGGCCGACCTGTTCTGGGAGGAGATCAACCTCGAGGCCGGAACCGTTCGCGGACCCGACGGTCCCGAGACGCTCGAGCGCATTCCCCAGGAGATCGAGGTTCGCGGCCGCCAGACCGTGGTCCATGAGGTGCTCGTCACGCCTCGAGGACCGATCCTGACGCCGCTGCTCGACGACCTGGCGGTGGCGCTCTCGCTGCGTGCCACCTGGCTCGAGCCGGTCGCCGTGCGTGGCTTTCTCGACGTCCATCGGTCGCGCGACTTTTCGACCTTTCGCGAGGGCTTCCGCGCCTGGCCGGGTCCAGCGCTCAACGTCGTATACGCCGATGTCGCCGGGCACATCGGCTGGCAGCTCACGGGCGCGCTGCCGCGTCGTCGTGCCGGCTACGGGACGGTGCCGCTGCCTGCGTGGGAGGCAGAGCACGGGTGGGAGGCCGATCACCTGCCGTTCGATGACCTGCCCTGGCTGCTGGATCCTGACGCGGGCTTCGTGGCCTCGGCCAACAACGCCCCGCGCTCCGATGCACTGGACCAGCCGTTCCTCGGCGTTGACTGGCTCGATGGCTACCGCGCCGCCCGGATCGTCGAAGGACTCGCCGAACGCACGGACTGGGACATGAACGCCACGGCCGCGCTCCAGGTCGACGTCGCCTCGCTGCCGTGGCGCGAGCTTCGTCCGCTCGTCATCGACACGCCCGTCTCGCGCGATGCCGCTCGCTCGGCGCTCGAGCTCCTCGCGGGATGGGACGGCGTGGTCAGCGCCGGTTCGGCGGCGGCATCGGTCTATGAGCTGTTCGTGGCCGAGCTGGCGGCATCAACCGCGCGCGAAGCGGCCCCGAAAGGATGGCGTTGGGCGCTCGGTGCGGGGGTTGGTCCCGCGATTCCGCGGACCGCATTTGGCGCGCGCATCATCAGTCACCTGGTCCAGAATCTGAGCGCGGGCGATCATGAATCGGCCATCGAGGCGGCACTCGCGTCGGCCGTGACGACGCTCACCCACCTGTTCGGTCCGCAGCCATCGGCGTGGGCGTGGGGCAACGTGCGCCCGCTGCGCCTGCTGCATCCGCTGGGCGTCCGGCGTCTGCTCGACGGCGCGTTCAACCTCGGGCCGGTGTTGATCGGCGGCGATTCGAACACCGTCGCCCAGGCGGGCATCCAGCCTCTTCATCCGCTCGGGAACCCGGCCGCGATCGCCAACCATCGGACCATCATTGATCTCGCCGATGTCGAGCGCAGCCGCTACGTCATCGCCGGCGGGCAGTCGGGAAATCCACTTTCGTCGCACTATGGCGATCTGTTCGAGCTGTGGCAGCGAGGCGAGGGCGTGCCGATCGCCTGGTCTGTGGAGGCCGTGCAGTGCGCCACGGTCGACCGCCTGCTCCTGCGGCCACAGGTTCCACCGCCAGACAGGTCCTACATCTCGCCTTCGAACGATGGCTGAGGCATGCGCAGCGGCTTGTCCCGGCGATACCCGAGCACATAATCGGCCTGCATCAGGGTGTGGATCTGTGAGGTTCCCTCGTAGATGACCGAGCCCTTGGAGTTGCGCAGGTAGCGCTCCACCGGATACTCGTTGGAGTAGCCGTAGGCGCCATGGACCTGGATGGCATCGAGAGCTGAGGCCACGGCGTGATCGGTGCAGAACCACTTGGCGAGGCCAGTCTCGCGCGTGTTGCGCTGGCCGGCATTTTTCTTGGCACCCGCCTTCCACACCAGCAGTCGTCCGGCCTCGATGCCGGCGTACATCTTGGAGATCATCTGCTTGACCAGTTGATGCTGACCGATCTCGGAGCCGAAGGCCTGGCGCTCGTGCGCGTACTTGACCGATGCGTCCAGGCACGCCTGCGCCAACCCGACGCTTCCCGCCGCCACGGTGTAGCGACCCTGGTCGATGGCGCTCATGGCGATGGTGAAGCCCTCGCCCTCCTCGCCGAGCCGGTTCACCGACGGCACCTCGCAGTCGCTGAAGGTCAGGATGCCGGTGTTGCCGGCCCGCACGCCGAGCTTGCCGTGCAATGACTCGGAGCTGAAGCCTGTGAATGAGCGCTCGACGATGAAGGCGGTGATGCCCTTGTGGCCCTTCGATTTGTCCACCGTGGCGAAGACCAGGAAGTGATCGGCGGTGTCGCCCAGGCTGATCCAGATCTTCGATCCGTTGAGCAGGTAGCGGTCGCCGTCACGACGGGCGGTGGTGGTCAGCTGGCCGGCATCCGAGCCGACGCCCGGCTCGGTCAAACCGAACGTGGCCAGCTTCTCGCCTCGGGCCTGGGGCACCAGGTACTGCTGCTTCTGCTCCTCCGTCCCCCATTGCAGCAGGGTCAGCGAGTTCAACCCGGTGTGGACCGAAAGAATCACGCGGAAGGCGGTATCGGCGCGCTCCATCTCCTCGCACAGCAGGGCGAAGGCGATGTAGTCCATGCCGGCGCCGCCGTATCTCTCGGGGATCGGCAGACCCAGCAGGCCCGCGGCTCCCATCTTCTCGTACAGGGAACGGTCGTAGGTGGCGTCCGCGTCCAGCTGCTGGATGTGCGGCAGGATCTCGCGCTCGGCAAAGGCGCGCGCGGTGCGCTGCACGTCACGCTGGGCATCGGTCAGGGAGAAATCGATCATGGGAAACTGATTCTAGACCGATGCGCCCATCGGCCTGAAGCCGTTGACCGCGATGGCATGATGAGCGAACAACCGAATGGACGGTCCATCGGAGGGGGTTTCCGAGATCCCACAGGAGGCGCGCGATGGTGAAGTTCAGCTACTGCCATGTTCCGGCGTACCCGCTCGAAGAGTCGATTGAGATCATCAAGACCGCCGACGAGTGCGGCTTCTACGCCGCCTATTCGGTCGACGAGACCTGGTGGAAGGACATGTGGCTGCTCTTCGCTGCCGCGGCGGACAAGACGACCCAGATTCGCATGGGCCCCAATGTCACGCACGTCATCCTGCGGGATCCCGCCCACGTGGCGCAGATGGCCGCCACCCTGGACCAGCTCACGAACGGTCGCGCCGAGATCGTGGTCAGCTTCGGCAACATCTCAATGCTGCCCCAGCACGGGATCGACACGACTGGCATGAAGCCGCTCTCTCGCGTCATCGAGGCGCGCGAGGTGATGCGCACCCTGCTCGACACCGGCGCTGTCACGCACTCCGGCGAGTTCTTCAACCACACCGGCCTCTGGACGCTGGCGCGACCAGTCCAGGAGAAGCTGCCGATCAAGCTCGGCGCCATGGGCGGTCCGCGCTCGTTCGAGGTCGGCGGCGAGCTGTTCGATGGCGTGCACCAGGCGATTGGGACGTCGCGCGAGACGTACGAGTACATGGTCGAACATGCCCGCAAAGGAGCCGACAAGGCCGGACGCAACGTGGACGATCTCGACCTCGGTGCCTGGCTGGTCATGTCGATCATGGAGGACTCCGTGGCCGCCAGGGAGACGGCTCGCATCATGGCCGCGTTCTACCTGTCCGCCATGCCGGAGCAGCAGCTCAATCGGCACGATATCAGCGGCGCCGACATCAAGCCGATCCTGGACGCCTTCGCTGCCGGCGACGTTCCCAAGGCGCTGGAGCTGACCACGCCGGAGCTGGGAGAGAAGTTCTCGGTGGCCGGCACGCCTGAGGAAGTGGTCGAGCGCCTGGAGCGCGACATCACCTCGACGGGGGTCAACCACATCATCGGCGCGATCGTGGACCCCTACCTGGTCAAGGCCTTCACCGGCATCGATATCGCGAACTCGGTCGACACGCACGCGCAGCTGCGACTCGTCCGGGACCGCGTGATGCCAGCACTGGCATGACCGCACCCCCCTATGACCCCACTGCCGATGGTGGCCTGCAGGAGCAGTTCGTCGAGCAGTGGCGCGACGCCGCCTATGGCTGCTTCAGCTCGGGGCACAAGTTCTGCCGCGAGGTCTGCCCGGTGATGCAGGTCACGCGCAACGAGAACCACACGCCGACCGCGTTCCACGCCAACATCGTGGCCATGGAGCAGGGCAACCTGACGGTCGCCGACGTGGCGGACGATTACGTCCACTGCACCCAGTGCGGCGCCTGCGAGCTGCGCTGCCCGAACACGCTGTTCACCGGCGACTTCTACCGCAACCGGACCCAAACGGTGAAGGTCGTCAAGGCCATGCGCGCGCTGGCCGTCCAATCGGGCATCGAGCAGCCGAACTGGAAGCGCTGGGTGGAGGCCACCATCGACGCCAAGAGTGAGCCGGTGCTCGACGTGCCGGTCTCGCAGGAGAACGTCGCGCGCTGGTCGGAGGGGCTGGGCCTGCCGATCGGCGGCGAGACCATCCTGTTCGTCGACTGCGAGGCGGCCTTCTACCGGACAAGCGTGTCGCGGTCGACGGCGCAGTTGCTCCAGCTGGCCGGCGTCGACTTCGGGCTCATGCGCGAGCAATGGTGCTGCGGCGGACCGGCGGCCGAAATGGGCTATACCGATGCGGCTCGCCAGCTCGCCGACCACAACGTCGCAGATTGGCGATCTTACGGGGCGAAGCGGATCATCACGCTGGATCCGCACGACTACATCAGCTTCACCGAGGACTACGTCGAGTACTTCAGACCCGACTACGAATTCGAGATCGTCCACATCACCGAGCTCGTGGCCGAGCTCATCCGGGACGGCGCCCTCACCCTCACCCAGCCGATCGAGCGGGTGGTGACATACCACGATCCCTGCCGGCTCAACAAGCGCAAGGGCATCCACGCGTCCCCGCGCGAGATCCTGCGCGCCATCCCGGGGCTCGAGTTCCGCGATGTCGACCACGTCACCCCGTGGTCGTACTGCTCGGGCGGTGGGGGCGGCCTGCCGATCGAGAAGCCGGAGATCACCGCCGAGATCAGCCGGCGTCGGCTCGCGCGTGCGAAAGAGCTCGAGGTCGACACCCTCGTCTCGGCCTGCGTGTGGTCGGAGCGACCGCTCGCAGCAGCCGGCGACGAGCAGGGCATCGACGTGCGGGACCTCATGGAGCTCGTCGCGGAATCGGCGGGGCTGGATCCGCGCGGCGTTCACGGCGCGGCCGGGCCGCAGCAGGAGGTGCCGGCGTGACCACCTTCGTCGCCATCCGTGACACCGTGGTCGATAAGCTGCGCGCCATCCTCGGCGACGAGAGCGTGCTGACCGGCAAAGCCGCGCGCTACAACCGGACCCGCGTCCCGGCGCCGTTCCCCGTCCACCGCTGGGCGGAGTATGTGCCGGATCTCGTCGTCCTGCCGCGCACCGCCGAGCAGGTCAGCGAGGTCGTGAAGCTCGCGAACCGGGAGAGGATCCCCGTCGTCCCGCGCGCCGGCGGGACGGGGCTCAACGACGGAGCGCTTCCGCTGAAGCGCGGCATCGTGGTCGACATCAAGCGCATGAATCAGATCAAGGAGGTGGATCTCGTCGACCGCACGGTCACGGTCGGCCCCGGCATCAACATGCTCAAGCTGAACGAAGAGCTGCGCAAGCACAACGTGATGTTCCCCGATGATCCCGCCTCGTATCCCTGTTCGCTGGTCGGCGGACGCATCGGCACCAGCGGCTGGTCGCTCATCGGAGGCCGATACGGGCATACCCGCGACCTCGTGATCAGCTTTCAGATCGTGCTGCCCACCGGCGAGATCATCGAGGTCGGCGACGGCGGCGGACGCAAGATCCGCAAGTCGTCCAGCGGCTTCCAGCTCAAGCACCTGTTCATGGGTCACCAGGGCACGCTCGGAATCGTGACCGAAGCCACGCTCGAGCTCGTGCCGCGGCCCGAGATGGAGTTCGCTGCCTTCTTCCACTACCCCTCGTACACCGCGGCGTGGGAGTCGACCGGCGCCCTGGCGAAGTCCGGGCTCGCGTCGCTCGGCGGGGTCGTCCTGTTCGACGAGTACAAGCTCCGCTACCTGCGCCGCGACGACGAGGCCTACATACCCCGCCCCGACCACGTTCGCGCGGTGGTCGCCACGGCCCTGTACGGCACCCGCGATGAGGTCGAGCCGGCGGCACGACGCATCATGCGCATCGGCCGCGAGTCAGGCGGGACCTACCTCGGCGACGAGATCAGCTCCGGCGACTGGGCCTCCCGCCATGACCGGTATGCGACGCCGCTCCACGGCAGGCTGGACACCGGCGAGGTGGTGCCCATGAGCTGGCACTGCGAGGATGCCTCGATCAACTACAGCCAGCTCCCCGCGGTCATGGAGAAGTGGCACGCCATCACCGCCAGATACGCCGAGAAGACCGGCATCCTCGACGACTGGGGCATGTTCGCGTACACCAACGGCGCCTACAAGCCGTGGGGCGACTACCTGACCGAGATCGACATCGGCATCTGGGAGCAGCAGCTGTCGGACGACAACTGGCCGGATTGGGTGGCGTGCAAGCGCGAGATCGCTCAGGTGGCGCTCGACCACGGTGGCTCGATCACCGCCTGCCATGGTGCCACGCGCGAGGGCGACGCGGAGCTCATCCCGGTCGAGATGGGAGGCGGGTTCGACGTGATGATGAAGATCAAGGCCGCGCTCGATCCCAACAACATCATGAATCCTGGCAAGTACGAACTCGACCGAGCGTACGGCCTCGACGAGAAGGTGTTCCGATGATCGGCTTTCGACTCTCCGCGCAGAAGCCCCCCGAGGCGCGACGCATCACGGATGACGTCATTCAACGCTTCGAGCACATCTACGAGGTCGACCCGGCAAAGATGACGATCATCGAGCAGCAGGACATGCCCGCCTGGGACACCATGCGCATCGTTGACTCGCGATGGGAGCACCTGGCCTGGATGCACGACCACTGGGCCGATACGATCCTCACCGCCGAGGACCTCGGCGAGGGTGGTCCGCACCCCGACGGCTGACGGTCCGAATTCCGACTGGATCACCGGTAGTTCGTGTTGACGAACCATTTTGGTTAGGCTAGCCTAACTCGCGTTCGAAACCAGCACGAGGACCAACGCTTTGCGACTCCGTTCACGCCTCATCGTGATGCCCCTGGCCATCATCGCTCTCGGCTTGGCCGCCTGTTCGACTCAGACCGCTTCCGCGCCAGCGAACGGCAGTGCAGATCCAGCGGTCTCCGCTCCGACTGAAACCGGCACGGTCACCATCTACTCCGGACGCAGCGAGGAGCTCGTCGGGCCACTGCTCGAGCAGTTCAACGAGGCCACCGGCATCGAGGTCGAGGCGCGCTATGGCGACACGGCCGAGATGGCGAACCTGATCCTGACCGAGGGAGAGAACTCCCCCGCCGATGTCTTCTTTGCGCAGGACGCCGGCGCGCTCGGAGCCGTCGCCGAGCAGAGACTTCTAACCGCCCTCCCGAACGAGATCCTCGACCAGGTGGATGAGCGGTTCCGCTCCCCGACCGGCGAATGGGTCGGCGTGAGCGGCCGCGCGCGCGTCGTCGTCTACA
>JBBSLF010000048.1:0-12024 GCA_038255505.1 Candidatus Limnocylindria bacterium
GAATTCGTGCTTGTCGATGTGGTGCTCCTCGTCGGCCGGCGTCAGCACCTCGGACTCGTCGATGTAGTCGACCTCGAGCGACTGGAGGATCTGCGCCTCCGCGAAATGACCGATGCGGCACTTGGCCATGACCGGGATGGTGGTCGCGTTCTTGATCTCCTCGATCAGCTTCGGGTCGCTCATGCGCGCCACGCCGCCGTCCCTGCGGATGTCGAATGGCACGCGTTCGAGCGCCATGACCGCGACGGCCCCCGCCTCTTCGGCGATCTTCGCCTGGTCGGCCGTGACGACGTCCATGATCACGCCGCCAGCCAGCATCCGGGCCAGCCCAACCTTGGTGGCCCAGGTTGATCGTTCAATGGTGGTCATTCATGTTCCTTGCGCGGGACCGATGCGGCGCTTCGCGCCGACCGGATTCGATCATCCATTCTACTCCGAGGCTTCGATGGACCTTCCTGGTGCCTATTCTCGAAGGGCGGAGGGAATCGAGGGATCTGCCGTTGCTTGCGGGTCATGGGCCTCACATTGGTATGATCGCGTGCAGGAAGCGCGTGATGATCAATGCACCCGTCCTGGTCCTGAACCAGAATTACGAGCCGCTCAACGTCTGCGACATCAGGCGCGCTTTCCGGCTGCTCGGAGCCGCCAAGGCGGAGCTGCTTGCCCGCAATCACCAGGTGATTCGGACGCCGACCGTCGAGATCCCCGCTCCGTCGGTCATTCGGCTGCAGTACCACATCAAGCGTCCGCAGCCGCGCGTCAAGCTCAGCCGGCGCGAGGTGTTCCTGCGTGATCGGCATACCTGTCAGTACTGCGGGACGGTGAGCCACGATCTGACCATTGATCACGTGACGCCCAAGCATCGTGGCGGGCGTCACGAATGGGAGAACCTCGTCGCGGCCTGCCGTGCCTGCAATCATCGGAAGGGCGGGAAGACGGTGATCGAGGCTCGGATGCATCTCATGCGCGAGCCGCGGGCCCCCCGCGCCGACATGCGCTACCTCTTCGGAACCTACCTTGCGGATGATCGGAACGACGCGTGGCGCAACTACCTCTTCCTGGGCGATCCGTCCCCGGGCCGGGCCTGACCGACGGGGCGTCGCTGACGATCAGCGACTTGCCCGCCGCGCCACGAGACGCCATTGCGGCGCTGATGCGCGCCGGACACGAGGCGGCGCTCGTCGGCGGCTGCGTGCGCGATCTCCTGCGCGGCGAGCGACCTGGAGACTGGGACGCGGCCACCTCCGCGCCTCCGGATGCGGTGAGCGCCCTGTTCCCGGGTTCGTCGTGGGAGAACCGCTTCGGCACGGTGACGCTGCATGGCAACCCGACGGTCGAGATCACCACGTTTCGCGACGAGTCCGGTTACGCCGACGGCCGCCGGCCCGACGAGGTGCTCTTCCACCGATCCCTGCATGGTGATCTCGCCAGGCGCGATTTCACCATCAATGCCATCGCGTGGCTGCCCGATGCCCCCGGATCGGGCAGCGGATTGCTGGTCGATCCGTACGGCGGGATTGATGACCTGCGCGCAGGTCGCATTCGCGCGGTGGGCGACCCCGCTGCGCGGCTGCGTGAGGATGCCCTCCGCGTGCTGCGAGGCGTGCGCTTCGCCCTGCGCTTCGAATTCGCCATCGACCCGGAGACCGAGCAGGCGATGCGCGAGGCGGCGCCAACGACCGCGCGCCTTTCGGGGGAGCGCGTCCGCGACGAGCTGATGCGCCTGCTGGCTGACCCGGCCATCCGGGTGGCTGGCGCCTTCGCCCACTGGGAGCGCCTCGGCCTGCTCGATGTGCTGCTCCCCGAGCTGGCGGCGTTGCGCGGCGTGCCGCAGGAAAAGCCACTGCCAGGCGACGCTCTCGACCACTCGCTCCGCACCGTCGATGCGCTTCCGGCGACCGATCCCGTCCTGCGACTCGCCGGCCTGCTGCATGACCTCGGCAAGGCCACCACGCTTGAGGACGGCCATTTCTTCGGTCATGAAGTTGTCGGCGCGGGCCTCGCGCGCGTGTTGATGAACCGATTGCGACTCGGGATCGCGGCGTCCTCCCGCGTCGTGCACCTCGTGCGCCAGCACATGTATGCCTATGGGCCTGCCTGGACAGATGCCGCCGTTCGTCGCTTCATCCGCCGGATCGGGCTGGACGCTCTTGACGACCTGTTCGCGCTGCGCGCCGCGGACAATGCTGCCTCTGGTGTACGGGAACCGCGTACTGGCGGAATGGACGAGCTTCGCGGACGGATCGCGGCACAGCGTGACGCTCCCATGACCGCGGGCCAGCTGGCCATCGACGGACACGATCTGCAACGCGAGCTCGGTCTGTCGCCTGGACCCGGGCTCGGCGGCGTGCTGGACCGGCTCATGGAGGCCGTGCTCGACGATCCCGACCGGAACCGTCGCGACGTGCTGCTGAATCTGGCTCGGAAGACCGCCGACGAGTGGTGACGCCATGCAACGCGACCTCGAATTCGACCAGCGCCGAGGGCTGACATCGGGAGGGACGCTGCTACAATCGGCCGTCCTGGCTCATGTCCTCCAGAAACGCCTCATCCATCGTTGCTATCGAGCGGAGGGACCGCGCACCGATGACCGCTAGCGTGCGTCGGGCCCTTCGGCTCGAGCACCGGCTGACGCAGCCGAACGCGTCGTCCGCCGACCTTGTCGCGGCGGTGGCTTTCGCCACCGAGCATGACGTCGCCGCGCTGACGGTCAACCCGTGGCTGGTCAAGGCCGCGAAACGGGCCCTCGGGCAATCGCGGTTGACTCTCGGCACCGTCGTCGGCCACCCGCACGGCACCCAGCTGCTGAGCGTCAAGGCGTTCGAAGCATCCAAGGCGCTCGAGCAGGGAGCGACGCAGATCGACTTCGTGCTCAACGGCGGGGCTCTCACCTCGGGTGACGACGAGGCCGTGTTCAACGACATGCTTGCCGTGATCGACATGGCCCACTCCGCCCTCGCCGCGGTCGGCGTGATCATGGAGGCAGAGCCCATGCGCGAGGAGCTCGTCCGCCGCGCCTGCCACCTGGCCGAGCGCGCCGGGGCCGATTACGTCATCACCAGCTCCGGAGCGGCCAGCGCCCGGACGACCATCGCACGGACGCGTGTGCTGCGCGACAGCGTCGGCCCGCGCATCGGCGTCAAGGCGGCTGGCCGCTTCCGAAGTGGCGATCAGTTACGTGAGGCGGCCGCGGCCGGCGCCGCCCGGGTTTCCGCCCTGCTCACCCCCGCGCTCGTCCGTACCGCGACCGCCGACCCGGTGTCGCTGGCGCCTGGCCGATAGCATGGAGAGGAGCGCGGGTTGAAGATTCTCGTTGTCGGCGGGGCCGGATACGTGGGCTCGACCAGCGTCGAGCGCTTCGTCGAGGCTGGCCACGAGGTGATCGTCTACGACAACCTATCGAGTGGACACCGGCCCGCGGTGCCGGACGGCGTCCAGCTCGTGGTCGGCGACATCGCCGACGGCGACCGCATCGGATCCATCCTCGCCGACGGCGTCGACGCGGTCCTCCATTGCGCCGCCCGATCATTGGTCGGTGAGTCCATGATCGATCCGGGCCTGTACTACCGCACCAACGTCTCGGGCGGGGTGGCCCTGCTGGAGTCGATGCGCGCGGTCGGTGTCACGCGCCTCGTCTTCTCGTCAACCGCCGCCGTGTACGGTGAGCCGCGTCGGGTGCCGATCGCGGAGGCCGACCGCACCGAACCGATCAACCCGTACGGCGCGACGAAGCTGGCGTTCGAAGGTGCCATGCGCTGGTTCTGCGCCGCGCACGACTTTCGCGCCATCTCATTGCGGTACTTCAATGTCGCCGGAGCGACCGAACTCAACGGCGAGGATCACGACCCCGAGACGCATCTCATGCCGCTCGTCCTGCGCGTCGCCGCCGGTCTCGCGACCCACGTCCAGATTCACGGCCAGGATTACCCCACCCCCGACGGGACCTGCATCCGCGACTTTCTTCACGTCCGCGACATTGCCAATGCCCATCTGCTGGCCCTCGAGGCGACCGGTGAGAGCGACGCGTCGCTCGAGGTCTACAACCTCGGATCGGCCGCTGGCTTCAGCGTGCGCGAGGTCGTCGAGGCCGCCCGTCGTGTCACCGGTCGCGCCATCCCTGCCCGCCCGATCAAGCGTCGCGTGGGTGATCCTCCGGTGCTTGTCGCATCGTCGCGTCGTGCGCGTCGCGAACTCGGCTGGCAGCCGCGGCTTTCCACATTGGAGCGGATGCTGGCCGACGCATGGGCGTGGCGCGAAGCGCATCCCAACGGCTACGCTGACCACTCCACCGACGGATCTGGTCCGACGCCCAGCGGGCAGGTCGCCGCCCTCGGCCGTTAGGACGCTGCCGGGTATCTGACCGATTCAGTCTCAGCCGGTCGGCTCGGCGGCGCGGCACGCGGCGCAGAGGCCATAGAAGTCGAGGCGAGCATCGTCGATCGTGAAGCCAAGGTCGGCGGCGACGCGCTCAGCGACCGGCGTGATGTAGCCCTCGTCGATCTCTTCGACCCGGCCGCATCGGTCACAGGCGAGGTGGTGATGGTGTTCCGGTCGGCAGGCGACGTAGC
Organism: Candidatus Limnocylindria bacterium; assembly: GCA_038255505.1. Lineage (GTDB taxonomy): Bacteria > Chloroflexota > Limnocylindria > QHBO01 > QHBO01 > JACDBZ01. The sequence continues at coordinate 4,569 of JBBSLF010000048.1, forward strand.
CGTACACATGGCCGTCCTGCTCGAGGCGTCGCGCGACGCCCGCGCTGACCAGCGCCTCCAGCGTGCGGAAGACGGTCGCGCGACCGATGCGCGGCTCTCGTTTTCGGAGACGCTCGTATAGGTCCTGCGCCGTGATCTGACGAGCATGGGCGGCCAAAGCATCGGAAACCAGCAGGCGCTGGCGCGTGACGCGCTCGCCGGCGGCGGCCAGGCGATCGGCAGTGGAGGTCGGATCGAGCACGGGAGCGGCCATCACGCACACGCTAGCACGCATTGACCCCCGCCACCGTTCAGCCGATACTGCGTCTCACCATGACCGCCGCCATCTCGACCATGCTTCAGCTCCGCGGCCTCGCCGCCGGCTACGACGAGCGCTGGGCCATCGAAGGCGTCGACCTCGACGTGCCGGCGGGGCGCCTGGTGGGCGTCATCGGCCCCAACGGCAGCGGCAAGAGCACGCTCCTGCGCGCGATCATCGGCCTCGTGCCGCGACGTGCGGGAAGCGTCGCGCTGGACGGTGGCGCGGTCGATCTGCGGCGCGTGGCGTACGTACCCCAGCGCGAAGCAGTCGACTGGAGCTTCCCGATCAGCGCCGAGCAGGTCGTGATGATGGGTCGCTACCCGCGCATCGGTCCTTTGCTTGGCCCGGGAACGAGCGACCGTCAGACCGTGAGCGATGCGCTCGAGCGTGTCGGCATGGGAGAGTTCGCGCAGCGCCAGATCGGTGAGCTGTCCGGTGGACAGCAGCAGCGCGTGTTCCTGGCGCGCGCCCTGGTGCAGGAGGCCAGCCTGCTGTTGCTGGATGAGCCGATGACCGGCGTCGACCGTGGCACGGAAGAGACGATCACCCAGCTCATGCGCGAGCTGCGCGATGCGGGTGCGACCGTCATCTATGCCACGCACGACCTCGAAACCGCGGCCGATGTCAGCGACCTGCTCTGCTTCGTCAACGGCCGGGTTGTCGCTTTCGGCGCGCCGGACGAGACGTTCACGCCGAACACGCTGCATGCCACGTTCGGCGGCGAGCTGATGATCATGACCGCCGGCGACCACTCGCACGTCCACGGCGGTGGCCATCACGGCGCACATTCCCACGCGGACGAGCGCTGACCGGTGGAGTTCCTGACCGATCCACTGGCGCTCAACATCTTTCGCCAGGCGCTCATTGCCGCCGTCGTGATGGGCGCGACCTGTGGCGCGATTGGTGCGTACGTCGTCCTGCGACGGTTGGCCTTCATCGGCGACGCGCTCAGCCACGCCGTCTTTCCCGGCGTCGTCCTCGCCTACGTGGCCGGGCTGCCGATCTTCGCCGGCGCCATGGTGGCCGGCGCACTTACCTCGGTCGCGATTGCGGTCGTCAGCCGCGGCCAGCGAATTCGCGAGGACACGGCCATTGGCATCTTCTTCGCCGGCGCCTTTGCGTTGGGGATCGTGCTCATCAGCACGCAATCGGGATATCAGCGCGACCTGTCGGCCTTTCTGGTCGGGGACCTGCTGGCGGCCGGCTGGGATGACATCGTCGTCAGCGCGTTGACCGGCGCGGGCGTCATCGGCGTGCTGGTCGCACTGCGCAAGGAGCTGTTGCTCGTGAGCTTCGATCGGACCTACGCCCAGGCGCTGGGTTACCCGGTATTCGCGCTCGAGCTGCTGCTGCTCCTGCTGCTGACTGCGACGATCGTTGTCAGCCTCAGCGCGGTCGGCATCATCCTGGTGCTGGCCATGCTCGTCACCCCCGCGGCCACCGCGCGCCTGCTCGTGGATCGATTCACGCCGATGATGGTGCTGGGCGCCGTCCTTGGGGCGTTGTACGGCATCGTCGGCTGGTACGTCAGCTATCACCTCGGTTGGAGCCCGGGTGGGTCAATTGTGCTGGTGGCGACGTTGGCCTTTTTGATCGCCTTCATCTTCAGTCCCAGCCACGGCCTGCTCGCGCATCGGCTTCGGCGCCATCCGCAGCACTCCGCCCGGCGCGCGGCCATCGATCAGCCGTCCGGGCACGATCACGTTGAAGCCGAGGAGGCCGTGGTAGCATCGCTCGAGCGGCGTCACCCGCCGGGTCGTTGAGCGCCGCGCCCGGTGCAAGCCGCTCGGCCCCGGAGCGCGCATCGCCGCCGTTGAGCCCTCAACCGCCGGAGTCCCGTTGACCGATACCGACACTCCACGCGTCGAAGAACCTTCCGCGTTCGAGGCCGCCGTGCTGGCAGCCGCCGCCGGGTACCGCTTCGGCGAGATCGAGGTTCCGGCCACCATCGCGCGCGCCATCGAAAAGATGGGATTCGTCACGCCGACCGAGGTGCAGGCGCGCGCCATTCCGCCCCTGCGAAACGGCGACGACCTCATCGGCCAGGCGCAGACGGGCACCGGCAAGACGGCTGCCTTCGGGATCCCGATCGTCGAGAAGATCGACCCGTCCAGTGCCCACGTCCAGGCCCTGGTGCTGACGCCGACGCGCGAGCTGTGCGTCCAGGTGACCGAGGAGATCGGCCGCATCGGCCGGTTCCGCAATGTGCGCACCGTGGCCATCTACGGTGGCTCCTCGATGGACAAGCAGGTCGAGGGTCTCAAGCGCGGCGCGCAGGTCGTGGTCGGCACCCCGGGCCGCGTGCTCGACCTCATCCGTCGTGGCGAGCTGCGGCTGGATCGGGTACATACGGTGATTCTGGACGAAGCGGATAGGATGCTCGACATGGGCTTCATCGTCGATGTCGAGACGATCCTGTCGCGCAGCCCTCGCGCGCGGCAGACCGCCCTGTTCAGCGCCACCATGCCGTACGCCATCCTGCGCATCTGCGATCGGTTCATGAAGCGCAACCCGGCACAGGTCACCGTACGCCCCGACCTGCGGACGGTCGAGACGGTGCGCCAGGTCGTGTACTTCGTCGCCGACCAGGACAAGGTCAAGGCGCTCCTGGAGCTGACTGATCAGTTCGGGTTCGATCGGCTGCTTGTCTTCCGCCACACGCAGATCGGGGTCGACCGTCTGGCCGCCACACTCCAGCGGCGTGGCAAGAATGTGGCGGGCCTGCACGGCGGGCTCTCCCAGCGCGAGCGGGACCGCACCCTCGCCTCGTTCAAGGCTGGCAAGATCCAGTTCCTGATCGCCACCAACGTCGCGAGCCGCGGCCTCGATATCACTGACCTGCCGTACGTCGTGAGCTACGACATTCCGGAGGACGCCGATACCTACGTCCACCGCATCGGCCGCACCGGGCGCGCCGGCAAGGAGGGCACGGCCATCACGTTCGTCGGCGAGTGGGACCTCGATGCCTGGGAGGCCATTCGCGCCGAGGTCGGCGCGCGGGTCGAGGAAGGCCAGCTTGATCTGTACGACCAGAGCTGATCGGCTCGCGATGGTGGACGAGGAGCTCCTGCCGCAGTTGGCGACGAGTGCCAACGCTGATGTGCAGAGCGTCGATTGGATGTTCGAGCCATTCTGGCCCGGTCAACGCCTGATGGTGCGCATTGACGAGCATGCGACGCGCGTGACCGATGAGCGTGGCGACCTGGCCGGCGACGACTTGCGCGGGGTGGCCGGTCTCGTGCGCGCCGCGGTCACTGTCAGGCAGGCGCTCATCGATGGCGTGTGGAGCGCGCATCCGTTCCGGGGAGATGAGGGAGAGCCGCGCCGGGCGTACGTTGCCGTCGACCTTGTGGAGATCGACGGCGAGTCGCTCGCCGACGTGCCGTTCCAGGAGCGGCGGCGCGTGCTTGAATCGGTCATCGACGAGGGCGTCCAGGTGCGCGTGAGTCCCGTCGTCAAGCAGCCCATCGGCGGATGGTTGACGGGATGGCGCGGCAACGGGTTCACGCACTATGTCGCCAAGCACATGAACTCGCGCTACGAGTTCGGCACGCGGAGCGACGAGTGGCTCAAGATCCCGACGCGCGATACGCCACAGCACGGGTTCGTCGGCCGCCTTGTCGGATCCCGCGAGCACGTGCGACGCATCCGCGACTGAGTCGAGTCGGTCCAGCCACCCACCGGACGCATGTCTGACCGATGTCGCGCGTGCTACCCTTGACGCCCCCGAGCTGCCACGCCGATGCACGATCGAGGAGGCCCCTTCCTGACGTCCAAACCTGCCGCAGCGATGCCGTCGGCGCTCGATGAAGATGGGCTAGCCGAGGTCCGGCGCATCGGCAACGCCGATCTCATGGTCGGCATTCCATCATTCGGCAACGCCGAAACCATCGGCTACGTGGTGCGTGCAGCCACGGCCGGCATGGTCCAGTACTTCCCCGACCTCAAGCCGATCCTCGTCAACAGCGACGGTGGCTCCCCCGATGACACCCCGCACGTCGCCGTCAGTACCGAAAGCCCGGACTACCTTGAGAAGGTCATCCTGGTCAGCCCGAAGCACAAGCTTCAGCGCATCAGCTTTACCTACCAGGGGACGAGCGGGAAGGGCACAGCGGTGCGGGCGCTGTTCGAGGTGGCGCGCGAGCTCAAGGTCAAGGCCATGGTCATGGTCGACTCGGACCTGCGCTCGATCGTGCCCGAATGGGTGGAACTCCTGGCCGGGCCGATCCTCAAGGGCGGCTACGATTTCGTGGCGCCGATGTATTCGCGCTACAAGTATGACGGCACCATCACCAACAACATCAGCTATCCGCTGACGCGCGCCCTGTACGGCACCCGCATCCGCCAGCCCATCGGCGGCGACTTCGGCGTCTCCGGCGACCTCGTGAGCCGATACCTCGAGCTCGACACCTTCGACGAGCTCACCGCGCGCTTCGGGATCGACATCTGGATGACGCATTCGGCCATCAACGAGGGGTTCGCCGTGTGCCAAGCTCGCCTGGGCGCGAAGATCCACGATGCCAAGGACCCCGCCAGCGACCTCGGACCGATGTTTCGCCAGGTCGTCGGTACGCTCTTCCGGCTTGCCGGCCGTTACGAGGACCGATGGCTCCGCGTTCGCGGCTCGCACCAGATTCCCGAGTACGGCTTCGAGCGCGTCGTGGCGCCGGAGGAGATCAGCGTCAACCACGCCAAGCTAATCGACAACGTGGAGCAGGCACGGCTCACGCAGCACAACGTGTGGGAGGAGATGCTGGCGCCCGAGCAGTTCGAGCGCATCATGGCCATGGAGCTTCCGAGCGATCGACCCGCCGACTTCCATTTCAGCGCCGAGCTGTGGATTCGCTGCCTGTATGACACCCTCGTCGCGTTCCATCGGCCTGGAGCTGATCACGAGCAGTTGCTGGCGGCCCTGACGCCGCTCTACTTCGGGCGCACCGCCGGGTTCATCAGCGATACGCTCGAGATGACGACCGACCAGGCCGAGCGAGTAATCCAGGATCAGGCGCGGCAGTTCGAGGAGCTCAAGCCGTATCTCGTCGCTCGCTGGGGCGAGATGCGCGCCGCGACGGAGGCGTCCTGATGGCCGCTGCGCGACGCAAGACGCCGTATCGAATCCTCCTGCCACTCGCGAATCCGCGGACGGCGCGCGACCTCGTGCGCATCGGTGCCGGCGTGGCGGATGGTCGGCCGACCGAGATCACGGCGCTCGGCATCGTCGAGGTGCCCGAGGGCGTCAGCCTGTCCGAGGGTGCCACGCAGGCACGGACGACGCGGCGCCTGCTCCAGCGCGTCCTGGATTTCGGCGATGAGGAGGGGGTCGAGCTGCGCACGATGGTGCGCATCGGCCGCCACGCCGCGGACGGCGTCATCGAGGCGGTCGGGGAAGAAGGCTCGGACCTCGTCATCTTCGGTTGGGGCGGGCCGCCGACCGCGCAGCAGAACGCACGGGCCGATGCCGAGGCGGTCGAGATGGCGCTCGCCGGCCAGCACGCAGGCCCGCGGCCGGTCTTCTCGCCAACGATCGACGCCGTGGTCCGCGAGTCGCCGTGCGATATCGCGGTCGTCAAGCAGCGTGGGGCGGAGAAGATCCAGTCGATCCTCGTCCCGGTTCGTGGCGGACCGCACGCCGAGCTGGCCATGCGCATCAGCCGCGACCTCGCAAAGCGGTTCGGGGCGAAGGTGGTCGTCTTGCACGTCGTGCCGAAGGGCATCGGCGAGCGGGCGATCGAGCGCGAGCAGACGGCCGTCGACGCATTCGTGCGCGAGCACGCCGGAATGAAGCGTGCGTCCGGCCTGATCCGCGAGGCCACGAGCGTACGCACCGCGATCATCAAGGAGGCCGCCAGTCACAATCTGGTGGTGATGGGCGCATCGGCGCAGCCGACGAACGCTTCACCCGACGGTCGTTACCTCTTCGGCACCCTGGCAGAGGCCGTGGCCAGCAAGGCCAAGCCGACGGTCATCGTGGTCAAGACCAAGCAAGCGGTGGGACTCGCTACCTTCGACGAGCTGCGCGCCAGCGAAGGCACGCTGGCCCATGCCGATGCGTTCGTCGAGCGAACGCGCTCACTCCCGGTTGTCGTCGACAAGTGGTTCGCCGAGAACACCTTTCACGCGCACGAGTTCGCCGATATCCGCAAGCTGGTCGCGCTGAAGGACAAGCTGGGTGTGACGATCAGCGTCGGACTTCCGGCCCTCGACGAGGAGAAGACGATCGGCACGGTCATCAAGCGCGTCAAGGGCGCGCTGATGGACCGGGTGCCGCTGATCGACCAGATCGTGGTGATCGACTCCGACAGCACCGATCGCACCGTCGAGATCGCGACGGAGCTCGGAGTCCCGGTATTCAGGCACCCGCAGATTTTGCCGGAGACCGGGTCGCACCGGGGCAAGGGTGAAGCGTTGTGGAAGAGCCTGCATGTCCTCGATGGCGACATCGTTGCCTGGATCGACACCGACATCAGCAACATCCAGCCGCGGTTCGTCTATGGCCTGCTGGGGCCGCTGCTCCGCGAGCCGCAGCTCCAATATGTGAAGGGCTTCTACCAACGCCCCATCCGCCAGGGGGACATCCTCCAGGCCGAGGGCGGCGGTCGAGTCACCGAGCTCATGGCGCGTCCGCTCATCAACCTGTTCTTCCCCGAGCTGTCCGGCATGATCCAGCCGCTGTCAGGCGAGTACGCCGGGCGACGAGCGCTGCTCGAGCGTCTTCCATTCTTCACCGGCTACGCGGTCGAGATCGGCTTGCTGATCGACATTCTCGACGACGCCGGCCTCGCGGCCCTCGGCCAGGTTGATCTCGAGCGCCGAATCCACCGCAACCAGTCGCTCCCGAATCTCTCGCAGATGGCCTACGTCATCCTTCAGGCCGCCATCCGCAAGCTGGAGGAACGGCATCGGCTCGAGCTGCTGACCGAGGTCGGGCGCGGCATGAAGTTGATCAACACCGGCAAGGAGAATTTCAACCTCGAGGTGCGCGAGATCGGCGACGAGATCCGCCCACCCATGATCTCGATTCCCGCCTACGTTGAGCGCCGCAAGTCTCTGAAGGACCGATGAGCCAGGCCCTTCGCGTGGTCATCGCGCCCGACTCGTTCGGCGGTGCGCTCGACTCGGTGGGGGTGACCGCCGCGATCGCTGCGGGTTGGTCGC
>JBBSLF010000049.1:0-11902 GCA_038255505.1 Candidatus Limnocylindria bacterium
CATCGGTGCCGCCCTGATCAGCCTCGCCGCATTCCTCGTCATCTGGAAGCTGGCGACGGTCATCGGCGACTACCCGGAGTTCATCCTGCCGGCGCCCGAGGTGGTCCTGGAGCGGGGCGCACGGGCCGTCGCCAGCGGGGTGCTCTGGGAGCACACCGGTGCCACGCTGCTCGAGGTCGTCCTCGGCTTCACGGTGGGTGCGATTGCGGCGGTGCTGACCGGTATCGCCCTGGGCAAGAGCCTGCTCATCGAGCGGGTACTGTCCCCGTACATCGTCGCCGCCCAGGCGGTCCCGATCCTCGCCCTGGCGCCGCTGCTCGACATCTGGTTCGGCGGCGGGCTGCTGGCGCGGGTGGTGATCTGCGCGCTCATCGTCTTCTTCCCGATCGCCATCGCCACCATGGTCGGCATCCGCTCGACCGATCCGCTTCTGGACGAGATGCTGCGAAGCCTCGGCGCGAGCGGCGGCCAGCGCACCCGGCTTCTCCAGATCCCATCCGCACTGCCAGTCCTGTTCGGCGGCCTGCGCGTGGGAGTGACGCTCGCGGTGATCGGTGCCGTGGTCGCCGAATGGGCCGGCGCGCAGACCGGACTCGGCGTCCTGATCCTCATTGCCAACCAGGGGCTGTTCGACACCCCGCTCATGTTCGTTGCGCTCGGTGCCCTCGCGATCATCGGCCTCACTTTCTATGGCCTGGTCGTGGCGGTTGAGCGGCAGCTCGTCAGCCGTTGAAAGGAAATCCGATGTCCCCGATGCGACCCTTGACCGCGTTCGTCGCCCTGATCCTTGTCGCCTGCCAGGCACCGATGCCTTCGCAGTCGCCAACCGAACTGCGCGAGGTCACGCTGCTCCTCGGCTATCGCCCCGACGTCCAGTTCGCGCCGTTCTACGTGGCGCAGCAGGATGGCTTCTACGCCGATGCCGGCCTCGCCGTCACCATTGAGCACCGGCAGGCGCCGGACGTTCAACGCCTGGTCGCCGATGGGCAGGCCGAGTTCGGCGTGGCCGATGCGACCGATGTCATGATCGGCCGCACCTCGGGCATCCCGATGCGCTACGTCTCGACCCTGTACCAGTCGTTCCCGGTGGCGCTGATCGGGGCCGCGGCCGATGTGCCCGCGGAGCCGTCGGGCCTGGCTGGATTGACGATCGGCACGCCCGGGCGCTTCGGCTCCTCCTGGCACGCGCTGCTCGCGCTGCTCGAGGCCGGAGGACTCTCGGAGGACGACGTCTCGATCCGCGAGTATCCGCAGTTCAACCAGGTCGACGGCCTCTCGAACGGCGATGTGGAGCTGATCACCGGCTTCCGCAACAACGAGCCGCTGCGACTCGAAGGTCGTGGCACCGAAGTCGGACTGCTCACCGTCGATGGCGTTGTGCCGCTGCCGGGACCCGGGATGATCGTTGGTGACGACCTGCTGGCCGATGATCCCGAGCTGGTGCGGGCCTTCGTCGAAGCCACCGCTGCGGCGCAGGCGGCCGTGATCGCCGATCCGGAGCTGGGCTTCGCGGCCGCGGAGGAGGCTGTCCCGACGATTGCCGAGAATCCGGAGATCGCCCGAGCCGTCCTGGGCGCGACGGTCGAGCTGTGGTCCGGCGACGGTTTCGCGGACGGAGCCATTGACACCGAGCTGTGGGGTCAGGCATACGAGACCATGGTGCGCCTCGGATTCATCGACGGATCGGTTGCGCTGGACCAGATGATCGCCGACGTCGAGCCATGACGCCTGGGGTTGCCTTACTGGGCGTTCGTGGTGTACACCGCCCGCAACGCCAGCGGGCAATCGGGCAGGGAGCGCAGGAGGGCGAGCGGTGAGCACCGACGGAGGCAGGCCAACCAGTGAATCGCCGGACGAGGCGTCCGGCTACGCCACCGGAGACGCGCCATTCAGCCTGGAGACACAGCCGGGGGATGGATTTCAGTTCAGTTCGATCACCGTCCCGGAAGGAGTCTCGGGCGAAGTGAGCCTGCGCGAGCTGCGTGAGCTGGCTGGCGCGCCGGAGGTCAGCGGTGTGACCTGGATCGGGCAGCGACTCGACCTGGTCGCGCCATCGGCTCCGGCTGACAACCCGCTGACCATCGCGGTCCACGTCGAGAAGGTCAACCACAAGCAGCGCGTCGACGGACGCAATGTCGTGCTGTACCACTCCGAGGAGTCCGAAGGGCCGCCGATGGAGATCCCGCGCTGCGAGCGCGGACCCAAGGGTCGGGCACGGCCGGGCCGATGCCTATCGAGCGCACGCAGCATTCGGCGCGACGGTGTCAACTACGTGCGACTGCTGGTGTACGCCACCGACAACGGAAGCTGGCGACCGGGCTTCAAGTAGCCGACCGCGGGCGCGGAGATGCCGATCGTGCAGACCTGTCCGGCGTGCGGAGAGGAGAACCCGGGCAGGTTTCGGTTGTGCGGGTCCTGCGGCTCGCCGCTTGGCGCCGCGCCTCCCGCGCTGGAGGTGCGCAGGACGGTGACGATCGTCTTCAGCGATCTCAAGGGCTCGACCGATCTGGGCGAGGCGCTTGATTCGGAGACGCTGCGCGAGGTGATGACCCGTTACTTCGATGAGATGCGTGGCATTCTCGAGGCACACGGTGGGACGGTCGAGAAATTCATCGGTGACGCGATCATGGCGGTCTTCGGCCTGCCGCGTCTGCACGAGGATGATGCTTTGCGCGCGGTCCGTGCCGCGGTAGATATGCAGACAGCGCTGCGCCGTCTCAACGCCGAACTTCGCGCGCGGTGGGGAGTGCAGCTTGCGGTTCGCACCGGGGTCAACACCGGCGAGGTGGTGGCAGGAGATCCGGCGACCGGACAGCGACTGGTCACCGGAGACGCGGTCAACGTCGCGGCCCGACTTCAGCAGGCGGCGCCGGAGTCCGCGGTACTGATCGGGGCGCCGACCTACCGCCTCGTGCGCCACGCCGTCGAGGTCGAGGAGCTTGCCCCGCTGCCGTTGAAGGGCAAATTGAAGCCGGTCACCGCCTACCGGCTGATCGCCGTCCGCGGCGTCGAGGGCTTTGCACGCCACCCCGATGCGCCGATGGTGGGACGCCAGGACGAGCTGGGTACGCTGCTGGCCGCGTTCGAGGCGACTGTCTCGGAACGCACGCCGCGGCTGGCGACGATTCTCGGCAACGCCGGCGTCGGCAAGAGCCGCCTGGTCAGCGAGGTGACGGCGCAGGTGGGCGACCTGGCGCTGGTGCTTCACGGCCGTTGCCTGTCGTACGGCGAGGGAATCACGTTCTGGCCACTCGGCGAGGTCGTGCGCGAGGCTGCCGGTATCGGCGACGACGCGAGCACTGAGCAGGCACATGCGCGACTGGCTGCGCTCCTGCCGAATGAGCCGCTGGTCATCGAGCGCATCGCGGCCGCAATCGGGCTGAGCGCGAACGTCTACGAGCTTGATGACACGTTCTGGGCCGCGCGTCGTCTGCTGGAAGAGGTCGCCCGAGACAGGCCCGTCATCGTCCACCTCGAGGATATCCACTGGGCCGAGCCGACGTTCCTCGACCTGATCGAGCAGGTGTGTACCACCGCGACAGACGCACCACTGCTGGTGATGTGCTCGTCGCGGCTCGAGCTGCTCGAAACCCGTCCGGCATGGGGAGGAAGCGTCGATGGCGCGATTGTCGTTGCGTTGGCGCCGTTGAATGAGACAGATTCGGGGCACTTGGTCGACCACCTCCTTGGCGAATCGGACATCGCGCCCGAGGTCAGACGCCGCATCACCGACGCTGCGGAAGGGCACCCGCTGTATGTCGAGCAATTCCTCTCGATGCTCATCGATGATGGCCGGCTGCACCAGCAGGATGGGCGCTGGCTGCTCGAGCTGGACGGCGCCGCCACGCTCGACATGCCTCCTACCATTGCCGCTCTCCTGACCGCGCGGATTGATGGGCTTGAACTCAATGAGCGAGCGGTCATCGAGCGGGGGTCGGTCATCGGGCTCGCCTTCTACCGCGGCGCCGTGGAAGAGCTGGCGCCGGAGGTGATGCCCGACACGGTCGGAGCGAGCCTGCTCCAGCTGTGCGTCAAGCAGCTCGTGGCGCCCATCGGCGACTCCTTCGAGAACGAGGAGACGTTCCAGTTTCACCATGCGTTGATCCGTGACGCCGCGTACAAGGGCCTGCTCAAGCGAGCGCGTGCCGACTTCCATGAACGCTTCGTCGGGTGGCTCGAGCGGGTCACGGGCGACCGGAAGCTCGAGGTTGAGGAGATCATCGGCTATCACCTCGAGCAGGCGCATCGGTATCGCAGCGAGCTTGGCCCCCTGAACGTTGAGGGCCGCGAGCTTGGCCTTCGCGCCGCACAGCGCCTGTCCGCCGCGGGTCGTCGAGCCTTCGGGCGCGGCGACATGCCCGCCGCCTCGAACCTGATCGCACGCGCGGTGGCCCTGCTGCCGGATGAGAGCGTTGAACGCGTCGAGCTGATGTGCGATCTCGCGGAGGCGTTGCTCGACCTCGGAGAGCTGCCGCGCGCCGAGGACATTGCCGACCAGGCGGTCACTGCGGGCGAGCAACTCGGGGACGAGCGCCTCGTGACCAACGCCAGCCTGGCACGGCTGTTCGTGCGCTACGTGACGGACTCGGGGGGCTGGACGGAATCGGTCCTGCAGGAGGCGGAGCGAGCCATTCCTGCGCTCGAGAAGATCGGCGACCATGCCGGCCTGGCCAAGGCATGGCGCCTGCTGGGTTCGGTGCATGGCACCGCTTGCCGCTATGCCGATGCGGAGCACGCGGTGCAGCAGTCGATCGAGTTTGCGCGCCTCGCCGGCGATCGGCGCCAGGAGGTCCGCAACCTCCCGGCGTATGCCACCTCCGCTCTCTATGGTCCGACGCCCGTCGAGCTGGCGATCACGCGCTGCGAGCAGATCCTGGAACAGGCACCCGGCGACCTGCGGGCGGAGGGCATCGTGCGATGCACCCTTGCCCAGCTGCACGCCATGGCGGGCCGATTCACGGAGGCGCGCGCACTGTATCGCCGCGGCCGTGAGATCTTCACGCAGCTCGGTGGCCGCCTCCTTATCGCCTCCACGTCGCTCGATTCGGGACGCGTCGAGCTGGTGGCCGGTGACCCGCGGGCCGCCATCGACGAGCTGCGTCTCGACCACGATGCGCTGGAGCAGATGGGCGAGCGCTACCTGCGATCTTCGGTTGCAGGCTTGCTTGCACTTGCCGAGCTCGAGGCGGGTCTTGACTCCGAGGCCGATACGCACGCCCGCGCGTGCCAGGCGCTCGCGGCGCCGGACGATGTCGAGGCCCAGGCCCTGTGGCGCGGAGTGCGGGCACGCCTCTTGGTCCGAGCCGGCGATCCGGCCGCTGCAGAGCCGCTGGCGCGCGAGGCCGTCGAACTCGTCGGTCGGACAGATGCGCTCGTGATGCAGGCCGGCGCGCTCCTCGATCTCGCGGGCGTGCTCATGGCCTCCGGTCGGCGCGAAGAGGCCCGGATGTCCGCGACGGAGGCGGTCGATCTCTATGAACGCAAGGGCCATGTCATCGGGTTGGAAACGGCGCGAGCCGCGATGCATTAGGCCTGACGTTCGGCCGATTCGACCGTCTGGCGCAGGACCATCATTGGTGTGACCGGACCGATGCCTCCCGGGACCGGGGTAATGGCGCTCACGAATGGCGCAATCGCTGCGAACTCGACGTCGCCCACGATGCCGGCGTCGGTGGCGTTGATGCCACAGTCGATGACGACTGCCGACGCGTTCACCATCTCCGGCCGGATGAGCCCGGGCACGCCTGCGGCCGCGACGAGCAGCTCCGCGCGGCGCGTCTCGCGCGCAAGGTGAAGCGTCTGTCGGTGGCAGATCACCACGGTGGCGTCCCGCGCCAGCAGGAGTGACGCCACCGGCCGTCCGACCACCGCCGAGCGGCCGACGACCACCGCGCGTCGCCCGGCGACCTTGATGTCGTAGGCCTCGAGGATGGCGATGACTGCGAGCGCCGTGGCGGGGACGAAGGCCGGCTCGCCGCGGGCCAGGCGCCCGGCGTTGGTTGGCGTGGCGCCATCCACGTCCTTGGCGGGGTCGATGAGCTCGACGAGCCGACGCCCCTCGCCCACGTCTGCGAACGGCTGGGCGAGCACGATGCCCGTGATGCCCGGATCACGGTTGAGCTCCGCGATCGCGCCGTCATGCGGTCCGGCACCGACGATGAGCTGCGTGGACACGCCGACGCTGCGCGCGGCTCGCTCGAGGCTCGCGGCGTACAGTCCCGGTCCCTGGCTCATGCCGTCCTGCACGATGGCAAGCCGCGGCGCTGACCCTTCGCCGGAAGCGGCGAGCTGCTGGACGCGGTGCTCGAGGTCCCGCCGCAGATGCGATGCGACCTCGCGACCGTCGAGCCGGCGCGCCGTCACTCCATGCGCTCCGCGACCGCTGCCTGGAGGGTCCGCTCCCGATCCTCGAGACCGGTGAGCAGTTGTTCGATCTCGCGGGCTGCCTCGTCGCGCAACGGCTCATCCTCGGAGAGGAACGGCAGATTGATGCGAACGTTGAGGGCGGCACCGCGCAGTGCGGCCGCGGCGAGCAGCCCCGCCACTCCGATGTCGCTCACGGCATTGCGGTTGCCTATGGGGGCCAGCGCCTCGGCAAGCTCGAACACCCCGACGGCGCGACGCGCCGTTTCGAGCGGCGCGCGCGTCGCGTCGCGCATGGCGGCATCGACCTGTACACGGCGAGACTCGCGCTCACGCTCGGTCCCGCGCGAGAGGCGACGCGCCGCGATGACTGAGGCATATGCAGTAGCGTCCGCTTCGGCGAGCCGCAGCAGCTCAGACTGGGAGCCGGCAGCATTGCTCCCGATCTGTCCCAGCTCGGAATCATGGCCATCGGCCGTGGGGCGGCCAACGGTCAGCTCGACGACCATCTGAATCAGGGCAGCGCCCATCGCGCCGGTCAGCGCCGCGGCGCTCCCGCCACCGGGCACAGGCTCATCCGTCGCCAGGCGCTCGACGAGCTCCCGGACGGTCATCTCGGTCAATCGGTCATCCATCGCGGGTCGTCCGCCCTTCGAGTGTGGCGTACCGCCGGGCAGCACAATCGGCCCGGACGACGCCGGGCCGATTGTAGGCGCCGATGACCGGGAGGTCAGGCGGCGTGCTCGACGGCCTCCAGGAACCAGCGTCGCTGACGGCCGTCGAACACGACAGATGCGCGACCGCCGTCATCGGTCTTGAGCACGAATGTCACACGCGGACCGCGGGTGGCCGGATACGCGGCTCGTTCGTCACGGACGGCATCAATTGCAATCACGCGGACGTGATGTCCCGCCCAACGGATCTCATCTGGCCGGTCCGCCGCGCGACTCCAACGCACCTGCGCCGGAACTGGGGAAATCTGCACGAGTGCCATGGTTATACGCTCCTGACGGGTATGCGGCCTGCTCGGGCACTCGAACAGGCGTTCGATTCAGGACCGCAGCATACCGAACGTACGTTCGATTCGTCAAGCCCCACGTTCGTCATCGGTCGGAGCCGCTGGACGTTCGCCGAAGTCGAAGCGCCGTGCCGGGCGTTCGGTCAGCAGGCGGGCGCGAGTGATCGCCGCGTCGCCGAACCGCTGTCGCACCAGGTCGATCGACTCGGTCAACCGATCTCGGCGATCGGGCTCATCGAACAGCGTGAGCTGCTGGGCATCGCTCAGCGAAATGGCGGTGAGGCCGATGAGCCGCACGCCGCGCCCCGCGACCAGCGTCATCCGCAGGAGAGCGAGGGCCGTGTGGTACAGCGGCCCAGACTCGCGGGTCGGCTGTGCCAGGGTCGCCTGGCGGGTGAGCGTCTCGAACCCTTCGTAGCGGAGTTTGAGCTGAACGGCACCGGCTGCCAGATGATGCCGCCGTAGCCGATTGCCGACCGACTCGGCCAGGTCGAGCAGCGTGGCTTCGAGGCGCCGAGGGTCGGCACTGTCGACGTCGAAGGTGTGCTCATGGCCGATGCTCTTCGGTGCATGCGTCGGCTCCACCGCTGCGTCGTCGATACCGCGTGCGCGCGTTGCGAGGTCATCGCCATGACGGCCGAATCGCCGATGCAGCGTGTCCATAGGGAGGGCTGCCAGTTGGCCGATGGTTGTGACGCCGTACTCGGTCAGCACGGCCTGGGCCCGCGGTCCTACACCCCACAGGCGCCGGATCGGCAGCGGTGCCAGGAAGGCGGCCTCCTCGCCGGGCGGGACCACCACCAGCGCGTCCGGTTTGCGCAGGTCGGACGCGACCTTGGCGCACAGCTTGTTCGTCGCCACTCCGACCGACACCACGAGACCGATCTCATCGAGCACGCGCTGCTTGATCCGACGCGCGATCGTCTCGCCGTCGCCGAACGCCATCCCGCTACCGGTCACGTCGATGAATGCCTCGTCCAGGCTGATCGGCTCCACCAGCGGGGTGAACGAGGCGAAAATCTCCATCACCCGCTCGGAAAGTTCGCGGTAGCGCTCCGGGCGTCCGGGGAGGAAGGCGCCCTGCGGGCATCGGCGAGCGGCGGTGCGCAACGGCATGGCGGAGTGCACGCCGAACGCGCGCGCCTCGTAGGATGCCGCGCTCACCACTCCGCGCTCGTCGGGCCTGCCGCCAACAATGACCGGCCTCCCCCGAAGGCTCGGATCATCGAGCACCTCGACGCTGGCGTAGAAGGCGTCGAGATCGGCATGAACGATCCTCCGCGTGGCGTCCATTTCGTCGATCAGCCGCCGCAGTGGAGGTAACGGACCGTCAGGGGCGCCGCTGGCGCCATTCCTCCGTCAGGCCAATCGGCGGATGACGCCGACGACCTTGCCCTGGACCTGGACCTCGGTGGCGTAGATCGGCTCCATCTCAGCGTTCGCCGGCTGGAGCCGCACGCGGTCCTTTTCGCGGAAGTAGCGCTTGAGCGTGACGCCGTTGTCCTCGAGGAGAGCGACCACGATGTCGCCGTCGCGCGCCGTCGCCTGTGGCTGGACGATCACGAAATCTCCGTCGTCGATGAGCGCGTCGATCATGCTCTTGCCGCGCACGCGCAGGACGTAGGAGTCCGGGCGCGCTTCCATCGAGCGCGGAACTTCGAGCGTCTCGGCGGCATCGGCATAGGCTTCGATCGGCTGGCCGGCGGCGATCTCGCCCAAGACCGGCAGGGAGAGCGTGTCTCGTTCGACGGGCATCCGGAACGGCGTGACCTTGGAAGTATCCGCGGGACGCGAGGGCGTATCAGCGCGCGAGGTCAACCGCAGGGCGCGCGATGAGTGCGAACTGCGCTCGAGGAGACCGTCGCGCTCGAGGGCAAGTAGGTGATGGTGCACGGCGCTCGTGGATGCCAACCCGACGGCATCCGCAATCTCGCGCACGGACGGCGGATAGCCGCGCTCCACGACGGTGTGGGCGATGCAGTCGAGAATCCGCTGCCGCCGTTCGACATCGTGCCTGGTCAAGAATCCCTCCGCGCTCGGGCGCTGCTGTGATCGGTGGAGTCTAGCAGAACGGATGTTCTATTGTCAAACCGATAGCGGCGCCATCTCTGCTATCATCGCGCACCCAATCCCCATCTCGTCCGCCGGAGCCCTTGCGTGAATCTCTCCTCGTCGACGCGCTATCTGCGCATGGGACGACTCGTCGTCAAGCTTCCGACCTCCGCTCGCGTGGTGTGGGGAATCGTGCGCGATCCGCGCACGCCCATCGGTTTGAAGGGCATCCTGGTCGCTGCGCTGGCCTACGTGGTCATGCCCGTGGACCTGATCCCGGACGTGATTCCGATCCTGGGGCAGGCGGACGACCTGACGGTCCTGCTGCTCGCCCTGGACCTGTTCATCCAGAATGCGCCGGCCGAGGTGCGGGCCGAGCACACCTCCCGCGCGCGCAATGGGACGGCGGACCTCGACCGAGATCTCATGAAGCTGCGAGGCCTGATGGGAGGTCGCTTCGACCGTATCCGTGACGACCTGCCGGAGCTGCTGGACCGATACGGATCCCTCCGCGACCCCGATGAACTCAAGCGCGCCCTGGCGTCATGGCGACGCCGGCGGACGCATACCAGTGAACTGAAGGAGACCGAATGAGAGTCATTCTCAAGCGCGACGTGAAGGGCCTCGGCCACGAGGGCGACCTCAAAGAGGTGAAGGTCGGATACGCGCGCAACTTTCTGCTGCCGACCGCAGCGGCCGTGGTCGCCGACAAGGGGGCCATCGCAAACTGGGATCGCCATCGCGATCAGCGCGAGGAGCGCGACCGATCCGTGCGCGCCGAGGCTGAGGCGACCGCCGAGAAGCTCCGCGAGCTCAAGCTCGAAGTTCCCGTCAAGGCGGGTGAGCGCGGCCGCCTGTTCGGCGCGGTGACATCGCACCAGATCGCCGACCTGATCAACGGCTCCGGCATCGAGTTGGATCGTCATGCTCTGCACATGCGCGAGCCGATCAAGGCGCTCGGCGAGTACAAGGTCGAGGTCCGCCTGATGCCCGGCGTCGATGCCATCGTCAACGTGAGCGTCGTCGCCGAAGGCGCCTGAGCCCCCTCTCGCGGTGGGGCACATCCCGCCCGCAAGGAAGGCCGTTCACGAGCTTCATTCCGCCGATCTATCGGTGTTTTGTCGCCAGAACAGGTTCCATTGTCACGAATCGACGATGTACCGGCGGCCTTCACGCTCGGACGGCGCGTGGCGACGTTGTTCTTGTCACCCACGAACCGATAGATCGGTGGTTCGTGGCCCGCCCTCGACTCCACGTCACGTTTCGGCGATACATCAGCTCGCGCGTGACACGAAGCCCCGTCTTGCGCGCACCGCACGCTCCTCCCCGCCGATCTATCGTGTGTTCGTGGCCCACACCGGCACCCAGGTCACGAATCGGCAATAGATCGTCGCCCGGGCGCGGCTGGGCGCCCGAGACGTACGACCTGTCACAAGCCCGAGCGGTAATGGCCCGGTAATCCGCCGCCGATAGGATCGGCCTTGTCCACAACCTGGTCGCTTATCCACAACCCACCGGAGTTATCCCCGCGCCAACCCATGAACTGCGCCCACGAACTGCATCGGCTCCCGTAGCCTCAGAGAACCATGAGCATCGATAAGCTGGCGCCACAGGCGGTCGAGGCCGAGCAGAGCGTGCTCGGCTCGATCTTGATCGACGCCGACGCCATCCTCAAGGTCGGCGACTTCCTCAAGCCGGCCGACTTCTACCGCGCTCAGCACGCGGATGTGTACGAGGCCATGATCGCCCTGCATGGTCAGCGCGAGCCGATCGACCTCGTCACCTTGGCCGACGAGCTCAAGCGGCGGGACCGGCTCGAAGGGATAGGCGGACCCGCGTACCTGGCCACGCTCATGAACTCGGTGCCGACCGCCGTGCACGTCGAGCACTACGGTCGGATCGTGGAGCGCAAGGCGGTGCTGCGCAACCTCATCGGTGCCGCGGGCAAGATCGCGGCGGTCGGCTACGAGGAGGCAAATGACGCCGAGGTCGCCATCGACCGCGCCGAGTCGATCCTGTTCGAGATCAGCCAGCGCCGGACAGATGGCGGCTTCGAGTCGCTTTCAATTCTTCTCGGCCAGGCGTACGACCGGCTCGAGTACCTGCACGAGCACCGAGGCCAGATCCTCGGCGTGCCCACCGGCCTCTCCCAGCTCGATGCGCTGCTCGGTGGCCTCCAGCCGTCGGACCTCATCATCCTGGCCGCGCGCCCGTCGGTCGGAAAGACCTCGATGGCGCTCAACATTGCGCAGCACGCCGCGGTGCGCGAGAACAAGAAGGTCGCGGTCTTCAGCCTCGAGATGAGCAAGGAGCAGCTCGCCCTGCGCCTGCTGGCCGCCGAGACCGGCATCAACCCCCGCCCGCTCCAGACCGGATTCGTGGACGAAACTGATTGGAGCAAGATCGCGATGGTCATGAACGACATGGCCACCGCACCCATGTGGATCGACGACTCGCCGGCGCTATCGG
>JBBSLF010000050.1:0-11888 GCA_038255505.1 Candidatus Limnocylindria bacterium
AGGCCGTCCAGCGGGGCATCCCGCAGCCGACCAACGTCGAGATGCGCTGCGTCTTCGACGCCATGAACACCGGAATCCGGGAGGTTCTTGGCGCCGGCAACGACGACTTCGCATCAGTGACCGCGGACATGCAGGCCGCAGCGGAGAACTGCGTCTCAACGCTCTGAGGGAGCGGTAGAGTCCGATGGCGGGGCTCCGGCCCCGCCATCGGTCCATCAGCTCGATAGCCAGGAGACCCGACCGTGGACGTCGACCGATCCGTCGTAGCCCTCTCGGAGGTGCTCTTCACCCTTGCCATTTTCGCGGTCGGCATCGCGATCCTGGAGGGAGTCCTCTACCTCGTCCTCGTACGCTGGCTGAAAGCGCGACTCGCGCTCCCAATCCTGCTCATCGCGCCCGCCGTGGTGGGGCTCACCGCGCTCATCGTCTATCCGCTCATCTGGGAGCTGAACGTCAGCTTCACGAACATGAGCCTGAACCGGCTCTGTGACCCCGGGTTCCCCGCCGGACTCCTTGCCACCTGCAAGGACCAGCCGATGTTCATCGGTCTCGAGAACTACATCAACGTCTTCACGCGACCCGTCCTCCAGGTCGCCGGCTTCTTCCAGGTGTTCTGGCAGACGATCCTTTGGACCGTCATCAACGTGGCCTTCCACGTCGGGCTGGGACTCAGCCTGGCACTCCTCCTCAACCGCCACCTTCGGCTGAAGGGCGTCTACCGCGCGCTCATCGTCCTGCCGTGGGCCATTCCGCAGATCGTCTCCCTGGCCGTCTGGCGCACCGAGCTGAACGCGGAGTTCGGCATGGTCAACCAGCTCCTGGCCCTCATCGGCGTGAGCGGGCCAAGCTGGATGACCGATCCATTCTGGAACTTCTTCGCCATGATCATGGTGAACGTCTGGCTGGGCGTGCCGTTCATGATGGTGCTCCTGCTGGGCGGCCTGCAGAGCATCCCCGGCGACCTGTACGAGGCGGCCGAGATCGACGGCGCCAGCAGCCGCCAGTCATTCCGGCACATCACCCTGCCGCTCCTGCGGCCGGTGCTCGTCCCCTCGATCATCCTGGGGACGGTCTGGACATTCAACAACTTCAATGTGCCGTTCGTCATCAACCAGCTGGAGCTCGAGACGAGCGACACCCTGGTGACGGGCCTCTTCCGCGCCGCCTTCCAGTACAACCGCTACGGGTTCGCCGGAGCGTACGCGTTCATCGTGTTCGCCATCCTGCTCGTGTTCGTCATCGTCTACGTCCGCCGCAGTGGCGCGCTTCGAGGTTCCCACGAATGAGCTCGACCACCGTTCCGGCCGCAGCCCAGGCTGCCGCCGTCAAGAAGGGCATCACCACGAAGACCGGCGGTCGCGGCGACTCGCCGCTGAAGAAGGCGATCATCCACGCCACGCTCTTCCTTGCGGCGCTGATCGCGATCGTGCCGGTGCTGCGTGTCATCAGCGTGTCACTGCGTCCCGAGAACCGGCTGCTGAGCCGGACGCTCGATATCGTCCCGGAGGGCGCCACGCTCGCGTCCTACGAGAACGTCCTGTTCAACACGGACTTCCCGCAGTGGCTCTTCAACAGCCTGATCATCACCGTCGGCACGTCGTTGGTGGGGCTGGTCTTCGCCGCGACCAGCGCCTACGGCTTCAGCCGATTCGCCTTCCCGGGTCGCGGGGTCGGGCTCACGGCCCTGCTGGCGACCCAGCTCATTCCGGCAACGATGCTCCTCGTCCCGATCTTCATCCTGGCCATCCAGCTCGACCTCGTTGGAACGTACCGCGGGCTCGTGATCGCGTACGCGGTGACGAGCGTCCCATTCAGCATCTGGATCCTGAAGGGCTACTACGACACGGTGCCGATCGAGCTCGAGGAGGCGGCCCGCATCGACGGCTGCTCGCAGCTGGAGGCGTTCGTGCGCGTGCTGCTGCCCCTGTCGACCCCGGCGCTGGCCATCGTGTTCCTGTTCAACTTCCTGGCCGCCTGGAATGAGTTCGTCCTGGCCCGCGTGCTCATCGGCTCCCAGACCGACCTGTTCACCTGGCCGCTCGGCATCCTCCGCTTCCAGGCCCAGTTCCAGACGCAGTGGGGCGACCTGGCTGCAGCCTCCGTGTTGGTGTCGATCCCGATCGTCGCCCTGTTCCTGTACAGCAGCAAGTGGCTGATCAGCGGGGTCACGCTGGGCGGGGTCAAGGGTTGAGCGCTGGGACCACGAGCTGCTTGCGACCGCGAGAGCCCTCATCCGTCTTCGGCGCAAGCGTCCGGCGCTGCGCGACGTCGACTTCACGCGGCTCGGGACCGACGGCCTGGCGGCCGCCTACCGGCGCGGTGACGGCGATGAGGCCGTGGTCGTGGCCGCCAATCCCGGCGAGATGAGGGCTATGCTCGACATCGGCGACGTCGGTGCACGAGTCACCCCGATCGAGGTCCCGGGCCTCGGCGCGGCGGTCAAGCCGCGCGTGGACGGCGATCGCCTCGTGATCGACGTAGATGCCAGGAGCGGGTGGGTGGCGGACATCGGATGAGGATCAATAGGCCGATCGGCATCGTCGGCACATTCGCGCTGGTGGCAGTCGTCGGGGCTGGCGTCCTACTCTGGCCACGGCCGGGCGTCGACCCCGGTCCGGACGAAGCGCCTGCCGCGGCGCTCGAGCCGGATCTGCCGGCGCTGGCGCTCGACGGCGAGATCAGTGCCCTCGATCTCTCCCACGACAGCCGAGACGACGCGTACCGGCAGCCGCATGGCGCGGTACCGGCGGGGACGGAGGTGACGCTACGGCTGCGTGCGGCGGCCGGCGACCTGTCCGACGCCACGATCCGGGTCTGGGACGCCCTGGCCGAGTCGCAGATCCTGGTTCCGATGGCCGTGGTGGCGCGCGACGCGACCGGCGGCGAGCACGGCTACGACTGGTGGGAGGCGACGTTGCCGACCACGAACGTGCCGAGCGTCCTCTATTACCGCTTCATCGTGCGCGACGGGGGGGCGAGCGCCTACGTCGAGGACGACGCGCTGCTCGACGGTGGTGGCGGCGAGACGCTCGACGCCTCGGCGGATCGGAGCTGGCAGCTCGTCACCTACGATCAGGCCTTCGCCACGCCGGAGTGGGCGCGGGGCGCCGTCGTCTACCAGGTCTTCCCGGACAGGTTCGCCAACGGCGATCCATCGAATGACCCCTCTCCGGATGCCGAGCCCGGAACGGAGGGCGCCGACCGCTATCGGTCCGGCAGGGTCTACGGCAACGATGTGCTCACGCGCGACTGGGAGTCGGATATGCCGGAGGGCTTCTGCCGCGCCTACGTCGAGCCCGCCGAGCCGTGCGACGAGGAGGCCCTTGGCCGCGACTTCTACGGTGGTGACCTGGCCGGCATTCGCGAGCACCTGCCCGAGTTGGCGGAGCTCGGCGTCACGGTCCTCTACCTCAACCCGATCTTCGCAGCCCCGTCTAACCATCGCTACGACACGAGCGACTACACCGTCATCGACCCGGATCTCGGCACCGAGGCCGATCTCGAAGCGCTCACCACCGAGGCAGACGCGCTCGGCATGCGGGTCCTGCTCGACGGGGTCTTCAACCACACCAGCTCCGACTCGCCCTTCTTCGATCGTGACGGCCGCTACGACGAGCTCGGGGCCTGCGAGTCGGCCGCGTCGGAATGGGCGACCTGGTACACACTGAGCCCCGGCCCGCCGGCGAAATGCTTTGACGGCCAGACCTACACCGACTGGTTCGGATTCGACACGCTGGCTGTGCTGGCCGAGAATCCGGACACTTTCGCCTACTTCCTCGCCGACGACAGCATCGCCACCCGGTGGCTCGACGCCGGCATCGGCGGCTGGCGGCTCGACGTGATGAACGAGATCAGCCACGACTTCCTGGGCGGGCTGCGGCGCAGCGTCAAGTCAGCCAATCCGGACGCGCTCGTGCTCGGCGAGGAGTGGGGCGACGCATCGGCCTGGCTGCTCGGCACCGAGGCCGACAGCGTGATGAATTACCGCTTCCGACGAGCCGTCATCGGCCTCGTGAACGGCGACACCGCGGACGCCGACGGCGAGATCGCCGGTCTCACGCCCGAGGAGTTCGCGCTCACCATGGAGGGCGTGCGCGAGGACTATCCGCCGACCGCATGGAACGTGCTGCACAACCTCGTCGACAGCCACGACACGACCCGGATCCTGTGGACGCTCACGCCCGGCGCCGATAATCGCGAGGAGAAGGAGTCCGACGCCGCGCTGGAGGTCGGCAAGGCAAAACTTCGGCTGGTGGCCGCGCTGCAGTTCACCTGGCCCGGGATGGCGGGCGTCTACTACGGGACCGAGGTCGGGCTGACCGGCCACGACGACCCCGACGACCGCCGCCCGTACCCGTGGGACGACGAGGACACGGCGCTCCGAGAGTGGTACGCGCGGCTCGGCACGCTCCGCGCGGATCACGAGTCGCTGCGCTCCGGCGATCTGGCCTTCCTGACGACGTCGGCCACGGAGGGCACGCTGGCCTACGGTCGCAGGACCAATGCCGAGGCGGCGATCACGGTCCTCAACTTCACCGATGCGGCCGTCACGCTCGACGTCGACGTCGACGGCTGGCTGCCGTCCGGCACGATGCTGACCGATCAGCTGGGCGGCGTTTCGCTTCAGGTGGGGGCGGACAGCGTCTCCGTCGAGCTCGAGTCATACGGCGCTGCCGTGCTCATCACGGCGCCGAACCAGGATCTCGCCGCCCCCGATGCGCCGGTTTCGCTCGTTGCGGAAGCCGGCACCGGTGAGGTGACGCTCCGTTGGGACGCGGTGGTGGAGGCGGCCGGCTACCGGGTCTGGCGGTCGGTCCTCTCCGGTGGCGGCTACACCCTGGCGGGCAGCGTTGACCGCGAGGCGACCTCGTTCACGGACCGAGGGGCCCGGAACGGCGTGCTGGCCCATTACGTCGTCACCGCCATCGACGCGGCCGGCAACGAGGGCCCGCGGTCCGCGGACGCATCGGCGAGGCCGCAGGTGGCCGTCGCTGAGGCGCGGCTGGCCGGCGACGACCCGATCCAGCAGCCCCTGTCCGCGGTGGACCCGGGCGTCGCGATCGAGGCTCTCGTCGAGGTCACCGGCTTCAGCCAGCGTGCAGGCCCGACGGTCGGGACGCGGCTCGAGCTCGGCTACGGGCCGGCCGCTGACGAGGCCACCGGCGACGGCGAGGGATGGGTATGGGCACCGATGACGCACGCCGGCGACGCAAATGGCGCCGACCGCTGGACGGGAACGGTCCGCCCCGAGGAGGCCGGCACGTTCGCTGTGGCGGCCCGCATCTCGACCGATGGCGGGAGGTCCTGGCAGGCGATCGGCACAAATGGGATCGGGAGCAGCGTCACGACGCTGGAGTTGACGGCCACCGTTCCGGACGACGCGGAGGCACCAGCCGCCCCCGAGGCCCTCGTCGCCACCTCGGTGGCCGAATCCGCCGTGACCCTGGCCTGGGACCCGGTCACCGAGGGCGACCTCTACCGCTACGAGATTTTGCGGGCCGATGGCGACGGCGAGCTCGAACGCATCGGCGTCGCGTCCGAGACGACGTTCAGCGACGAGTCCGTGGCCGGCGGGCGCACGTACCGGTACGCGGTACGCGCCCAGGACGAGAGCTTCAACCGCTCGGATCATTCGGCCGAGATCGAGGTCGGGGCGGAGGCGCGTGAGGTGACGGTGACCTTCACGCTCACTGTCCCGGAGAGCACGCCGCCGGACGAGACGGTGACTATCGCCGGTGACTTCCAGGGCTGGGACCCGGCATCCACGCCGATGACCCGGGTCGACGCGACAACCTGGCAGATCGAGCTCACGTTCCCGGAGGCCACGCCTCTCCAGTACAAGTACGCCCGCGGTACGTGGCTCGCGGTCGAGAAGGACGCGGGCTGCGCCGAGATCCCGAATCGCGAGCTCACCGTCCAGCACGGAGCTGACGGCACGCTGGCCCAGGCCGACACCGTCGCCAGGTGGCGCGACGTCGACAACTGCCCGTGAAACGTTGACGCGCGACACCCGCATCGGGCTCGGGCTCTTGGCCGCGATGCTCGTTGCGATCGCTGCGTTGGTGGCGCTGACCACAGCCCGCTCCCCAGCGCTCGTGCCGTGGGAAGAGCTCGACACCCGATGGGGGACGTACCTCCCGGAGCGCGAGTGGGGCACACCCCGTGAGGCGCGTGGCACCGACCCGTGGGGCATGGACTACCTGTCCGCCGTTAATCAGCAATACACGCATGGCGAGGATGGCATCGCCGGCATCGTCGATCGTGACGGCACATTCCACATCGGATGGGCGGTCTGGGACGAAGAGCAGGTACGCGTGGCCGAACGGCTGTTCGGCTGGGGCAACCCGTCCGGCGAGCACGGCGAGGAGATCGTCGACCGCCGCACGTTCGGCCCGAACACGCCCACGAGCTCCTATGCGGAAGCTACCCTCGTCTACCCGAACAGCGATCCCCAGTTCGAGATCCTGCTGACCCAGGCTCGCGCGAACGACACGAGCGGCGTGTTCGCGGCCAGCGTGGAGCGAATGATCGAGTCCGAGGCCGACGCATCGCCAGCACCTGACGCCGAGCTCCCGCTCCACGTCGTGCTGAAAGGCTGGTTCCACGACCCGTCGTACCGGGTCGAGACCATGGAGGAGGGCATCGCACTCATCGGTCCGGTTTCCGTCGTCGTCATCGTCACCGACCAGCCAGGCGGCGTTCTCGTCGCCGATGAGAAGCGGGCGCTCGACGAGCAGCTCCGCGACGGTGGCTTCGTCGCCGGCTCGGCGGGCCACATCGGTGCGCTCGGCCATCGGCTTACTGTCGGCACCTCGAATGCGGAAGCGGTGACATTCGCCTGGGCCGAGGCCGCGGACACGGAGAGCGCGGCTGCCACCGCACAGGCGCTGCTCGACGCGGCCGACATGGTGCTCGATCGGCGCGCGGCGGAGGCGGAGCGCGTCTTCGCCGGGGCGGTCGCGCAACACGAGCCGGTCTACCGCCAGGCGCTGTCGAGCCTGATATGGAGCCAGAGCTTGTACCGCTGGGACGGCAGCTCGAGCTGGATCCCGGAGTGGGAGGGCCGCGTGGCCGCCGACGATGTGCTCATCATGCCGGACAAGTGGGAGTTCCCCTGGCTTGCCACCTGGGACTCGGCCTTCCACGCCGTGACGGCCGCTCTCGTCGACCCCGAGCTGGGTGCGGATCAACTGCGTTTCATCCTGTCACCGGACTGGCAGCAGCCGGACGGCCATATCCCGTGCGCCGAGTTCGTGATGGATCAGGAGTGCCCGCCCGTCTTCAGCTGGGCCACCTGGCGGGTGCACCTGGCGGGAGCCGCGGACGGGTTCCTCGCATCGGTCTATCCCGGCCTGGTGGCCAATCACGCGTACTGGCAGGACCAGCTCCAGGCCGCGCCGGGGCTGTACACCGGTGGCTTCCTGGGCATGGACAACCTGCCACGCGCTCCTGGGCAGCCGCAGGCCGACGCATCCGCGTGGATGGCGTTCAGCGCCGGCTATCTGGCTCGCATTGCCGACGAGCTTGACGAGACCGATGCCGCCGATGGATACCGTGCTGAGGTCCTTGAGATCGCCGCAGCGGTCAATGCCGAACTGTGGAACGAGGACGCCGGCTTCTACTACGACCGCAACGAAGACGGCGTGAATCCAATCCGAACGAAGTCGTACTCCGGGTTGGTTCCGCTGATCGCGGGCATCGTTCCTGACGATCGGCTTCCACGCATGCTCGATGTCCTACAGGACGAACGGCAGTTCCTATCACCCCACGGCATCCGAAGCACGTCGGCCGACAGCGTGCTCTACCGACCTGGCTACGCGGATCAGCGCGGGGCCAACTCCTCGTGGCGCGGGCCGATCTGGCTGCCGATCAACTACCTCCTGGTTGCCTCGCTGGAGCAGCATGACCCCGACTTTGCCGATGACCTGCGCGGCCGCCTGGTCGAACTGGTCGAGACCGACTGGGAGGAGACCGGCCGGTTCCACGAGTACTTCGACGCCAGCTCGGGCGAGGGCCTCGGAGCCGATGCCCAGGCCGGCTGGACAGCCCTCGTCGCGAATCTCATCGCAGAGGGCTGGCCCGCTGACTGAACCGGCCTCGCCTACCATCCATTGATGGATTGGTTGGCGGAGCTGTTCGAGACGAATCGGATCATCGTCCTGTCGGTCTCCGGGCAGGTCTTCTTCGTCATTGGCCTGGCGGTCGCGCTCCAGAGCCGGCAGCGATCCGAGCTGCCCCTGGCCCGCCCGCTGGGCTGGCTGGCCGGATTCGGCATCGTTCACGGCCTCATGGAATGGGGCTACCTCTTCATTCCCATCCAGTCCGGCTTCCTGCCACAGCCGCTGATCGAGGGGCTGCTCGTCCTCCAGCTCATACTCAAGCCGATCAGCTTCGCACTCCTCTTCCAGTTCGGCGTCGAGCTCCTCCTGAGCACCGGTGGTGCCAGGCCATGGCTACGGCTGGTCCCGACCTGCGTGGTGGGACTGTGGGCCGTGGCCACCGTGGCGCTGTCGAGTACCGTCGCGAGCGGCTTCATCCCCGAGGCTGGCCCCTGGGTCCGAGCCGACGAGATCGGGCCGGCGCTCGCGGCCGTTGGCTCACCCCTGGCCGTCGGCGACGTCACGGCCCGCACGCTGCTTGCCCTTCCCGGCTCGGTGGTGGTCGCGCTCGCATTGCGCCGGACGATGCGCCAGCTCGGACCCGCGGCCGGTCCGCGCGTGGCCGGCGCGCTCTCGACCGCAGCCTTCGCGTTCGGGGTGTATGCCGTCGTGGCCGGCCTCGTGCCATTGCCGGCCCCGTTCCCGCCGGCATCGATCATCAACGACCGCGCCGTGCTCACCGCCATCGGTGTGCCGATCGAGGTCTTCCGATCACTGACCGGGC
The DNA here is from genome assembly GCA_038255505.1 of Candidatus Limnocylindria bacterium. GTDB lineage: Bacteria > Chloroflexota > Limnocylindria > QHBO01 > QHBO01 > JACDBZ01. The sequence continues at coordinate 8,884 of JBBSLF010000050.1, forward strand.
TGGCGATCGCGCTTGCCGTGATCCGCAGCCTGAACCTGTTCGAGCAGGAGACCGATCGCGCTCTGGCCGAGGCGCGCCGCCGCGAGCTCCTCCTCCGCGAGCGCGAGCGCATCGGCCGCGACCTCCACGACGGGATCATCCAGTCGATCTATGCGGCCGGACTCCATCTCGAGCAGGCATCGACTGAAGACGGCGCTGACGCGAAGCGCATCGGCACCGTCATGGATGAGCTCAACCGGATCACTGGAGACATTCGCAGCACCATCTTCGATCTGCGCTCCGGCGAGCTCGAGTCACGCGACGCGGAGGCCATCGTGCTTGCCGTGGCCGATGAGCTCCAGGCGCACAGCCTGATCGGCCTCAAGATCGGCTGGGAGGGCGTGTTCCGGCCACGCCTGCACCCCGAGCAGGCGGAGCATCTGCGCCACATCGTGACCGAGGCGTTCAGCAACGTCCTGCGTCACGCCCGAGCCAGGAACGTAACGGTCAGCATGCTGTGCACCCAGCGACGATTCACGCTCGAGATCCGCGATGATGGAGCGGGATTCCACGCCGATGAACCGGCTGAGCTAGGTCGACGCGGTCGCGCGCAGGGGCTCGCCAACATGCGCCGCCGGGCCGAGCTCCTCGATGGCGCGATCACCGTCGAGAGCACCGTCGGGCAGGGAACGCGCCTGTCGCTTACGATGCCCGTGGCCACCACGCGCCGACCGTCATGAATGAACACCCTCAACCGACCGCGCCCGACGCGCCCATCCGCATCCTCATTGCCGACGACCACGAGGTGGTTCGTATCGGTCTGGCGGCGCTGCTCGACGCACAGGCGGGCTTCGCGGTCGTGGCCCAGGCGGCCTCGGGCGACGAGGCTGTCCGGCTGGCACGAAGACATCGGCCGGACGTCGTGGTCATGGACATTCGCATGCCAGGCGGCTCCGGCATCGACGCCTGCCGCGCCATCACCGACGAGCTGGCCGGCACCCCCGTCGTGATGCTGACCAGCCATGCTGACTCGGTCTCATTGTTCGACGCCATCGATGCCGGCGCGTCGGGATACGTGCTCAAGCGCGTCGGCTCGTCCGAGCTCGTTGATGCGGTGCGCACGGTCGCTGGCGGTGGGTCGCTGCTCGATCCTGCCGTCACGCGCAGCGTGCTGGATCGGCTGAGAAATGCGAGCCGGCTGGAGGAGGCGGGAGCCTTCGCCGATCTGACCGATCAGGAGCGTCGCGTGCTCGCGCATCTTGCCGACGGCGCCTCCAACCGGGAGGTCGCCGAGCGCATGGGCCTTGCCGAAAAAACCGCGCGCAACTACGTCTCGAGCATCCTCGCCAAGCTGACCCTCGAGAGCCGCGCGCAGGCCGCCGGCTACGCGATCCGCAACCGCCTGCCGGAGCTCGAGGAGATCAACGGATGAGACGCGCGCTGGGCTGCCTCGCGATCACTGCGCTGCTGGTCAGTGCCTGCGCCGCCGAGCCCACTCCCTCGCCGATGCCTTCGGGCACCCTGGCCGAGTCGCCCTCGCCAGAGGCGACGCTGGCACCAACCTCGGTGCCCTCGTCGACAACCGAGCCGTCGCCATCGGCCAGTCCAGAACCGCCCCTCTCGCTCGACCTGCCCACCGAATCAGATGCGCGCATCGTCAACGTCAGCGTTTCGCCCGAGGTCGCGGCCGATGGTGACGGCGAGATCCTGGTGACGGTCACGAGCACCGCCGACGAGCGCATCGATGAGCTCGTGCTGCGCTGGCCGACCGAGCTGAACGACACGCTGTTCCTGGCGCCTTTCTCACCAACCGACGACCGCATCCGCGAGGGCGGCCCACCGCTCGTTCAGGCGTGGACGAAATGGGTCATCGGCCCCGGCGAGCAGGATGAGCCGGACGGAACGGTCTCGCTGGGCTACGGCCCCCTGCTCGACGGTGCGACGCTCGAGATCCGGCTTTTCGTCACCCGCAACGCACCCGGACCGGTCGCCTTCGACCTCCAGGTCCTGAGCAAGAACGACGTGCTCACGCTCGACGACGGAGAGCCCGCGGAGCTTCGCATCGAGGTGCCCTGATGCGGAGCATCCTGCCTGCCTGGACCGATACCGACGCCGCACTCCACGCCCGCCTCGGGGAGGCAATCGATCCCGATCGCAAGGTGCTCGGCGCGCTCGAGCGCATCACGCCAATCAGCGGAAAGCGCATCGCGGACGTCGGGACCGGCATCGGCCACTACCCGATGCTCCTGGCGCGCCGGGCCGGGCGAACGTACGGCATCGAATCTGATCCCGAGCTCCTCGTCGCCGCTCGACGCCGCGCATCGAGGTCGCATCAGCCGAACATCCGCATCGTCGAGGGTCATGCCGGTTCGCTCCCGCTTCGCGATGGCGCGGTCGACATCGTGCTGAGCAGCCACATCGACCCTGACGATGCTTCGCTGCCGGCGGTCGACGAGGCGTTCCGCGTCATTCGACCTGGTGGACGGCTCATCGTCATCGGCTACTACGGTCGCGACGACGTCGCCGCCCTCCTCGAGCCGGAGGTCGTGGCCCACGCCCGCGACGCTACGCAGCGTCGAACCGGATGGTGGCTGCGGAACGGCTTCAAGATCAAGGTGGTGCACGCTCGACTGGATCTCGGCGACCAGGTCACCGCACACGAGCTCTTGCCGCGCCTCTACGGCGACCGGGGGCGGGCCTACCTGATGGGGCCGCATCGGCCGTATCTGCGCCTCAACCTGGCGCTCTACCATCGCGAAAAGGCCGTCAGCGCCTGATCGCTGCGGAATCGGTGGCGTTCGGTAGCGTTGCCTGCGCAAAACGGCTTGCGGGGACGATTCGAGCCGGATATGATCCTCTGCGTCCGAAGGTCAGGCTCTTCTCCCCCCGGAGCCTGGCCTTCGGCCTATCCGCCCATTATTGCGTGCGCTCCCCGCGGCGACGCCTCATGCTGATCACTGCATGCTGATCACTGCATACTGATCACTGAGCTGGCGGATGAGATAATCGGCGCCCCGTCCCACGCA
>JBBSLF010000051.1:0-11724 GCA_038255505.1 Candidatus Limnocylindria bacterium
AGAGCTCGCCGGCGGAGATGAGCCCCTCGAGCCGATCCCCAGCCTGCGCATCCAGGTCGCGCGCCAGCGTCTGCAGCTCGCCCAGGTCCGTCAGGACGAGGTGCGTCGACGGCGGCAGATGGTCGGCTGCCGGGCCGGCCGTGAGGCGTGTCACCCACGTCTCGGCCGCCTCGCCCAGGTCACCCACGGCAAGCCGCGCAGCGTCCTCCGCCAGCACCTCATGGTCGCCAATGGGCACTCCGACGGCAACGGTCGACCATCCCCCGCTCGGCAGGAACTCCGATGCCGGCAGCAACCGGACCTCGTCGAGGCGACGTCGCGATGCCTGGGTCATCGCATCGAAGGACCGGATGGATTCGACCTCGTCGCCGAAGAGCTCGATTCGAACGGGGTCGGTGGCCCCCGGCGGCCAGACGTCGATCAGGCCGCCGCGATGCGCGAACTCGCCGATGCCGGTGACCTCCACCACCGGCTCGTATCCACCGGCGACGAGTCCCTCGAGCAGCACGCGCTGTGGTGTCCGCTCGCCCACTCGGGCGCGCACGGTGGCGGAACCCAGTTGGGCCGGCGCGAGCGTGCGCTGCGCCAGTGCCAGGAGTGGCGTCACCAGCACGCGGCCGTGCCCTCGACCTCCGAGATCGGACAGCACCAACAGGCGTTCGGCCGATTCGTCATGCTCAGGATGGGCGCGCTCCAGCGGGAGGGCAGCACGCTCGGGGAGGGTGCTGACGTGGGCATCCCCGATCCAGGCCGCGAGGTCATCGGCGAGCTGATGGGCCTCCTCGTCGGTCCGCGTGACGACGACGAGGGGCGTTGCTGGCGTCAGAGCAGCGCGGCGAACCGCGAGGTGTGCGGAACGCGCGACCGCGGGCACGCGAAGGACGCCCAATTCCGGCAGATGGGGCCGGAGGACATCGACGAGCGGAGCAACGCGGCGATCACCGCCGCGTGACGGCGACATGAGCCCCGCATGGTAGCGCCGTCACGTTCCCTCGGGAGCGTTGAGATCGAGGCCGTTGAAGGTGTTCATCGTCTCGTCGACACCGTCGTGCAGCCACCGCTCAACGGCATCAGCGCCGACCTGGATCATCTCGTCGGCGATCTCACGCTCATCGGCCTTGAAGGTTGCGAGCACGTGATCGACCGCATCGCCGGCTCGGCCAACTCCGATGCGCAGGCGGGCGAACTCGTTCGTCCCGAGCGAGCTGATGATGTCGCGCAACCCGTTGTGGCCGCCAGCGGAGCCCGAGCGTCGCACGCGAATCCGCCCGAGCGGCAGATCGATATCGTCGGCCACCACCAGCAGATCGTCCACGACCTCGACGTCGGTCTGGCGCAGCGCGGCACCGAGCGGACCGCCCGAGCGATTCATGTAGCGCATCGGCTTGACCAGCAGCACCTTGCCGGCCGGGTCCGGCCGATGCACCTCGAGCAGCGCGGCGCCATCGCGGAGGCGACCCTCACCGGTCAGCGCCCAGCGGTCGGCCAGGAGGTCAACGACCCTGAAGCCGACGTTGTGCCGGGTGAGCCGATACCGCTCGCCGGGATTGCCGAGACCGCAGATCACTTTCATACGAGCCCGATGCTACCCGGCTGCCACCGATCAGGCGCGTCCGTAGGCCTCACGCAGCCAGCCGATAAGCTCCCCGTCCACCCCGGAGCCGTCCGCGATCCGCACCCGGTGCGTTGCCATCCCCTTCATCGGCTTCAGGCGATCAGTGGCATCGCGACCGGGAAGGTTAAGGCCGATCTCGAGCTGGCCGGCCGCCGGGCCAACCTGGGCGAATTGCTTCGTGCGCCGAATGCTCACGTAGGTCTTCTTCGGTGCCAGCTCGACGTCGGAGCCGCATGCGCGCACCGCAACCGCAATGGCATCGTAGGCAGCGCGCAGGTGCGCGTTCCTTCCGGTGTAGTGGCTCTCGATGAGCGCATCATCAGACATCTGGGAGCCGGTGAGGGCCTCGCGTGCCCTGCTGACGATGAGATTGGCGTTGCCATGACCCAGCCCATGTTCGGCCTTGAGCTTCGCTACGGCCTGGCCATGCTTCTCGATGCCGAAGGCGTGAACGATCGCCACCCAATCGTTGAACGAGCGCCCCGTGCTGCGCTCGATGTTCGCAATCTGGTTGGCCACCTGTTCATCTATTGAGCTCATGAGAATCTCCCTCTTCGCGCGTATCCGATCGCTATGCTCTCGTGGTGGGACAGCTGCGTGACAACCGCCATCATCCACGGCGCCACGCAGACGTTGTCGTCATTGGAGGCGGGATCATCGGCTGCGCCGCTGCGGCGATCATGGCTGATCGAGGCGCGCGGGTCGTGCTGGTCGAGGGCAGCGCCATCGGAGCGGGCGCGTCCGGACGCAACCTGGGCGCCATCCAGCACCCGTTCGACCCGGTGTTGGCTCCGCTGTATCACGAGAGCCTGAGCCGATACCGGGCCCTCGCCGATGTGGCTCCCGAATTTCGTATCGACACCAGTCCGGCTGGCCTGCTGCTGCTCAACAGCGATGCCGAGGCCGCCGCGCGTCAGGCCACCCGGCTGCGCGCCGCGGTCCCCGAGCTCGCGCCAGAGCTGCTCGATCCCGATGCCGTCGCCATCGCTGAGCCAAGCCTCGCGCCTGGGCCATCCGCCGTACGACTGGCCACGGGCTATCCGATCCCGCCGTCCGCCGCCACCGCGGCCTGGGCGGAGCTCGCCGAGGCGCGCGGAACCGACCTCCGTATCGGCATCGCCGCAATGCCCATGGTCTCGGGGGACGTCGTGACCGGGGTGACGCTGGCCGACGGAACGAGCATCAAGGCCGATGCCGTACTGGTCGCCGCCGGGCCGTGGACTCCGGGACTCGTCGATCCGAGCGGCGCATGGCGACCGATCCGTCCAACCTATGGGGTCACGGTTCAGCTCCGGCTGGGCGCGGACGCGCCGCGCCACATCGTGGAAGAGGATGCCGTGGACGCCATCAACCGTCCCGGGGCTGCCACCGAGGCGGCCGCGAGGACGCCCGACGATGCCGACCCGCCATCCCTCTTCAGCATCGCGAGCGCCGCCGGGGTCAGCACGCTCGGCTCCACGTTCCTGTCGGTCGAACCCGATCCTGAAGAAATCGAGCATCTCCTCCTCCGACGCGCGACCGCGTTCCTGCCGGCGATCAAGAATGCCGAGATCATCGGGCGGCGGATGTGTGCGCGTCCGCAATCGGTCGACGGCCGTCCCTTCATCGGTGAGGTCGCCGGCACCAAAGGACTGTTTGTATGCGCCGGCCACGGGCCATGGGGCATCAGTATCGGTCCGGCTTCGGCGGCCGTGGTCGCGCGCGCGATCCTGGATGGGACGCCCCCGGTTGCGGACCTGGCGGCACAGCGCCCGACCTGAACGACGTGGCCGCCGCGCCACGTTGACCGCCGATGTACCGCCGAATTGTGACGTGGCGTGGTTGGAGTGTTTCGGATCAGCGGTATATCGGCGGGGCTCGAGCGTGGGGCGCGCATTGGGTTGGCGTCCACGTCACCTACGAGCTGACGTGTCGGTGAATTGTCACGGGGGGCCTACCGCGTCGCGGATCGGCGGTGTGTCGGTCAGGGAGCGACATGGGGAGCAGATCCGCGCGCGATGTACGCTCAAGGCCCGGCGGTGTATCGGCGAAGCGTGACGTGAGTGGGCGTTCGTGGAACAGATCAGCGGTGTATCGGCGGCGGGCGGCGTGCGGCGGCTCAGCTTCCCGTCGAGACGGCGTGGCCGGCACGGTCGAACAGGGAGCCGGGCTGCCAGCTGATCCCGGTGTGCCGCCGATGCAGGACGCCGAGGACATGGTGCTCGATCGCGCGCATGCGCTCCTCCTCCTCGAGCTCGGCATGGTCGTGGCCGAGCAGGTGGAGCGTGCCGTGGATGGCGAGCAGCACGAGCTCCTCGGTGACACCCCAGTCGCCCTCGGCGGCCTGGCGCAGGCCCTGGTCAAGGTCGATCACCACGTCCCCCAGCAGCAACGGGCCCGGCGGCGAGATGCCATCTTCATCGGTCAGGTGAGACGTTCCGCCGTTCACTGACCATTCGTGCAATGGAAACGAAAGGACGTCGGTCGGACCGCGCTCACCCATGTGGTCGAAGTTCAGGCGCTCCATTTCGGTATCGCCGCAGAGCGTGAGCTCCACCTCGGTCGCATCGGCGCCGAAGCCCGCCTGCACGGTCTCGCGCACGGCGTCCTCGAGGAGGGAAAGGGCAACGTCGGCAGCCAGCGGCTCGACCGACATCGCGATGCGGTCATGTCCGACCCGGTCGTGAAACGTCACCGTGCAACCCATGACGCGACCATCGTAGTCCCGCGACCACCCCGACTCAAGCGATCGTGCCTACGCCTGTTCCCGCCGATGATCCATGGGCACCACGTTGTCGGGGTACTTGATCCGGGAGTGATACATGCCGAGCAGCTGCCCGACGAAGGCATCTTTGATCTGCGCGATATTCCTGAGCGTCAGCTCGGCGTCGTCGAGCTGACCATCCTCCACGCGCGCGTCGACGATTCGATCGACCATGCCGCGGATGCTGGCCTCGTCCTTCTCGTCGAGTGAGCGCACGCTGGCCTCGACGCCATCGGCCAGCATGATGATCGCGGCCTCCCGTGTCTGCGGCTTGGGACCCGGATAGCGGTACGTGCCCTCGTTGACAAGGTCCGCACGGCCATCGACCTCGCGCAGAGCCTTCTGATGGAAGAACGTCATGACGCTGGTGCCGTGATGCTGCGGAATGTAGCCGATGACCTGGACCGGCAGTCCGTGCTCGTAGGCAAGGTCGATCCCATCGCGGATGTGGCCACTGATGATGCGCGCGCTGATCTCGGCGGTCAGGTCATCGTGGATGTTGTGTGCGCCGGCCTGGTTCTCGATGAAGGCCAGCGGGTTCTTCATCTTGCCGATGTCGTGGTAGTACGCCGCGACCCGAGCGAGGAGCGGGTCGGCGCCGATGGTCTCGGCGGCCCGTTCCGCGAGGTTTCCGACCATCACGCTGTGGTGATACGTGCCGGGCGTCTCGAGCAGCAGGCGTCGCAGGAGCCGATTCGACGGGTTGGCCAGCTCAAGGAGCTGGAAGACGGTCATGATGCCGAACACGTTGCCCAGCACGGCGAAGCTGCCGACCGCCAGGATGATCGAGAGCGCCGCATTCACGATCCCCGCGCCGATGAGTTGCGCGATGCCGGCGAGGTTGCTTCCGGGTTGGTACAGGCTGAAGGCCGTGACCACGGCAACGTTCGTCGCCGCCAGCGCCATGGCAACGCGCACGAAGGCATTGAGCCGCTCGGCGCGGGTGATCGTCAGAAGGGCGGCCAATCCGCCCAGCAGGACGTACACAGCGAGGTCCAGCGCGTCGCGATTCATCACTCCGGCCAGGATGGCGAGCGCACCGGCCATCGCCGCACCCGACGCCCCGGACAGCAGGATGCCGATGAGCAGGACGGTCGCCGAGGTCGGCACCATGAACGCCCACAGCGTCCGGTCGGCGGCGATGCGCAGGGCCACGGCGGTCACCACGAGCGCGAGGACGAAGAGCAGGACCGATCGATTGCGGTGCCAGATGGCGGGCTCGAAGCGCCACAGGAAGCCGACCAGCAGGCTCGCGAGCAGGAGCGCCACCAGCCCATTGCCGATGATCGTGCCCGCATCGACCAGCGGCCGGGTCAGCCCCAGTTCGTCGAGCGTCTCGAAGGCCTCGACGCTGATGCGCTGGCCCTCTCTGACGATCTCCTCGCCAACGCTTACCTCGACCACCACCGGCGCCACCGCGGCTCGCGCGCGATCCTCGAGGCCGGCCGTGGCCTCCTCGTTGATGACCTCGGTCGGCTCGATAAAGGCCGCGGCCAGATCTCCCGCAATGGCGCGCTGCCGATCGGAGAGGTCGGCGGTGATGAGCTCGCGGATCTCGGCGCGGACGTCGAGCAGGTCGGCCTGGGCGATCCGATCTGCCAGCGTGGGGTCGAGGACGGCACGAGCCGCCGAGGCGATCGCCGTCCACGCCGTGGACGAAAGGCCCGCGACCTCCGACCTATCCGTGAACGAGATCGCCGGAGCGTCGGATGCCAGCCGCTCCATCACCTCGTCGTCGTCGATCGTGCCGGCGTCGCGCAGGCCGAGAATCCGGTCCACGTCGTTGACCATGGAGTCGAAGAGGGCGAGCTGGTCCTCTCGGTTGTCGGCGGGCGGCTTGATCTGCTCGGTGAGCGGCGTCACATCGGCTGCGGCCGCGTCGCGGGCCTCCAGGGTCAGCCGCTCAGAGTCGAACGTGGCGTCGCGCGGCGCCCGGATGTCACGCTCCGCCACCTGGCCAACCTCGAGGTTCTCCTGGCCAAGCGTGATGTTCGCCGACAGGATCAGGAACAGGGCAGCGGCGCTGACGGCGATGACGATGAGCGCCCGAACCAGCGCGCCACGGCCGGGCTTGCCATCGAGCTCGGCAAGCGTGCGTGGAATGAACATCGTGCTAGGCCTCGGCCAGGAGCCGACGCACGGTCGCGCTCACGAGCCCGCCGTCGGCACGGCCCCTGATCTGTGGCGCCATGCGACCCATGACGCGTCCCATCTCCGCCGGCGAAGTCGCGCCGGTTTCCTCGATCGCGGCTCGCACCATGGCCTCGATCTCTTCGGGCATCAGTTGGGTGGGGAGGAACTCGGCCAGGATCTCGGCCTCCTGCTCCTCCGCTGTCGCGCGATCCTCGTGTCCTGCATCGCGGTACATCGCGATGCTTTCACGACGCTGCTTCACCTGCTTCGTCAGGACATCGATGACCTCGTCGTCGGTCAGGTCACGCCCGTGCGCGATCCGCAGGTTCTGGGCAGCGGCCATCGCCATGCGCAGGGTCTGAGTACGCTGGGCGTCGCGCGCGCGCATCGAGTCACGCATCGCGGACTCGATCCGCTCGAGACGAGGCGTGGCATCGGTCTCCGGCGTCATCGGCTTCACCGTCATCCTCCGCTGCGCCGGTCTGGGGTTGGGGCTGGCGTCTGGCGACTAGGCGCGCGAGGTAACCTTTCGCTTCTTGGCTTCCTTGCGCTTTCGCTTCACGCTGGGCTTCTCAAAGTGCTCGCGGCGTCGTGCCTCAGCCAGGATTCCCGACTGCTGAATCTTCTTGTTGAATCGACGCAACGCGCTCTCAAACGTTTCGTTCTCGCCCACGCGGACTTCTGCCAAACGTCTCGCCTCCTTCCCGCTTCAATGGTTCGTGCCGGTTGCATGGCGGTTCGACCCGCCGGGCACGCAAGCCGATGCAGGGTACCAGCGCAGCCGGAGAGGGTCAATCACGCTCCAACCTCGAGCAGACGGGCAGCATGGGCATCAGCCGGGTGGCCAGCTCATGGGGCGTCCGCCGAGCACGTGGAAGTGGAGATGGAACACGGTCTGGCCTGACTCCGGGCCGATATTGGTCACCACCCGATATCCATTCTCCAGTCCTGCCTCGTCCGCAACCCGACGCGCGGCAGCGAAGAGCTTGCCCAGGATGTCGACGTCCGCATCGGTCAGTGCATGGGCATCGTGGATGTGGCGGCGAGGGATGACGAGAATGTGCGTCGGCGCTTTCGGTGCGATATCGCGGAAGGCGATGACATCGTCATCCTCATGGACTCGGTCGGAGGGAATCTCACCGTTGACGATCTTGCAGAACAGGCAATCGGTCATGAACAGAGCCTAGGCGAAGTCGCCGGTTCGCGACAGGATGACCGCCGCAGCCGCGACGGCCACGGTCTGCGATCGCAGGATACGCGGACCGAGTCCCGCGAATGTCACGCCCGCGTCCTCGGCCGCCTTGACCTCGGCCGGGCTGAATCCCCCCTCGGGACCGATGACGACGGCCGATGGCGCCTCGAGATCGCGCAACCCCACACCCTGGTGACGCTCGAAGAGCAGGACCGATCCGGGAGCGAGCGCGGCCGCCAGGGACACCGGCGCCTTGATGGCCGGCACGATCCCGCGCTCCGACTGCTCCGCCGCCTCGCGGGCGATTGCGCGCAGGCGTTCCAGCTTGCGTGGCGAGATCTCGCGAGCGACACAGCGCTCGGTGACGACCAACCGAAAAGCGGCCACGCCAATCTCGGTCGCGTGCTGGACAACCTCCTCGAGCGCGTCGCCCTTGAGCAACGCCTGGACGATTGTCAGCCGATGACCCGGCTCACTCGTCACCGGACCCCGTTCCTCGATCAGGCAATCGCTGCCATCCAGCCGACAGACGGCTTGCGTTCCATCGCCGGGGAGGAGGACGAGACGATCCCCATCGATCAGGCGCAGCACCTTGCGCACCTGTCGCTCGATGGTCGGCGGAAGCGCGAAGCGCTCGTCCGCCAAAATGCCGGGATCCACGAAGAACCGATGAAGTGTCACGAGCGGTGCTCGAGGCAGAGCGACACCCACTCGCCGGCGTCGCGTCGATCGGTCATGCGCAGACCCGCATCGCCCAGGCGCTCGATAACCTCCGCGGCACGCGGCTCGATGATGCCACTGGCCACGAGTGTGCCGCGTTGCGCCACGTGCGCGGCCAGGCGCGGCGCCAGCTCGATGAGAACCGCCGCGACGAGGTTGGCCAGCACCAGCGGGAACGTTTCCTCGGCATCCGCCGGCAGCGAGCCGCTGCTGACGGACAGGCGGTCTGCGAGACCGTTCCGCTCAGCGTTTTCGCGCGACGCCGTCACGGCCAGTGGATCGGTATCAACCGCGACCGCGCGCACGGCGCCGAGGCGAAGGGCGGCGAGCGCCAGGATCCCGGAGCCGCAACCGACATCCAGGACCGCCTCCGGCATCGGCGAGATCAGTTGGAGCAGATCGAGACAGCCTCGCGTCGTCGGGTGCAGCCCCGTGCCGAAAGCCATGCCCGGATCGAGCGTGATACCCAGTTCGTGCGCTGCGAGCGGCTCGGACACCCATGACGGCACGATGACGATGCGTCCGACGCGTTGCGGCACGTAGTGCTCCTTCCACGCGTCTGCCCAATCCTCGTCCTCCACGGTCCGCACGCGCAACGGCCCCACCGGACGCAGCCCGAACGCCTGGAGGTGCCACAGGGCGCGCTCGGTCTGGTCGACCACATCGGCGGCATGCGGGCCGTCCGCAACGTGCGCAGTCACGACGTACGGCGCCGTGAGGTCTTCGCGAGCCACCAACTCGTCACCAGGGTCACGGATGAGGGCGGTCGGATATACCGCCGAGCCGGTCGCGACGCGACCGAGGACCTCGGAGACGGCCTCGATGGCCTCGACGTCAGCGGTGACGCTCAGCTCGAGCCAGCGCATCGGGCGCCCGTCAGCCGAACAGGTCGCGAATGCGCTCGAAGACCGACGGGCCCTTCGGCAGCACGGCCGGCGCGCTGATCTCGTTCAGCTCGCGCAAGAGCTCTCGCTCGCGCTTCGTCAATTTCGCGGGGATCACCACGTTGACGACCACGTGGAGATCGCCTCGTCCTGCACCGCGCAGATGCGGCACGCCCTTTCCGCGCAACCGGATCTCCTGGCCCGACTGAGCGCCGGCCGGCACCTCGACATCCTCGCTGGCCTCGACCGTCGGGACAGAGAGCGTCGCGCCGAGAGCCGCCTGCGGAAAGGTGATCGGCAGCTCATGGTAGAGCTCGGTTCCGCGCCGGACGAGCTGTGGATGTGCTTGGACGTGAACTGCCACGAACAGATCACCGTTCGGACCGCCCCGTGGCCCCGCCTCGCCCTGCGCCTCCATGGCGATCCGCTGGCCATCGTCGATGCCCGCCGGAATGGCGACCTCCAGCGAGCGCTCTCCCCGCACGCGACCCTCGCCGCTGCACTCGCTGCACGGTGTGGCGATGATTCGACCCTCGCCGCGACAACGGGCGCAGGCGACGATGTTGACCATCTGGCCCAGGATGGTCTGCGCCACCCGCCGCTGCTCGCCGGAGCCGTTGCAGTCAGGGCACGTATCAGGCACCGTGCCCGGCTCGCCGCCTGCGCCGTCGCAACGCGGGCACGCATCCAGCGTCGGAAACTTGATTGTCCTGGTGACACCGAACACGGCCTCGGCGAACTCGATGGTCAGGTCGTAGCGCAGGTCGGCACCGGCAACCACACGCTGGCGTCGGCGCGTCCCAGCCGGCGCGCCGCCGAAGAACGCATCGAAGATGTCGCCGAAGGGCCCGAAGCCGCCGCCGTACCCATCCGCGCCACCGGCCGCCGCGCCGTCAACCCCGGCGTGCCCGAACATGTCGTACGCGCTGCGCCGCTGGCGATCCGAGAGCACGCGGTACGCCTCGTTCAGCTCCTTGAAGCGCTGCTCGGCACCATCGTTCTTATCGATGTCGGGATGGTGCTGCTGCGCAAGCCGACGAAAGGCGCGCTTGATCTCCGCGTCGTCCGCCTCCCGCGGGACGCCGAGCACGTCGTAGTAGTCGCGCTTCACAGCCATGCGCGCGATCATACCAATTGGCACTCCACTAACGCGAGTGCCAGCTCCCTCAGTCGAATTCATGACGCCAGGCGTCAGGAACCTTCCGATACGATCCGTGTTCATGACGACCATCCAGATCTCAGCCGACCACGCTCGCCGCTTCCTGGTGCGACGTCACCTGCTGGCGCCACCGCGCAGCCTCCCGGCTGCGCCGGCATCGGTCCTCACCGCCGTCCAGCGTCTCGGCAGCCTCCAGTTCGACCCGCTCGAGGTGCCCGGAGCGCGAAACCATGACCTGGTGCTCCACGCGCGCATCGCAGGCTATCAGCGCGGCTGGTGCGAGGAGTGGCTGTATGGGCCCGATCGGCGCCTGGTCGAGCTGTACAACAAGAGCCTCAACATCCTGCCGATGCACGAGCTGCCCCACTACCGCATCAGCTGGCAACGCTGGGCTGCCGAGATCAACGACGGCATCCTGACCAAGCAGGCCGATGTCGCTCGGGCCATCCTGCGCCGGCTCAAAGCCGATGGACCCCTATCCACCGCTGCCTTCGGTGAGCACGCCCATGCTGTCGACTGGTGGTGGGCGCCGACCCGGGCCTCACGAGCCGTGATGGAGGCACTGTTCGTCACCGGGCGAATCGGCGTTGCACGGCGCGAGGGCAACCGGCGCCACTACGACCTGATGGAGCGGCTCGTGCCAGCGGAGCTCCTGAAGCAGAAGGAGTCGGAGGACGACGCCATGACGCATCGGCTCCTGAGCCGATTCCGGGCGACAGGCATGACCAGGCCGACCGGGACGCAGTCCGAGGTCATGTACAGCGCCGGTTCCTCGCCCGAGCGCATCCGCCGCACACAGCGGCTCGTCGACGATGGCACCCTCCTGCCGATCGAGGTCGAGGGCCTCAAAGGGATGCGGTACGTCATCGGCTCGGAAAGGCCCATCCTGAAGGCGGCCGCGGACGTGGAGTTGGCGGCTGGCGTGAGCCTCCTGGGCCCGCTCGATCCACTGATGTGGGATCGGCGCATGCTGCGCGAGCTGTTCGGCTTCGACTACCTGTGGGAGGTCTACGTTCCGGAGTCGAAGCGACGCTGGGGCTACTACGTCCTGCCGATCCTCTTCGGCGACCGATTCGTCGGGCGAATCGAGCCACGCTACGATCGCAAGGCGAAGACGCTGGCCATCAGGGGCATCTGGTTCGAGCCATCCTTCTCGCTGATGGACGAACCGGCCTTCATCGCTGCCCTGCGCGAGGCCGTCGAGGCGTATCGGTCCTTCGTTGGCGCGACGAGAGTCACCTGGCCACGCACCCGTCCCGGCCGCGACATCGCCGGAGC
>JBBSLF010000052.1:0-11158 GCA_038255505.1 Candidatus Limnocylindria bacterium
GTCGGCTGGCAGGCGGACGCTGATCTTTGCCGGCGCGTCGGCGAAGTTGTGCACGGCCAGCACGCTGCTGCCGTCCCAGGTGGCGATGTGGGCCAGCGCGGCGTTGTTGCGAGTTCCGAGCACCTGCGACTCGCCCCAGCCGAACTCCGGCCATTCCTTGCGCGTCCGGATGGCTCGCTCCATCCAGTTCAACAGGGAGCCCGGATCATGCCGCTGGTCTTCGGCATTCAGCTCTCGGTAGCCGAATGGTCCCTTGCGCAGCAGCGGCCGCGGCAGGCTCTTCTCCTTCGCCGTCGTAAACCCGGCACCGGGTTCGGCGGACCACGGCATCGGCGGACGGACCGCCTCGCGGTCGGTCATGTCCAGGTTCTCGCCCAGGCCGATCTCCTCGCCATAGAACAGCACCGGCGTGCCGGGCAGGCTGAACATCAGGCTGTAGGCCAACTCGATTCGACGACGATCGCCATCGACCATGGTCGGGAATCGGCGGCGGATGCCGCGGTCGAACAGACGCATCGACTTCTTGGGCGCGAAGGCCGCGAAGACCTCCTCGCGCTCCTCATCGGTCAGCTTGTCGAGTGAAGCCTCGTCGTGATTCTTGATGAAGTTCGCCCATTGGCCCTCGGGTGGAATGGGCGGAAGGGAGCGCAGCGCATCGGCCATTGCGGTTGCGTCGTGGCGCACGAACGACAGGTACATGGCCTGGTTGGTGATGAAGTTGAAGAGCATGTGCATCTGGTTTCCGCCATCGCCGAAGTAGTTCGCGATCTTCTCGATCGGCTCATTCGCTTCCGCCAGGAGCATGACGTCCCCGCGCCTGCGCCCGGCAAAGTCGCGAATGTCGCGCAGATAGTCGTGCGGATCCACCGTTGCCGGGTTTGCCTGGCCCTCCTGCTCGATGAGGAACGGCACGGCATCGATCCGGAAGCCGGACAGCCCCAACTCCAGCCAGAAGCCGATGACCTTGTGGATCTCGTTGCGCACGAGCGGGTTGTTGATGTTCAGGTCCGGCTGATGGGGATAGAACCGATGCATGTACCAGCGCTTCGCCGCCTGGTCGTAGCTCCAGATGGTCTCCTGCTTGCCGGGAAAGATCACGCCGATGTGGGCGTCCGGGGGCTTCTCATCGGCCCAGACGTAAAAGTCCTTGTAGATCGGGTGTCCCTTGCGCCCCGCCTGGAACCAGGGGTGGTCGGCGGACGTGTGGTTGATCACGAGGTCGGCGATGACGCGGATCCCGCGGTCGCCAGCGACACGCACGAGCTCGACGAGATCGCCGAGGCTGCCGTACTTCTCCGCGATGCCGTAGTAATCGGCCACGTCGTAGCCGTAGTCGCGCTCGGGAGACGGGTAGATCGGCATCAGCCACAGGCAGGTGACGCCCAGTCCGGCGAGATAGTCAATTCTCTGGGTGAGGCCATCGAGATCGCCGACGCCGTCGCCATTCGTGTCGAGGAAGGATTGGGTGTCGACGCAATATACGATCGCGTTCTTCCACCACAGGTCACTCGTTGCTTCAAGGCTCATGGTCCGTCCTCTCTGCACGGCGCGTTCCGCCAACGGCACCGGTAGCATGAATCTGATGGACGAAATCCTCGCAACCCACGAATGGCCACCTTCGCAGACCGATGCCGGCGCTGCCGCGCCGGTCGCTGTGCTCGTCCACGGGGTCACCGGCTGGTGGCGGACCTGGTGGCGGGTCATGGCGGCCGAGGATCGGTCCGTGTTCGTGGGCGTCGCTCGACGTCAACTGCGTGCCACGCTGCCAGCACACGCCCGGTTCGTGGAGATGGATGCCGGGCATACCCTGCATCGCGACCGGTTCGACGAGTACATCGCGGCCGTCCGCGAGTGGATCGAGGCGTGACGTCGGCTGCCGGAGTTGCGACCTGGATCGCCAGTGCCCGCTCCATGGTCGTCCTGACCGGCGCCGGCGTGAGTACCGAGTCAGGTATCCCCGATTTCCGCGGCCCCGATGGGGTCTGGACGCGGGATCCGCGCGCGGAACGGCTTTCCAACATCGGCTACTACATCGCCGATCCGTCCGTACGTCGCGAAGCCTGGCAGCGTCGCCTCGAGCACCCGGCCTGGAGCGCCCAGCCGAATGGCGCGCACGGCGCTTTGGCCGCGCTCGATGCGGCCGGCCGTCTAGAGCTCTTGATCACCCAGAACATCGACGGGCTGCACTTGGCGGCCGAATCTTCGTCCGAACGGCTCGTCGAGATCCACGGCTCGATTCGCGAGTCGGCCTGCCTGACCTGCGGAGACCGGCGGCCGATGCCCGAGACCCTCGATCGAGTGCGGGCCGGCGATCCTGACCCTGCCTGCCTGGCCTGCGGCGGCATGCTGAAATCGGCCACGGTCAGTTTCGGTCAGAACCTCGACCCGGTGCTCCTCGCTCGATGCGAGGATGCGGCCGCGAATTGCGACCTCTTTCTGGCGATCGGCACCGGTCTCTCCGTCTATCCAGTCGCCCGGCTTCCCGCGACTGCCCTCGCCGCAGGTGCGCGACTCGTCATCGTCAACGCCGAACCGACGCCCCTTGATGGCGTTGCGCATGCGGTCCTTCGGGGTCGCGCCGGCGAGATCCTGCCTGAGCTGGTCGAGGCTGTCGTCGGCGACAGGCGTGGGGCGTGACTCCGGCGGTGCGGCGCTTTTCGGCTCTCTGCCAAATTATTCCACCGCTGGGTGAATGGCGGACCCGGGCGACTCGAGTCGGCCAGATACCCGGCCCGGTGGGTACGTGGGCGTGTTTTGACCGAGTGAGTGCGTCATTCCGGCTCAATCGACCCGTGAGCGGGGTAGCTGGCAGAGTCACGGGCCGTGAGCGTGACTCTGACCCGTGAGCGGGGTAGCTGGCAGAGTCACGCCCCGCAGGCGTCACGACTGGCGAGGTCAGGAAGGATCGTCACCGTTGCGGAGGTCGGCCTCGAAGGCGCGAAGTTCCTCGCCAGCGATCTTGTATTCGTGCTCGTCGGCGGGGTAGGCGCCTGAGCGCACATCGGCCGCGAAGGCCTCCAGCCCGCGTCGGATTTCGCCGGCGACATCGGCATAGCGCTTCACGAACCGCGGCGCCGCGCCCTCATTTATGCCGAGCAGGTCGTGCCAGACCAGCACCTGGCCGTCACAGCCGGGTCCGGCACCGATACCGATGGTGGGGATCCGCAGTGCCTGGCTGACGAGGGCCCCGATGCGGGCCGGCACCGACTCCAAGACCAGCGTGAAGCATCCGGCGCTCTCGAGTTCGCGGGCGTCGTCCAGCAGGCGTCGAGCGGTGGCGGCTGTCTGCCCCTGGGCCTTCATGCCACCGAGCATGGTGGCCGACTGCGGGGTCAGCCCCAGGTGGCCCATGGCCGGGATGCCCGCACCGACGATCGCGCGGACGCGCGATACCATCGGTCCGGCGCCCTCGAGCTTCACCCCATCGGCCCCGGCCTTGACCAGGCGGACGGCATTGGTCACGGCATCGGCGTCGGAAGCCTGAAAGGAACCGAACGGCATGTCGCCGATGACCAGCGCCCGCGGCTTGGCTCGCGCCACCGCGCCGGTCAGCATCACCGCCTCGTCCATGGTCACTGGCACGGTCGTGTCATAGCCGAGGACGTTGTTGCCGGCCGAATCACCGACGAGGATGAGGTCGACACCAGCCTCGGAAGCCAAGCGAGCAGAAGGATGGTCGTAGGCGGTCACCATCACGATCTTCGTGCCGGCGCGTTTCATTGCCCCGACCTCGGGAATGGGAAGTGGCTCGCGGAGGTTCATCACCCGCGAAGCGTCCTCTCCGCACGCCCGCTTGTCAACGCGCGCGACGGGCGAAAACGAACGGTTAGCCAAGCCGCGCGTTGTCGATGAGCCGGATGGCTCCGACACGAACGGCGGCGACCAGCGTGGGACCGTCGAAATCCGCCACCGCCACGTAGTCCACTACCAGCCCTCGCTGCGTCGCCAGCACGGTGCGCGCCGCACGAGCCGCATCCTCGCTGGACCGATGCGCCGCCAGTCCAGCCTCTATCGCGCGCGGGAGGGCCAGCGCAATTGTGCGTTCGCCGTCCGAGAGGAACCGATTGCGTGACGAGAGCGCCAGGCCGTCGGCGTCGCGCACGGTCGGCACGGTCGCGACATCGACGGGCAGGTTGAGGTCGGCCACCGCGCGACGGATGACGGCGACCTGCTGTGCGTCCTTCTGTCCGAAGAAGGCGACTGCGGGTTGAACGATCGAGAACAGCTTGGTGCACACCGTAGCCACGCCGCGGAAGTGGCCGGGCCGCGCCGCGCCCTCCAGCAGCGTCGCCAGATCGCCGGGCTCGACCCACGTGTCGAAGCCGGGCGAGTACAGCTCGTCCGCGGATGGCGCAAACAGCAGGTCAGCCCCCGCATCGATGGCGACGGATGCATCGGCCCCTTCGTCTTGGGGGTAGCGCTCGAGGTCCTCGGCCGCGTTGAACTGCGACGGGTTGACGAACAGGCTCACGACCACCAGGTCGCAGGCCTCCCGCGCCGCGCGCATCAACGCCAGGTGTCCGTCATGCAAGGCGCCCATGGTGGGCACCAGGCCGATGCGCTCGCCGCGCTCCCGCGGCTCGCGAAGCGCATCGCGAACCTCGGCCACCGCGCGCACGATCTTCACGAACGCGTCGCTGCCGCCAACGCGCGGTACAGGGGCATGAGGTCGGGGTCGCGCGCCTCCAGCGCCGCCAGGTGCGCCTCGACCGTCGACGTGTCGCCGCGCGCGATCGGTCCGGTCAGGTCGAATCCGTTCTCGATCGTTCGCGTCATGAGCGGCTCGATCGCCTCCGGTGGCGCGCCGACCTCGTCGAGCAGCCGGGTCGCGACCTGGTGCAGGGTGACGAGGAAGTTACCTCCTATCACCGCGGCCGCGTGGTAGAGGGTGCGGTCCGCATCGGCCACCTCGAAAGGTTGCAAGCCCAGGGTGGACGCCAGCCACCGTGCCTGTTCAAGGGCGTCGTCGGTCTCGGCGCTGATTGCTCCCCAGGCGCCGTCCAGCTGCTCCGCGCCTCGGTCGCGGATCAAGGTCTGGAGCGGGTGCACGCTGAATCGCCGTTCATGCGGGTCGAGGGCGTTCAGGCGGGTCGCGCCGCTGATGTGCGCCACCCATGGACCGATGCGGACGCGGCTCGCCACCTCGCGGATCACCGAGTCCGGCACGCACAGCACCACCAGGTCGGCCGCAGGATCGGGCTCTCGCCCGTCCGTGACGCGGAGTTCTCGTTCGCGAAGCCGTGCGCGAATGGCACCGCCGGCCCGGCCGGTGCCGATGATGTGGATGTGGTCGGTCATGAGCCTTCCGAGTCTAGCGTGGGACGAGCGCTTGCCCGGCGATACGGATTCCATGGTTAGTCGTACCGATTGCATGGATACCCCCACCGATGTCTTTCGTGCGTGGATGGCGGCTCGGATGCTCGAGCGTCGCCTGAGTCACGCTCAGCTCGCCCTCCGTTGCGGCGTCGACCGCAGCACCATCACTCGACTTGTTCGCGGAGAGCGGCGCCCGACTCTCGATGTCGCCGTGGCAATCATCACCGTCCTGGATGACGCGTGTCTGCCGAGGCCCCTCGTGGAGATCATGCGCGTCGTTGGTTCACCGGCACTTACCCCGGAAGCACGTGACGATCGTCACCAATTTGCCAATCACGGCTAGGTTCTTGCATTGGGTTCTGGCATTGAGCGTGAGCGGCAGTACCCTTGCCGCTCGCAAGGTGCTCAGCCGCTGGCCTCCCGGCAGCTCTGACACTCTCAGCGAATCGCCCCAGCCATAGCGGTCGGGGCGATTCGTCGTTTCCGTCCTGATGAAAGTGGCAAGATCGGGCGTAGTGTCCGGAGCCAGCGACCTGCTCGCCCATGGCCGCCTGCCCTTCCGGTGCCGATGACGTGGGCGTGGGCGAACATCAGGCTTTGGAGATGGGGCGACAGAGCGCTCGCTCGGCGATACGAGTTCATCCGCCGAGCGTATCGATCCTGTGGACACCCCAACCGATATGTTTCGAGTGTGGACGGCCGCCCGGATGCGGGAGCGCCGTCTCAGTCACGCTCAGGTCGCCGTCCGCTGTGGCGTCGATCGCAGCACCATCACGCGTCTCCTTCGCGGTGAGCGCCGCCCGTCGCTCGACGTCGCCGTCGGCATCATCTCGATGCTCGATGATGCGTCAACAGCTCCGTCATTCGGCGGACTCCTCGCGATTACCGAACCGCCGAAACGCGTCGAGGCGGCGCTGCGCGCGGATCCAGGGCTGGACCCTCGGGCGGTGGATGAGGTGATGCGCCGCTATCGCGAACTACGAGCGGCGTGATGGTCGCGAACGATTATCCGGTGACGATGGGCACCCCGCGCGAGAGGTTGGCTTTCCTCTTGCATACAGTACCTCAGGCAACTTCGCTCTTTTCCCCTCATTCAGCCGCATTCACGACTTCAGGTTTAGGAGACCATCTTGCGTAGAATTCTTGTGACACTGGTCAGCACGGGCATGTTGCTCGGCTTGGCCATCGTCCCCGTTTCGGGCGCCTCGGCGGGAGAGCCCGCCATGGTCGGGGTCATGAAGCATCTGTGCCCCGAGTCCATCCAGTCGGAAGCCGACTTCATGGAGCTCGAGGCCAAGGCCGCCACCAACGAGCTAACCCCCATGGGCATCCCGTCCCTGGGCGCCACGGCCGAGACGGTCCTGGCCTGCCCGGTGATCGTGCTGACCGGTGACGAGCAGACCCCGGACGCCATCGGCGCCGGTGAGGCCGACTTCGAGTTCACGATCGAGGACTCCGAGGGCACCACTCAGACCCTGACCACCGATACCACGTTCAGCGGCGAGAACGGCTTCGACACGCCGGTCGAGGACTTCGCGTGCGAGTCCGACATCGGCTATGACGCCGATCGCAGCGGCACCATCGACGAGGATGTCTGCCTGGACTTCAGCGCCTACACGTTCGCCGATGTGGTCGAGGGCCCGATTACGGTCAATGAGACCACCGCGCCTGAGGGCACCCGCTTCGGCACCGTGCGCCTCACCCCGCCGGAGCTCAGCGACGACGCTGCCATCGGGCTTGCGTTCGACGCCACCGGCAAGATCACCTTCGATTCGTCACTCGACGGCGACGAGATGGTGATGCTGCACGTCTACAACTTCGTGGGCGAGGCATCCATGCCGGATGCGGCCATGGAGCAGGCAGCCCCGAGCACCACGCTCCCGCTGATGCTCGCAGCATTCGGCACCCTGGCGGCAGCCGCTGCTGCAGCCTTCGTGGTCAGTCGCGCCAAGGCCTAGTCGTTTCAACGATTTGTCCATGAGTGAGGGGCTCGGCATATGCCGGGCCCCTCGCCGCTTTTCTGCCCGGGCAGTTTGTTTCAACGCATGTACATCAGCACCGGGACACGGAGCGTACTCAGCACATGAACCAGAACGGCATCCTTTCATTCGTGGCGGTCCTCGCGATGCTCACGGCCTGCTCCTCTGGCGGAGAGCTGGACTCCGGGGCCAGCGCGCCGGTGACTGGCACGCCTTCCGCTCAATCCTCGTCGGTGGTGGCGTTACCTTCAACGAGTGCCGAGGGATCGGCCTCAGCCGAGACGAGTCCCGAAGCGACCGCCACCGCGACCGCCGCGACCGCCGATTCGGCCCCCGAGGTGGAGATCGTGAACTTCGCGTTCAAGCCCGAGGCCCTCACGGTCAGCGTCGGCACGGAAGTCACATTCACGAATGCCGACGCGTATTCGCACACCGCGACCGCCGGGACCGGTGCGGGTCCCTTGCCGGACATCTTCGACTCCGGGTCGCTCCGTCAGGGAGAATCGTTCACCTTCGTCTTCGATGAGCCCGGGACGCTCGCGTACTACTGCGCGATCCATCCAAACATGGAAGGGACGATGATCGTCGAGCCGTGGGCTTCGGACCTGGTTGAGCTCGTGCGATTGCGCCAAGTGAGCTTCCACCAGGGGTGAGACAACGGATCCATGGCCTCCCCAACCGAGGAGGGCATCCATCGAGAGAACTCCGCATCAAGTTCGTTCGAGGCCGCGTGAGCGGTGAAATCTATCGCAGCTCGCCAATTCTGGATCTGCTTACGAACGTCCTGGCCTGGAATTGCTCGGGTGGATCTTCACTAACGCAGACAGCCCCGAAGCGCGGAGCGAGCGGCGTGCATTCCGCACAGGCCGTGGACGCCGCCGCCGGGCGGCGTCGACGCGGAGCAGATAAAGATGCGGGGATCCGGCGTGGAGTACGGATCCCAGCGAACCGCCGGGCGCGTGAAGAACTGCGCCCAATGCTGGAGCCCGCCGTTGATGTCTCCGCCCACATAGTTCGCGTTGTACGCCTGAAGGTCCGATGGCCGCAGGACGTGCTGCGCAAGGATGCGATCGCGGAAGCCGGGCGCGAAGCGCTCGATCTGGCCGAGAATCGCCTCTGTCGCATCGCCGGTCCATCCGTTCGGCACGTGACAGTAGGCCCATACGACGTGGCGACCGTCGGGCGCGCGTGACGGATCGAACTGGGACGGCTGCGCGACGAGCACGAATGGGCGCTCGTGGACCTGACCGTTTGCCACGGTCCGCTCGGAGGCCGCGACTTCTTCGAACGATCCGCCGAGATGCACGGTGCCGGCCTCACCCAGCGCCGAATTGCGCCACGGAATCGGCCCATCAAGCACGAGGTCCAACTTGAAGGCGCCCGGCCCATACCGATACCGTCGCAACTGTGCCGCGTACATGCCACGCAGTCGATCCTCGGAGATCTCGAGTACCTGGCGCGGAGTGAGGTCGAGCAGCGCCGCACGGTGCGGTTCCAGCTCGGCGAGGTCCGTTACCGACACCCCCGTGGTGATCTTCCCACCCGCGTCGCCCAGGACCGATGCGAGCGCGTCGACAATCCGCTGTGCGCCACCCCTCGGGATCGGCCAGCCCACGGCGTGGGCGCTCACCAGGAGTGCCAGTCCGAGTCCGCCGGTCATCGGAGCGGTGAGGGGCAGGAAGGAATGGGCGCCACAGCCAGCCAACAGCGCCCGGGCCACAGGCGAGCGAAAGCGCCGCGCCACGGCGGCGACCGGCAGGAGAGCTGGAATCCCGAAGCGGCCGAGCGCCACCGGATGACGGATCGCGCCGAGCGGCAATGGTCCCAGCAGCTCGCGCACAATGAGGTCCCAATCGCGCGCCATCGGCTTCATCCAGCGGGCGTAGACGCGTGCATCTCCGTCGTCGTCGAAGCTCGCCGTCGTTTCGTCGACATTGCGGCGCACCAACGCGGCGCGCCCGTCGTCGAGCGGATGCGCGATCTGGATCGGCGGCTCGATCCATTCCAGGCCATGTTGGTCAAGCGCCAGCTCGCGGAAGAGCGGCGACGATCGGCCGAGTGGGTGGATGGCGCTGCACACGTCGTGGGTGACGCTTGGCAGCGTCAACTCGGCCGAGCGGCAGCCTCCGCCGACTGTGTCGCGCGCTTCGTACAGGTGGACGCTCCGCCCGGCCCGCGCCAGGACGATGGCCGCGGCCAGCCCGTTCGGCCCGCCGCCGACCACCACCGCGTCAGTAGAGGCAACTTTCATGCCCCTACCGTAGTCGAGTCGTCCCCCGGTCTCGGGCCAGGTGGTGCATCGCCGCCATCAGACCCTGCACCCGACGAGGCTGCCGCCGAGCTTGCCAGGGACCAATCACCGTCTGCGTAGGCGAGCTCGAGCAGCGGATTGCGGCCGTGCGATCGTCGGGCTGAGCGATGCTTCTATGTCGTCAAGCCCGGCGATTGGAGCAGCAGCCCATACACCTCGCGCGCGACGTATCGCTTCAGGCAGCGCATGATCTCGGAGGTCGTCTTGCCCTCGGTCGTGCGACGTGCGACGTAGGCACGGGTGCGCGAGTCGTGCGCCATCCGCGTCAGCACCACCATGTGCAGCGCCCGGTTGGCCTGGCGGTCACCGCCCCGGTTGAGGCGGTGCCGCACCGTCTTGCCCGAGGAGGCCGGCACCGGTGACGTGCCGGTCAGCATGCCGAAGGCGGCGTCGCTGCGCAGGCGAGCCGGGTTGCCGCCGGCGGTGACCAGCAACTGGCCGGCGCTGTGCACGCCGATCCCCGGCCGCGCCACCAGTTGCGGGGCGGTGCGGGTCACCAGCCGTCGCAGATGGACGTCGAGCGTCGCGATCTCGGCGCTCAGGGCGGCGTGACGACGGGCCAGGCTGCGCATGGCCAAGCGGGTCGCGGCGCTCGGCTCGTCGACCACCCCCGGCACCCGCAACCGGGCTGCGCGCCGCACCAGGGCGTCGAGCGCGTGACCGCGCAGCTCGTCGCGCAGCCGGTCGGGCGCGGTGACGCGCAGGGCATGCAGCTGGTTGGCGATCCGGCTGCGAGCCTGCATGGCGCTGTCGCGCGCGATGCGCAGGGCGCGGATGGCCTCGACCGCTCCGCCGCCGGCCTTGGGCAGCCCGCTGGCGCGTCCGGCCTGCACCGCCCGCGCGGCTGCCTCGGCGTCAAGCGGGTCGGACTTGCCGCGGCTGCGGCGGGTGCGTCGGTCGGGACGGTCCACCTCGAGCACGACGATGTCCCGCGCCGTCAGCCAGCGCGTCAGCCCGGCGCCATAGCTGCCGGTGCCCTCGACCCCGACCCGCTCGATGGTGCCGAGGCCGGCCGCCCAGTCGAGCAGCGCCCGATAGCCAGCAGCCGTGGTCGGCAGGCTGATGGTGTCGAGCAGTCGCCCGCGCTCATCGAGCGCAGCGGCGACATGGACGTCGAGATGGGTATCCACCCCGAGGGTGACGAGGCGGTCGGGGTCTGCCATGCTGAGATCGGTCACCGGAAGCTCTCCTTCGCACTGTGAAGCGACGGTGACACGCACCTGCCGGGACGGCGGACAGCACTGTGACGAGGCCTATACGCCAGGCTTCTATCAGGTCACATCCGCCCGACCGGTGGTGTCGGATCTGATGCGCCGCGGGCGGCGGCCGACAGATCGCTCACAAGGCACCCAATCGGGCCAGTGAATCGGTGGGTCAGGCCGTGCCCGCGAACCGAACTCAGAGTCTCACAGTGAGGCGGCCGAGTATGCCCCTCCGACAAGGGCCTGATCGTGCCTAAGCCGACGCTGATTCGTACCTGGCAATCCCAAACCTGTCGTGTTGCCAGACCCGGTCCCGATTGATCTATGGCGACACGCGGACAACGGAGGCA
>JBBSLF010000053.1:0-11122 GCA_038255505.1 Candidatus Limnocylindria bacterium
CGGGACCCGCGAGCCGCTCGATCCTGTTCGCTTCATCGGCAACCGCAGCAGCGGCAAGATGGGAGCCGCCATCGCCGAGGCCGCCCGCGACCGGGGCGCGAGCGTGACCCTGATCGCCGGTGCCATGAGTGTCACTCCCCCTCGTGGGGTGACCGTGGTCGACGCCACCACCGCCGCCGCCATGCGCGAGTCGGTGCTGCGCGCCGCTCCGCAGGCTGACATCCTGATCATGGCCGCGGCCATCGCCGACTTTGCGCCCGCGCGGGCCAGCCAGCACAAGATCAAGCGATCCGGCGCGAACCTTCAGATCGAGCTGGTCCCGAACCCCGACATCGTGGCCGAGGTTGGCGAGATGCCCGATGACGTCCGGCCGTTCCTCATCGGCTTCGCGGCCGAATCGGACGACCTCGAGACGAACGCCGCTGCAAAGCTGCGCGACAAGGGGCTCGACCTCATCGTCGGCAACGTGGTGGGCGGGCCGTTCGACGCCATCGGTTCCGACGAGAACAAGGTCACTGTCTTCGCCGCCGAGGGAGCCCTGAGCGACTGGCCGATGCTTCCCAAGCGCCAGGTCGCGGAGCGACTGTGGGACCTCATCGCCGACCGCTACCGCCACGCGCGTGGCATGGCCGAAGGCACCGAGGCCGGTCGCGGACGCCGCCGGTCGTGATCGTCGTCCACGGCGCGGACGAACTGCGTGAGGCCATCGTGCAGCGCCGGATCGCCGGTGACAGCGTCGGATTCGTGCCGACCATGGGCATGCTGCACGATGGGCAGCTGTCACTGGTGCGCCGCGCCCACATCGAGAACGGCTGCGTCGTCGTATCGAGCTTCACGAATCCCGGGTCGTTCACGTCGCTCGACGAGGGGTCACCAGGCCCGCGCGATCATGTCCGCGACCTGGCCCTGTTCCAGCACGCGGACGCCGATATCTGTTTCGTTCCGGACGTGGGAACCCTCTACCCGCCACAGGACACCACCCGAGTCACGGTCGAGGGCCTGACCCGCCAACTTGAGGGAGCGTCGCGACCCGGCCATCTGGACGGACTCACGACGGTCATGCTCAAGCTGCTTCACCTGGTGGGCCCCGCCCGGCTATACTTGGGACAGCGCCATGCGCAGCAGGTCGTCATCGTGCGCCGCATGCTGCGTGACCTGTTCCTCAACATCGAGCTCGTCATCTGCCCGACCATCCGGGAGGATGATGGCCTAGCCCTTTCGAGCGCGAACGCCCAGCTGGGGATCGAGGAACGTCATGCCGCCGCCTGCCTGTTCAGCGCCCTGACCGCGGCCAAGGAGGCGTATGACGCCGGCGAGCGATCCGCCGAGGTGTTGCGTTGGCGCATGACCGAGGTCCTATCGAACGAGCCGAAGGCGCGGATCGACTACGTCAGCGTGGCCGATGCGTTTTCGCTGGCCGAGCTTCAGCGCGTGACCGGCCCGGCGCTGGCCCTGATCGCGGTCGGCATCTCGCGCATTCGACTGACCGACAACATGCCACTTGCCTGGGACGTGGCGTAGCCCCGAAGGTACTAGTGCGGTCCGCCAGCGCGACCGTATGATCCGCAGTGTCACCGCGACGCCGGCCGCCCGCGGCCGTGCGCGTTGCAGGTGCATGGGAGGCCGGCGGGTGCCCACGTCCGGC
The DNA here is from genome assembly GCA_038255505.1 of Candidatus Limnocylindria bacterium. Lineage (GTDB taxonomy): Bacteria > Chloroflexota > Limnocylindria > QHBO01 > QHBO01 > JACDBZ01. The sequence goes on from JBBSLF010000053.1 coordinate 1,646, forward strand.
CTCCCTTCGCTTTATTCAGATCACCCTGGCCCAGATCACTGGGGCTCAGATCCGTTTGAGCAGCGCGTCCATGTCGAGCGCACCGTCCACCAGCCTGATGATCGTCGCGATTTTCTCCACGTCCGATGCATGCGTCTTCACCAGGATCTCGTCGACCGCCTGGGCGGTGCGATAGGTATCGGTCGCCACCAGGTAGGTGAAGATCTTGCCGGCCCGCAGCTTCTCCACCACCGTCTCCGACGGCCGGAAGCCGCCGGTCAGGATGACGCCGATCACCCTGGGCGTCGCCCCGGCGGCACCAGTGGTCGCGATCGCCGCCAACAGCAGATCCTCGCGGTCGCCTGGCGTGATCAGCAGGGTGCGGTCGCGCAGCAGCTCCATGGCATGGCCGGCCTGCATGGCACCGATGGCCACCCAGCCGATCGTCTGTCCCGGCGTCGCCTCGCCACTGATCAGCTCGCCAGCGAGGTGGGTGCCGATGAGCTCCAGCGACGGATTCGCCAGCATCTCCGAGTAGCCGATGCAGCCCAGCAGCTCCACCCCGTGCTGCGCCAGCCCGCGCGCAAGAATTTCCGGCAGGTCCGGGTGCGACACCATGTCGACCTTGTTGACCACGGCACCGATGACCCGAACGCCGTGCGCCGCGAACAGTGCGCAGTTGAGCACGATCTCGTCGATCGGCCGCCCGACGCCACCTTCAGACACGATGATCACCGGGGCGTCGAGCATGGCCGCCGCGCGCGCGTTCGAAAGCCCGATCACCGCGCCAACGCCGGCGTGGCCGGTGCCCTCGATCACGACGATGTCCTTGCCCTCGGCGACCCTGTCGTACGCGGCGCGCACCTGAGCCTCGAGATCATCGCCAATGCGACCCATGATGAAATCTGTCGTGAAGCGGCGGGGCAGCGTCACCGGCGACATGTCGTTGAGCGCGTCGGGAAGGTCGAAGACCTCGCTCATCAGGACGGCATCCTCGTCGGCGCGGGTGCCGTCAACCACCAGGTAGCGCTGCCCGACCGGCTTCATGAAGCCAAGCCGCAGGTGGCGGTCACGAATGGCGGCGAGCAGCCCGAGACTCGTCGTCGTCTTGCCCCGGTTCTGTCCCGTGGCGGCCAAGAAGACCCGCCGCGCCGATCCCCGCGTGCCCACCGGCGGTTACGAGCGGGGCTTGGTGCGGCGCTCCACCAGGTCGACGCCCTCGCGCAGGCGCCCGACGAGCTCGGCATCGAGCATGTCGGGATCGAGGTGCTCGCCAAGCCGCTCGAGCATGTCCGCAGCGACGGCGAGAAGCACGTCGGCATCGGCGATGAAGAACTGTGGCTCGTTGTTGTAGCGCACCAGCGTCAAGCGACCCTGGAGGGTCGTGCCGGAATCGGTGTGCGACAGCTGCGTCCCGAAGTTATGGCCCTGGATGCCATCGGGGTTATTGAGGAAGTTGAGCGCGTTGTCGATGACCAGCCCGAAGCGGGCGCGCCAGCTCACCAGCCGCTCCTGGACGTCCGGCGGCACCCCCATCTCGCCGAGCTCCTCGAAGACACCGCGATCGACGGTGAGGAGTCCGACCAGCGTCGAGCCGGCGCGACCGCCGAGCATCACCTGGAGGGAGCGCTCGAGCGTGAAGACATCCGCGTCGAAGCGGGGGCTGGTCGTGACCTCGGCAAGGAGGTCCTCTACGTTGTCGAGCTGGCCGGGATCGGCGATCGCATTGGCCAGCGTATGGATCTCCTCCCGGAACAGGAATCGCTCTTCGTGGTCGAGCATCAGGCTCTCCTAGGGGTAGAGGCCGCGCAGCGTGGTTGCCTCGGCGACCCGGGCCACGGCCACCATGTACGCCGCCGTGCGCATGTCGACCTCGTGCTGATCACTCATGGCACTGACTGCCTCGAACGCGCGATCCATGATGCCCTTGAGGCTCTCGTTGATGCGCTCCTCGGTCCAGAAGAAGCTCTGCATGTCCTGGACCCATTCGAAGTAGCTGACCGTGACGCCGCCCGCGTTGCACAGGATGTCGGGGATGACGAAGACGCCACGATCGAACAAGATCTCGTCCGCGTCCGGCGTCGTTGGTCCGTTGGCGGCCTCGGCCACGACTTTGGCTCGGATGCGCGGGGCATTGTTACCTGTGATCTGGTTCTCGAGGGCCGCCGGGACGAGGATGTCGCAGTCGACCTCCAGGATCTCCTGGTTGTTGATGTCGCTGGAGCCGGGGAAACCGACAACCGTGCCGTGCTCCCGCTTCCAGGCCGATACCTTCGCCGGATCGAGGCCGGCGTCATTGAGGATGCCGCCCTGCGAGTCGCTGACGGCCACGATGCGGCAGCCCTGCTCGGCGAGCAGCGTGGCGGCGATGCTGCCGGCATTTCCGTATCCCTGGATTGCGACGCGGGCGTCCGCGAGTGGTTGACTCTTGGCCTCGGCCCACTTGAGCAGCGTGAAGACGGCCCCGCGCGCGGTCGCCTCGTTGCGCCCGAGAGATCCACCGACACTGATCGGCTTGCCGGTCACGACGCCGTGCACGGTGTAGCCGCGGTGCATCGAGTAGGTGTCCATCATCCACGCCATGGTCTGCGCGTTTGTGTTCACGTCGGGCGCCGGGATGTCCCGGTCAGGGCCGATCAACGGACTGATCTCGGTCGTGAAGCGTCGCGTGAGCCCCTCGACCTCGCGAATGGAGAGCTTCTTGGGATCGACCACGACGCCGCCCTTTGCCCCGCCGTACGGAATGTTGACGCAGGCGCATTTCCAGCTCATCCACATCGCCAGCGCGCGCACCTCGTCCAGGGTCACATCCTGGTGATACCGGATGCCGCCCTTGCCGGGGCCGCGGCTGACGTTGTGCTGCACGCGGTGGCCGGTGAAGACCGACACGCTGCCATCGTCCATGGTGACCGGGAAGTTGACGGTCAGCTCACGCTGAGGGACCCGCAGCACGCGGCGCATGTCCTCGTCGAGATCGAGCTTGTCGGCGGCATGATCGAACTGGGACTGGGCGACGGCCCAGATGTTCGGAGCCTCCGCCACCGGATTCTGGCTGGCCATCAGGTGCGCTGAGTGCCTCCTGTATGCGATCGCGACGCCGGCGCCTCTGCGTTTTTCAGAAGCAGGCCGTTCGCGGTGACGGTTGCCGATTCTAGCGCACCGCCCGACGGCGAGGCCCGATTGGTCATGCGCCATGTCCGCCCGATCGCCGGCCCCCAGCAGCCTCAGAGCGTCTCGACCGCCATGGCCACCGCTCCGCCGCCGCCAAGGCAGAGGGTTGCCAGGCCGCGACCACCGCCACGTCGTCGCAGCTCATACAGCAGCGTCGTCAGCACCCGAGCGCCAGATGCACCGATGGGGTGCCCGAGCGCGATGGCACCACCGTTGACGTTCACACGGTCCCAGTCGAAGCCGAGCTCGTTGCCATCGGCCAGGACCTGGGCGGCAAAAGCCTCGTTGATCTCGATCAGGTCGAAGTCATTGATCGAACCTCCCACGCGCTCGAAGAGCCGACGCACGCCGCTGATGGGTGCCTCGAACAGCCACTCCGGAGCCACGTCCGCCTGCGCATAGCCGATGATCCGTGCGATCGGCTGCGCACTGCCTGCTCCCTCAGCGGAGCCGATGACCAGCGCGGCCGCACCGTCGGTGATGCCCGGGGCATTGCCGGCTGTGACCGATCCACCCTCCGGCTGAAAGGCCGGCTTCAGCTTCGCCAGCGCTTCCGGCGAGGAATCGGCGCGCGGACCCTCATCGGCCGAGACGACGGTGTCACCCTTCTTGCCCGGAACAGTGACCGTCACGATCTCGTCGTCGAAGCGCCCCGCTTCCTGGGCCGCGATGGCGCGCTGGTGGGAGCGGAGCGCGAACGCGTCCTGCGCCTCGCGCGTAACGTCGTGCTTGGCGGCCACGCGCTCCGCGTGGATGCCCATATGTACGTCGCAGGTCGAGCACCACAGCCCATCATGCACGGTCGAGTCGACGAGCGTCCCATCACCCAGTCGATAGCCGGTGCGTGCCTGCGGCAGCAGGTAGGGAGCCATATTCATACTTTCCATGCCACCGGCCACGATGAGCTCGGCATCGCCGGCGCGAATGGCCGATGCGCCAATCATTACCGCCTTGAGCCCGGATCCGCAGACCTTGTTGATGGTCGTCGCGCTGACGCCATTGGGCAGGCCGGCTTTCAGCGCCGCCTGGCGCGCGGGTGCCTGCCCCACACCGGCCTGAAGCACCTGGCCCATGATCGCCTCGTCCACGTTCGCGGGGTCGATCCCCGCCCGCTCCACGGCAGCGCGGATCGCGACGGCGCCGAGCTCTGTGGCGGGAGTGGTGGACAGGGCGCCGCCGAACTTCCCGATCGGGGTCCTGGCCGCGGAGAGAATGTATACGTCACGCATGGTCAGTCGCCGCCGCCCTTCTCGTCGAAGAGGTAGGCGATCTGGTCCTTCCAGTTCACCTGCACGACGCGCATCTTTGTCTTGAGCGTTGGCGTCAGCTCCCCGTCCTCCTCCGTCAAGGCACGCGGCAGGAGGGCGGTGCGCCGCGGCCGCTCGTAGATGGCGAAGCCGTCCAGCGAGCGCTTCACTTCGCCGTCCATGAGCTTCTGGACCTCCTTGCGCTCGATGAGCTGGTCGGGAGCCGTCGACTCGATGCCATTCGCCGTAGCCCAGGCCTCAAGTGACTCGAAGTCCGGGGCGATCAGGGCACCGGTATAGGCCTGGTTGTCGCCCAGGATGACCGCCTGCGCCACGTACTTCGAGGCTGACAACGCCGCCTCCATCGGTCCGGGCGACACGTTCTTGCCATTACCGAGAACGATGATGTTCTTCAGGCGATCCGTGATCCTGATGCGTCCGATGTCGTCGAGCTCACCGATGTCGCCGGTATGGAAGAAGCCATCGGGGTCGATCGCCTTCGACGTCTCCTCGGGATTGTTGAGGTAGCCCTGCATGATCTGGGGTCCCCGCACCAGGATCTCGCCCGTGCCCTCGTCAATCTTGACCTCGGTAGAAGGCGCGGGCGTCCCGACCGTGCCGAACAGGAAATCGTGCGGACGGTTGATGCTGACAAACGGGCTCGTCTCGGTCAGGCCATACCCCTCGAGGATGAGCAGACCCATGCCGTAGAAGAACTCGCCGACCTCGCGCGCCAGCGGTGCCGAGCCGGAGATGAGATAGCGGATGCCGCCACCGGTCCGCGCACGGATCTTCTTGAAGACAAGGGCATCGGCAACCTTGAGGCGGGCAGTCAACCACGGCGAATTGCCACGTCCGGCGACGTGGTTCGCGTACTTCTGCGCGCCGAGGCCCATGGCCCAGTGAAAGATCTTCTGGCGCGTCGGAGGGCCTGCTTCAACTGTGGAGAGGACCCGTCCGTAGACGCGTTCGTAGAACCGCGGAACCGCCGCCATGATCGTCGGCTGCACATCAGCCATGTTCTGCGCCAGGCGCTCGATGACCGGCTCGGCATACGCCACGGTGGCGCCGAGACCGAGCGGAAGGAACTCACCCGCGACCCGCTCGAAGATGTGCGACAGCGGCAGCCAGGAGAGAAAGAGATCGTCCTCCGACAGATCCACGACCTGGCACACGGCCTGGTAGTTGAACAGGATGTTGGCGTGCGTGAGCATCGCGCCCTTCGGGTTGGCGGTTGTCCCGGATGTGTGAATGACGGTCACGGTATGGTCAGCGTCGATCGCCTGCCAACCCTCGCGCCACAGCCGCCCCACTTCCGGGTCCGAGCCGGCCCGCGCCTTCACGTCAGCGAAGGTGAGCGTCCCCTCGGGAACCTTGCCCGACGGATCCATGATGATGACGTGCTCGACCGTTGGGCATTGCGATCGGATTCCGCCGATCTTGGTCGCTTGCTGGGCATTCTCGACGATGACGAGCTTGGCGCCCACATTGTTGATGATGAAGGCCGCCTGGTTCGGCTCCGATTGCGGGTAGATGGGTGCCGTGATGGCACCTGTCGCGAGGGCTGCCAGATCCGCGAGGACCCACTCTGGGCGCGTTCGACCGACAACGCATGCGGCGTCCCCGGGTCCCAGACCCAGGTCGCGCATGCCCAATGACAGGTCGGTGACCACGTCCCACATCTCGCGATAGGTGCGACTGACCCAACCGCCATCATCCGCCTCCCCGTCACCGGTCTTCGACTTCGGTGCCTTCCAGCGCATCGCCTCTTTGTCGGGCAGCCGCTCCACGGTGCGGTGCACGAGGTCGATCAGGTTGTTCGCCTCGCGCGCCGGAGGGACCTGGAGCGGCTCGCCGTGGGCAACCATGGGATGAGCTGGCGTGGCCTGGGCGGTCATCGGTCGGGTCTCCTCATCAATGGTGGGGGCGTTGACTGCGGTCGGTGGCTCATGGCTCGCGTCGCAGGCCGTCGAGCAGATGCTGCGCGACGATGAGCCGATGAATCTGGTTCGTCCCCTCGTAGATCTGGGCACCTTTCGCGTCGCGCATGAGACGCTCGACGGGGTTGTCGCGGCTGTACCCGGCGCCCCCGTAGATCTGCACCGCGTCGGTGGTCACGCGCATGGCGACGTCGGAGGCGTACCACTTGGCCATGCTCGATGGCGCATTGATCGGCTGCCCGGCGTCTCGCATTCGCGCGGCGCGCCAGGTCAGCAGGCGAGCGGCGTCGACGCCGACCGCCATCTCGGCCAGCATGGCCTGGATCATCTCCTGATCGGCGATGGCGCGATCGAACTGGCGGCGCTGGAGAGCGTACCGGGCTGCCAGCTCGAGGGCATTGCGTGCCAGGCCCGTACAGGCCGCCGCGATGCTGATGCGGCCTGCACCGAGGGCCGAAAGCGCCACCTTCAGCCCATCTCCCTCTGCGCCGAGCCGGTTGGCCTCCGGCACGCGAGCATCGTCGAACACGATCTCGTACCCGGTCGTCCCCCGGATTCCCATCTTGCGTTCCTTCGAACCCAGGCGGAAGCCGGGCGTGTCGGCCTCGACCACGAAGGCGGTGATGCCGGCCTTACCCTTCGAGCGGTCGACGGTCGCAAAGACGATGTAGCGTGCCGCCTCGCCGGCATTCGTGATCCAGATCTTCGTCCCGTTCAGTACGTAGTCGTCGCCGTCACGCCGAGCCGCGAGCGATAGCGAGGCCGCGTCAGATCCGGCCTGTGGCTCGGTCAGGGCGAAGGCGCCGAGCTCACGCCCGGCGGTCATCGGTGGAAGGAAGCGCTCCTTCTGCCCGTCCGTGCCATTGGCGAAGATGCAGAGCTGGCTCAGGACATGCACGCTCAGGCTGACCGCCATCGCCATGTCGGCGGCACCGATCTCCTCGGCGGCCAGCGCCCAGGCGAAGGTGCCCATGCCGGCACCCCCATATTCCTCCGGGTAGGGCAATCCCGTCAGTCCCAGCTCACCGGCCCGCTCGAACAGCGAGCGGTCGTAGCGCTCCTCCTCGTCGCGCGCCGCAGCCCCCGGCGCCACCTCCCTGGCCGCCCAGTCGCGCACCGTGTCCCGGACGCTTCGCTCCTCCTCGGACAGCGCGAGCGCGTCGCGGGTCGGCGCGGTCTCGACCGCCATCAGGCTGTCCTGTTCCCCTGCTCGTCGTAGACGTAGAAGCCCTTGCCAGTCTTGCGGCCCAGGTGGCCGGCGGTGACCATCTGGCGCAGCAGGGGTGCGGCGCGGAACTTCGGATCGCCGAAACCGCGATGCAGCACATCCATGACGTTGAGCATCACGTCGTTGCCGATGAAGTCGCTCAGCTCCAGCGGACCCATCGGATGATTGAGCCCGAGCTTTGCACCCGTATCGATATCAGCGGCCGTGCCGGTCGACTCCATCAGCGCGAAGATCGCCTCGTTGATGAACGGGCCGAGCATCCGGTTCACCAGGAAGCCCGGATAGTCCTTGCTCTCGATGACCGTCTTGCCAAGCTCCTCCGCGAACACCTTGGCGCTTTCGTAGGTCGAGTCGTCAGTTTCGAGGCCTCGAATGATCTCGATCAAGCCCATGACCGGCACCGGCGAGAAGAAATGAAGGCCGATGAACTTCGGTGCGCGATCCGTCGATGTCGCGAGGCCGGTGATGCTGATGCTGCTGGTATTGGTGGCAAAGATGGCGTCCGGGTCCGCCGACTGCGTGAGGGCCTCCCAGGTCTGCCGCTTGACGCCCTCGTCCTCGAAGACCGCCTCGATGACGATATCGTGGCCGGCGGCTGCATCGGTGCCTGCCGCGGTGGAGATTCGCTCACCGATGGCGCTCGCCGTCGCCTGCTCGAGCTTGCCCCTGTCGACTTGGCGCTTGAGATTGCCGGCGATGCGGGCGGCGCCCTTCGCGGCGAGCTCCTCGGTCCGATCGGACAGGGTGACCTGCTTGCCGGCCGCAGCGCTGACCTGGGCGATCCCGTGACCCATCAGGCCCGCGCCGATGACGAAGACGCGTTCAATGCTCATGAAGGTCAAGCGTACCAGCCGCCGCGTGCCGCCTGCGGCATCGAACGCCCTGTCAGGCCGCAAACCATGGATTTGCACAGGGGCGCAAACAATTGGAAAGGTACCCGCCATTCGACCCAGGTTTCGGTTCAATTGGTTCAAAAAGTGCGCCGGGGCGCAAATTCTGAGGGCAGAACCCGTCGAATCGACCCCTGCTTACCAGTTGTGTGCGCGGGGCCGCAAACTGTGCGCTCCCGCTGCGACGTCTCAGGCGAGGAGGCGCTCGGCGGCGGTGAGCGGATCGAGCTCACGGTCCGCGACGGCGCGCAGGGTCTCATCCCATGACGGATCGTCAGCCGCGCGACGACCCGCCAGTTCCGCGATTGCCCGGCGCACCTGGTTGGCGGCACGCTCCCTGGCCTCCAACGGCTCACGTGCCACAGACCGATGCGCCTCGATGGCATCGGCCAATGCCGCGACGCCGTCTGCGGTGACGGCGGTAGTGACCATCACCGGAGGTGGCTTTCGGTCGACCCGACCGCCGGCCGTGGAGAGCATGGCGCGCAGCTGACGTGCAGCCCGATCTGCGCCGGGACGGTCGCCCTTGTTGACGGCGATGATGTCGGCAACTTCGAGCAGTCCGGCCTTGATGGCCTGCACCTCGTCCCCCATCTCGGGGGCCTCGACCACGACCGTCGTCTCGGCCACGCGCGCAACCTCCACTTCGGATTGGCCCGCGCCGACCGTCTCGATCAGCACCGGGTCGTAGCCGGCGACGTCAAGCGCGGCCGCGGCGATCCAGGTCGTGGCAGCGATCCCACCCAGCTCACCGCGTGAGGCCATCGAGCGCATGAAGACATCGCGATCGGCGGCGTGCTCCATCATCCGGATCCGATCACCCAGGATGGCGCCACGGGTGTACGGCGACGACGGGTCCACCGCCAGGATTCCGACCCGCTTGCCCCGGCGGCGCCACTCCCCGATCAGCGCGTTGACGAGCGTCGACTTACCGCTTCCGGGTGGGCCGGTGATGCCGACCACGTGCGCGCCATGGCCCGCGGTGAAGAGCTGCGGCAGCAACGGCCGGACCGATGGATCCC
>JBBSLF010000054.1:0-11064 GCA_038255505.1 Candidatus Limnocylindria bacterium
ACCGACGTGGCGCTGTTATTCTGCGAGGACTCCGGTGCTTCGGTCGGGCCCGCGCTCGCGACCGATGAGTCTCGGTCCGAGCTCGCCGGCTGCGTCATTCAGACGGAGACCGATGGCTTCACGCGCACGGTCGATGTGATGGCCGCCCCGAGCGGAGCGCCGGGTCCGACGGGCGATTGGACGCCGGGAGGCGTGAGCACGTACGACGGGACGTGGACTCTCACCGACTACGGGAACGATTTCGAGTTCGACGATCCGGAGTACGCCCTCGGCGCCACGCTCCCGGGCTCGGTCACCATCGACTGCACGCTGTCCGATGACTATTGCGGATTCGAGACCGTGCGCGACGGCGAGGAATGGAGCGTCGGTTCGCTCGAGAAGATCGCCGACGGCGAGCTTCGGTTCGTCACCGAGACCGAGCTCGCCAACTGCGCGGATGGACAGATCATGCGAACCACCCAGGAGGCGACGTTCGGCCCGACCGCGGCCAACGTCACCGTCGAGCGGGTCGCCGAGCCACGGACCTGCGACGACGGTGATGGGACGCTCTACGTGACCGACACCACCTGGACCTTCGATGGCCTCCTCGTCGACCACGTCCCGGCCCCGCAACCAGCCGACCTGACCGGCTACCTGGCCTCGTACGGATTGGACTGCACCGATGTCGATGCCGTGTCGACCTGTCGCCTCGCGCTGACCGACGAGGACGGCCTCGATGCGACGTACGAGGTCACCACTCGCCTCGACGACTCGGGCGTGATCCTTGCGGTCGATGCGCTCGTCACGTCCCTGGACGCATCGATGCCCTCCGACGCGCTCTCTTTCCTGCGCGGCGTGGCGGAGCGCGCGCCGGTCGACGATCCCGAGGACCTCGTCGCGTGGTTCGACGCGGCGGTCGCCGAGGGCGCCGAACCATACGCGGCTGGCGTCTGGAGCGCGACGTGGGCGGACGACGAGGTGCCGCCCGGCCGCACTCTGGCGTTGATGATCGCACGGACCGAGGCGCGGCCCGTACCGCCGCCGAGCGATGCCCCGGCTCCCGCCCCTCCCGTGGAGGGGCCGACGACCACGAAGCCCTCGTTCGGCGATTCGGTCCCGACGATGGGCGAGGTGAGCGCGGATCCGATCGTCCTCCTCCAGAGCGCCGCGTTGGCTGTCCTCCTCGTATTCCTCATGCCGTTCCCTGGCCAGCTCTTCAACTCCACCCTCGAGGCTCACGAGGACGAGGTGCGCCGCTGGATCCGGCTCGATCGTATCGGGTCGGCGATCGGCAGCATCGGCGCCTTCTGGGCCTCGTGGCCCGGTGTCGCCCTGTTCACGTTGCTCGCGGCGGTGCTGTATGGCTTCCTGGACCCCGGCTTCGGGTTGAATCTGGGTTCGCTGGCCACGTTCCTGGGCATGCTGCTCGGCATCGTGCTGGTCACCGCGGCCTTCGCCGTGCCGGCCGTGATGGCGCACCGCCGCATCGGCGACCGCTGGACCCTGAAGGTGGTGCCCGTGTCGCTGCTCATCGGTGTCGCCTGCGTGCTGCTGAGCCGGCTCACAGGCTTCCAGCCGGGCTACCTGTACGGGCTGCTCATCGGCCTGGCGTTCGCGCGCGAGCTGTCCGCCGCGGACGAGGGTCGCGCGACAGCGGTCAGCGCGGCCGCGATGCTGGTCGTCGCCTTCGCGGCGTGGCTTGCCCTGGGCGGCGTGCCGGCGGGAGATGGGTTCGGCGTCACCGTGCTGCGAACTGCCCTGGCCGCGCTCATGGTGGCGGGGCTCGAAGGCGTCGTGTTCGGCCTGCTGCCGATGCGGTTCCTGCCCGGCGAGCCGCTGTATGCGTGGAATCGCGTGCTGTGGGCTGGCCTACTTGGCGTCGGCGCGTTCGCGTTCTTCCACATTCTCATCAACCCGGCCTCGGGATACCTGTCGGACACGAGCCGCACGCCGCTGCTGACTGTCGTTGGGCTGCTCCTGGGCTTCTCCCTCGTGTCCGTCGCCTTCTGGGCCTGGTTCCGCTTCCGTGGTGAGCCACCGACCGAGGAGGCAGCGGCGACGTGACGCGCGGCGGTGATCTGCCTGCACGCTCGCGCTCGTAGGAAGGGGCATTCGGCACTGGCCGTGGTACCCGCGCACCCGGAAGGTGAGGGACCGGCACGTCACGAAGGAGCACCTATGAGCGAAGAACGCGGCCTGGGCCGCCTGCGACTGTACAACGTGGGTATGGGCCTGCTGCACGCGGTCCAGGGGATCGCCGTGGTGGTGCTCTCGAACGACTTTGCGCTGCCGGTGACGGCGGCCTTCATGGAGGGCCCGCCCGGCTCGCCGGCGTTCACCGAGGAGCTCTTCACCCTGCCGCTGGGGCCGGCTGTGGCCGCCTTCCTGTTCCTATCGGCCGCCGCGCATCTCCTCATCGCCGGGCCGGCGTGGAGCTGGTACCGAGGCCATCTGCTCGAGGGGCGCAGCTACGCGCGCTGGATCGAGTACTCGATCAGCTCGTCGCTGATGATCGTGCTGATCGGGATGATCACCGGCATCGCCGACGTGGCGGCCCTGGTGGGGCTGTTCGGCGTGAATGCCTCGATGATCCTGTTCGGCCTGCTCCAGGAACACTACGAGCGCCCGGGGCGCCCTGGCTGGCTGCCGTTCATCTTCGGCTCCATCGCCGGGGTCGTACCCTGGATTGCCATCGGCCTCTACCTTTGGAGCCCAGGCTCCTCGGCCGAGCCGCCGGCCTTCGTGTACGCGATCTTCGTGTCGCTCTTCGTGTTTTTCAACTCGTTCGCGATCAACATGATCCTGCAGTACGCCCGCGTCGGCCCGTGGCGCAGCTACCTGTTCGGCGAGTACGTGTACGTGGCGCTCAGCCTCGTGGCGAAGTCGGCGCTGGCCTGGCAGGTCTTCGCGAACACCCTCGTCCCGTCCTGACGGTGCCCTCAGGTGAAGAGAGCGCTGAGCTGTCCGTCGACGAGCGGCTCGCCGACGATCCCCGCCAGCCGCTCACCGATCGCCCACCAGTTGAACTCGCCGGTCACATGGCTGGCGGGAACGCTGACGCATCGGTCCGGCATCAGGTAGATGGGCAGGATGCGGTCGAGGATCGCTTCGATCTCGTCGCGGAACCCATCGTTGGTCGACCGCACCCCATCGGCAAGGAGGCCGACATCCGGCAGGAGGCGCACGGACAAGTCGTAGGTTGACGCCCATCGGCGAATGAGCGGCTCGACGCAGAATGGATCCTCGCCGCCGGTCACGCGCAGGTAATAGGCGAAGTTGTCCACCACGCTGCGGTCGGTGACCAGCACATCCGCGCGGGAAGCAAGCTCGAGCTCCTGCTGCACCTGGGTCATGAGCACCCACAGCTGTGCCTCGACCGATGCACCTTCGTTCAGGCCGAGCGGGTTGAAACGGATCACCTCGCGTCCCACCTCGACCGAGCGTCCCGCACGCCCAATCGCGGAGGCAAAGGCGTGCACGGCGTTGGACTTGCGCACCGAGTGCGAGCCGATGAAGGCGATCTTGGCGTGACGTCCCCAGGGCATGATCGAAGCCTACAGGCAGGCGCCGGTCTCGACGGCTGCCGTTGACCCGATGAACGGACCGATGCTCGCCGTCGCCTGATCGGCGCCGATGGCGTAGCCGACCTCATCGTGCACCCGCGAAGCTCCGAAGATCACGCCGCCGACAGCACCGGGCGCGACCACCAGGGGACCACCGCTGTTACCGCGTTGGATTCCGGAGCGCAGTTCGACGACGCTTCGTTGGGACGTGCCGGCGCCGTAGATATTTGGCCCGTTGATCTGATACGTGGCGGTCACGGCGGCCGCGGTGACGGTCAGGCCTCCGCCGCCCGGATAGCCGAGTGCCACGCTGGCCGTGCCGCGCGCCGGTGGCTCAGTCGTGAGTTGAAGCGCGGGAGCCTGCGCGTCGGGAACGTGGAGCAGGGCGAGGTCGGCCTCGTCGTCGAAGGCCACCACTACAGCGGCGAACGTCGCGCCGCCGATGCTGACGGTGGTGTCCGTGCTGCCGGCCACGACATGGGCGTTGGTGATCGCGTGCGTGGCCGTGACGAAGAAGCCGCTCCCGACCGACATGGTGCCGGCACCACAGCCGCTGCTCGTGATCCGTGCCGTACTTACCAGTGCGGACTCCGCCAGGGCACGCGTCTCTGCGTCGGGCGGCAGATCGAGCGGCTCGGCAGGCGGTGGCTCGAGGCCGGCGAACATTGGCGGCAGATCGGTCGAGGCGAGAAGGGTGAGCAGGCGGCCGGCCAGGGCCATCGGCGGAGGGAACGCCTCGGTGGTCAGGCGGACGGCGACCGATTCGCGCGCCAGCGGAGCCAGCGACGGCGCCATGCCGGCGGCCAGGATGCCGCCGAGGAGCCAGACGAGCAGCACAACGTGGGCCGCGCCGACGACCGCACCGCCGAGCGCATCCAGGGGTCGGAACGGGCTGCGCCGAATCCCGCGGCTCATGGTCGCGCCGATCGCTGCGCCGGTCGCTTCACCCATGATCACGAAGGCGCCAAGCCCCATCAGTGTCACGAGCGCGCGGAGCGGCTGCTCGATCTGAGCCAGGGGTTCGCGCAGGAGCGTGGCAAGGAGGAGCGCCGCGGCGAAACCCACGACCGCGCCGGCCAGCCCGAGCACTGGCCCCAGGAACCCGGCACGAGCGCCGGCAACCAGACTGAGCAGCAGGAGCAGCAGGACACCGATGTCGAGGATGTTCATGTCGCCCAAGCCTAGCGCGCGAGGAGGGCATCGATGCATCGGCGGCAGACAGGTCAGACGTGGCGCCGGTGTAAAGTATCGGCCTTCCATCGGCAGCACGAAGTTTCGGAGGGTCGAACGTAAATGGCGCGAATTGTTCGGGCGGCATTGCTCCAGGCGGAGTGGACCGGCGACAAGGAATCGATGATCGAGAAGCACATCGGCTATGCGCGCAAGGCCGCCGAGCAGGGCGCCAAGGTCATGTGCTTCCAGGAACTCTTCTACGGCCCCTACTTCTGCCAGGTCCAGGACCCGCAGTATTTCTCGTACACCGAGCACATCCCGAACGGCCCGACCACGAAGCGCATGCAGGAGCTGGCGAAGGAGACCGGCATGGTGCTGATCGTGCCGATGTACGAGGAGGACGAGCAGACCACCGGCATCTACTACAACACGGCCGCCGTGATCGACGCCGACGGGAGCTATCTCGGGAAGTACCGCAAGACGCACATCCCGCACGTCAAGGGCTTCTGGGAGAAGTACTACTTCCGCCCCGGCAACACCGGCTATCCGGTCTTCGACACCGCCGTCGGCAAGGTTGGCGTGTACATCTGCTACGACCGTCATTTTCCCGAAGGCGCGCGGGCATTGGGGCTCAACGGCGCGGAGCTGGTGTTCATTCCGTCGGCCACGTCACGCGGCCTGTCCGAATACCTGTGGCGCGTCGAGCAGGTCTCGCATGCGCTTGCCAACGGATACTTCGTCGGCACCATCAATCGGGTGGGGATCGAGCCGCTGGGTGACGATGACTTCTACGGCCAATCTTACTTCGTCGACCCGCGGGGGCAGTTCATCGGCGAGGTGGGGGACGCGCACGACGAAGAGCTGATCGTTCGCGACCTCGACCTCGACCAGATCACCGAGGTGCGCCAGACGTGGCAGTTCTTCCGCGACCGCCGACCGGACGCCTACGAAGACTTGGTTCGACCTTAGATTGCCAGGCTGATGGGGCACCGGACGCCGAAACGGTGGCGCCGCTCGCCTCGGCCCGCCCTTCGACGATCGCTCACTGAGGAGCGATCGCCTCATTCACCGATTATATCATTAGTGATATATTCACTGACAGTTTCGCAGCCAGTCTCTGGGACTGGCCATGCCGTTGAGCCGGAGAACCGATGTGGCTGAGCGAACCCGACCGACCGTGGTCCGGCCCAACCATCGACGCCCGGCGACCGGTCTCCCTGCGGGTATCGTCGGTCAGCAGGCCTTCCGTGATGACCAGGCGTGGGTCGGCTTCCTCCGGCTGGAGCCTGAATCCACCTCCCCGTGGCACCACCATGGCGAGTACGACAGCTACGCCTACGTCTTCGCCGGCGTACTCCGATGGGAGCACGGCGAGGAAGGCAGGGACTCGACCGTAGTTCGCGCCGGGGACGTCGGGCGGATGCCTGCCTGGCTGGTGCACCGCGACGTCAGCGCCGGCAGCGAAGATCTCGAGATGATTTTGTTTCGCGCCGGCCGTGGCGAGCTGACTGTGGACGTTCCTGGGCCTGACGGAGGAGAGACAGCATGAGATATGGGATCACGTTGAAGCCGGATCATCGGTTCAGTCGTAGCGTCGAGCTGGCCAAGCGCGCCGAGGCGAACGGCTTCACCTACGGCTGGATGTTCGATTCGCACGTCCTGTGGCGTGACCCCTATCCGCTGCTGACGCTCATGGGAGCCGCCACGAAGGATATGCGCCTGGGCACCTGCGTCACGAATCCGGCCACGCGTGACATCACCGTCACTGCCAGCGCGCTGGCGACCCTCAACGAAATCACCGGCGGCCGCATGGACCTCGGGATCGGCCGCGGCGACAGCGCCCGTCGCGTCATGGGCAAGAAGCCGACGACCGTCGCGTACATGGAAGAGTGCTGCCGCATCGTTCGCGCGCTCACGGCCGGCGAGACGATCACCCTCGACGGGACCGATGTCCAGATGCCGTGGGCGCAGCACGGCCCGGTTCCCATCTGGGTGGCAGGCTATGGACCGATGGCGCTCGCGGCCGCCGGCCGCGTCGCGGATGGGATCATCCTCCAGCTCGCCGACCCCGACATCATCCGCTGGTGCATCGGCTTCGTCCGCGCGTCAGCCGAAGCAGCAGGTCGCGACCCCGATGCGATCGAGGTCATGGCCGCCGCTCCCGCCTACGTGTCCGATGACCTCGCGCTCGCCCGCGACAAGGTGCGCTGGTTCCCGGCGCTCGTCAGCAACCACGTGGTCGATCTCATCAACAAGTACCCCAAGGACGAATTGCCCGAGCCGCTGTGGAAGTACGTCGAGAACCGCGAGGGCTACAACTACCTCCACCACGCCGAAGTCGGCAGCGACAACGCCCGCTTCGTGTCCGACGAGATCACGGATCGCTTCGCCATCGTCGGTCCGGTCTCGGCGCACCGGGAGCGGCTCGATCAGCTGCGCGACGCCGGCGTGACGCAGTTCAACAACTACCTGATGAACGGCGAAGAGGAAGCCTGCCTCGACGTCTACGGGCGCGAGATCATCGGCACCTGATCGATAGGATGAGATGCAGCCACCGGGCCGATCGTTGCAGCCCTAGGGATCGCGGCGCCGGGCTCGGAGCGCCGGGCCGACCGTGGCCACCAGCCAGACCACGGCCAGCAGCAGGCCAAGAATCCCGACCGAGTACAGGGCAACCGTCGAGTACCCGCCGTTCTCGGGACTGAGGAATGGATAGGGATACCACCCGTCTACCGCGCCCCGGATGAGGGTGACGGTCGTCCAGACGAGTGGCGGCGCGAGCCACGGGATGAACGCCTTCCGGAACGGCAGCGACCCGTGCGGTGGCGCAATGAGCCAATCGGCCATCACTGCCACCGGCATGACGCGGTGGAGCACGGCGTCGACCCACACGATGTTCGTCTGCAGCTCCTCCTGGAGGCCGCGCAGCAGGATGGCGAACACGATGAAGGTGACAGTCATGAAGACGACCGCCGCCCCACGCCACAGGTCCGGTACCGCGGGGCGGCCTGCCAGCTGGCGGCGGCCGCCCTCGACGAACACGGCGGCAGCGAACAGGTTCGACAGCACCGTGAAGAACAGGAAGAAGCGCGTCGGGTTGAAGACGCCGGCATCGACAAGGCTGATCACCTGGGTGACCACCGCGGCGACCACCAATCCGGCGAAGCCGATCCGAATCCAGGGCAGCAAGCGCTCGTTCACGCCGGACTCTAGCACGCAACGTCCGGAGTGAGACGCCCGGGCACGGGCCTTGCTCGCAGTGGGGCATGACTATCACCACCACGCGTCTCGGCCCGGACCAGGCCCTTCTCCGCGCGCTCATGCGCCGCCTCGCCGAGGCGACCTGCACGGACGCCCCGGTCCTCAGTCTCTACGTGGACACTCGCCCGGAGGCGCACGGTGGCCGTCCCGGCGAGCGGAACGAGCTGGTCGTGGTGCGCGACCGGCTCAACGCCCTCCGCGACTCGCTCGAGCTTCGGTCGGAGGCACGAGCTTCCTTCGACGCGGATCGCGCGCGTATCGAGGAGCTGCTCGACAGCGAGGAGTTGAACGAAACCGAAGGCGTGGCGATCTTCGCGTGCGACAGGATCGGCGTCTGGGAGGCCATCGGCGCGAACACGGCCTTCGATACCCAGGTGACCGCGGGCCCGACCGCGGAGCTGTTCCAGCTCGCCCGCCTTCTGGATGACCAGGTGAGCGCCGTGATCGCCGTGGTCGATACGAACACCTGCCGGCTGTTCGTCACGCGCCGCGGGGCTCTCGTCGAGCGTTCGGGACCGGATGAGGGAAATGCGGAGCACACCCGCCATGACACCGGCGGCTGGTCGCAGGCGCGATTCCAGCGTCACGTCGACATGCAGGACAAGCGCTTCGCGAAGGAGGCGGCCGAGGCGATCGATCGGCTGGTCGAGCGAGAGAAGCCGGCGCATATCATCCTCGCCGGCGACGAACGCGCGATCTCGTTCCTCGACCCGGAGCTGTCCGTGCGGGTCCGCCCGCTGGTCGAGCACGTCGCACGGATCGATATGCGCGCGACCTTGGAGGACGTTCGCGAGGAGATCGTGCCGCTGCTCGGCGCGCTCGAGGAGGCCGATGGGACGGCCGCGGCGGACCGAGCCGTTGCCGGCTGGCGGGCCGGCGACCTTGGCGTGGTGGGTGTCGACGCGACCATGGCAGCGCTGGAGATCGGCCAGGTCGACGAGCTCATCGTCGACGAGTCGGTCGACGCGGACGAGGAACTGCGCGCCGAGCTGATCCGCCAGGCGACGGTCACCGACGCGCGCGTGGAGATCGTTCGTGACCATCCCGATCTCGGCTCCCACGAGGGCGTCGCCGCCACTCTCCGCTACCGACTCTGAGCCTCGTTTGTTGAGTGCGGGTGCCCGCAGTGGTCCGGCTCGCTATCGGCGCCAGTCAGGCTCCGCGATGATGACCAGCTCGCCGTAGTTGCGGTTAAAGCCCTGGCTCGTCTGGAGTGAGATGCGCTCGTCAGGCGTGGCAAGCGTCCAGCTGAGGTCGCAGTGGGTCGCGTTAGCGAGGGCGGGAGACAGGTTGGCCGGCTTTGGCTTGGTTGGATCCGGGCAGGGCACATCCGGGATGATCGCGGTGATCCGGTAACCGAGTTGCTGCCCGTCGGACATGGTCACAATCACCTGCTGACCGGCCTGCGCCCACCAGAGTGGCTTGAACAGATCGGGCATGGCATGGGCAAAGATGTAGGAGTTCGTTCCGCGCCCGGGCTGGGAGCTGGATCGGAGGATGTAGGCACCTCCATGGGGCGGGAAGAGCTCGTCCGCCGTGCTGCCAGCGAGGGCGACCAACACATTGATCCCGAGTGCTGGGATCTCGAGGCGCTGCGCCGTCCAGCCCGGGTCCGAGGAGCGCAGTGTGGGTACGCCGATTGAGCGCTCACCGCGCGGTGGAGGCTCATCCCGAATCTCGTGGGTCTGCGTCGCCGTCGCGGGTCGGGTCGGCGGCTCGGCTGCGACAAGCGCCTCCGTAGATCGATCAGCGGACGGGACGGGGGATGGGCGCCCGACTGGAGCGTCTTCCCCTCCAGGCGCTATCGGCTCGAGCATTTGGCTCAGCTCTTTCGGCATCGCCGTGACGGACGGCGCGGGAGGCATCACCGCACCCACCAGCAGCGGCAGTCCCACCAACATGCTCAGCGCCACGGCAAGCAGGCCGATAGATCGGCGTTCGATCTGATCGTCCCCAAGGCGGCGCATGCGCCTCATTCCGCAAGGGCGTGGCCATGCGACGGTGGTTTGGCCGATTTAACGTGCTGATTGGCACGTCAGCGGCGCTCGACTGGCCGATCCTGTCTGAGTCGGAGGACGAGGTGATGATTGCGCCCTTCCAGGAACCACATCCGGGCGCCTTTCCGGTGCTCTTCGGGCGCAACCCCGACGAGAAGCGCGTCAAGAACCGTTGGCACTTCGACCTCGCGCCGGATGATCAGGCACCGGAGGTCGCCCGGCTCGAGGGTCTCGGCGCGCAGCGCGCCGACATCGGCCAGGGGGACGTTCCGTGGGTGGTCATGGCCGACATCGAGGGCAACGAGTTTTGCGTACTGAAGTCGCTGCCGAAGGATGGTGCGGACTGAAGACCAACTTCGTCGCCGGATTCGGACCCATCATCAGGATCGCGACACGGTCCGCGCGAACCGGGGCGCACCGTCAGTGTTACCACCTGCCAACCAGGGTCGGCTTAGGTCAGATCCGAAAGCGCAGCGCCGTCCTGGTGCCGTCAGTCTGAGCGTGAGCCGTCCGTGGAGACCCTCCGACAAGGGCCTGAAGGTGCCCAAGCCGATGGTGATTGGTACCTGGTAACCGAAAACAAGACCCGGTCCTGATCGGTCCCGGACGACGTGCGGAGCCGCACGAGGTTTCTCAACCGCTACTGCACCTCCACTGATCAGGCCACGAGGTCCTGGAGCGTGATCACATCGAGCCCGGGCAGTGCCTTCAGGCGACGGTCGTTCGTCACGAATGCAGACGCTCCGCTTGTCCGAGCGCTCGCGAGGTGGATCGCGTCGGCGAGGGGAGTGCCGCCCGCCCGCACGTGTGCGGCCTCGATCGCTGCATCACGGGCGATCGGGATGATCTCGAGGCCCTCGAGCTCCATCAGCTCGTCCGCGTAGCGCTGAACCAAGGCGTCGCCGGCGTGCCTCGCCGGTCCCACGAGAACTTCGGCCAGGCCGAGAATCGAGAGGACGCCGCTGCACGCGCCAGTTGCCAGCAGATCGAAGATGGCCCGAGCCGTTTCGGATTCAGGCCCGGACCCCTCGAGCGCGTAGATGACCACGTTGCTGTCGATCCCAATACGCTGATGCGAATGCGCAAGGTCG